>JBDHVD010000116.1:0-20426 GCA_039809525.1 Labilithrix sp. | reverse complement strand
TCGACGCCGTCGCGGCGACGGTGCCGCCGGGGCAGAGCCGTGGCGCGACCGCTCCGGCGGTGCGGATCCAGACGCCGATCATGCCCATCGTCCCGGGACCGATCCCGGTGATCGCGCCGCCGCCCGGTCCCCAGGACATCACGTACACCGCGACGAACACGCAGCTGACGCCGTCCGGCACCGCGATCCCGGTCGCGCGACGGCCGGGTGGGGCGCGGCCTCGGCTCGGCAACGCGGCGTCGATCGCGCTCCTCACCGGATCGATCCTCCTGGCGCTCTCCGGTGTCGTCCTCGCCGGGTATGCGCTCGCGCGGCGCGGCGCGGCGGCTCCGCCGGCGCCGGACACGCCTCGGGTCGCGCCGCCGCCGATGGTCTCGGCGTCGCCGTCACCGTCGCCCTCGCCCTCGCCGGTCACGCCTCCGGCGTCCGCGACCGTCGCGAACGACGAGCCTCCGCCGCAAGCGTCGGCGAAGCCCGAAGCGCCGGCGAAGGCGCCGGTGATCAAGCCGGTGGCGAAGTCGTGCGAGCCGCCCTACGTCCTCGACGCGCAGGGCAACAAGCAGTTCAAGACCGAGTGCATGGGGCTCTGAGCATCGGTCACGGCGCCGCCGCGCGGAAGCGCATCGCGCCGGCGATCGCCTGCTCGATCTGCGCGCGCATGTCGAGCTCGATCGCGTCCTTCAGGCTCGCCGATCGTCCGGCCCCGAGCGGTGCATCGGCCCCGATCGCATACGCGTAGCCGATCGACGACGAGCTCTTCGCATGGACGTCGGCCGCGCAGACCACCCGCTGCGAGGCGAAGTCGTAGAGATAGGCGCGCCCGTCGATCTCCCCCGGGACGAACGCCGCGTCGGACGTCCACTCCGGGCGCTTCGCCGTCCTCGCGACCAGCACGACGTCGAGGACGAGACGTCCCGGATGCTGCAGCGCCTGCGCGTAGAGCGCCGCTTCCTCGTACCGTCCCGCGGCGAGGTGCGCCTCCGCGCGCCGCACGTCGCCGAGCACCTCGGCGATCGCCTGGCTCGGGACCGCGCCGGCATCGACCTCGGCGCGGTCGACGATCACCAGCGGGAACGCGTGCCCCCGGGCGATGCCGCTCGGAATGGAGAGCGCGACCGGACACGCGCCGAGGTCTTCGCGCGGCGCCACGCCCGACGTCACGGCGGCGCGGAGCTCGGACGCGAAGCGCTCCTGCGCTTCGTCGGCGTGCCGGCGCGCGGATGCGATCGCCTCGCGGGCGCGCGTGCGCCGTGCCTCTTCGCGCGCCGCCGCGTCGCTCGCGATCTCCTTGGCCGGCGCGGGACGCCCGACCGCCGCGACGGCGAGGGCGCCGAGCACGCAGCCGGCCACCGAGGCCGCGACGCGCGCGCGCCTCTGCTGCATGCGAAGGAGCCGCGCGTACGGCTCTTCGGTCTCGGGCTCGTCCGGCTCCGGGGGCGCGGCGACGCGATACGGCGACATCCACAGAAACCTTACGCGCGCACGACGTCTTGTCGAGCGGCCGGAGCGGCGTACGCTCCGGTGTTCGATGGCGTGGCGTAGCGAGGACGAAGCGCTCCTCGATCGGCTCGAGGACGAGACGGTGCTCGAACGGATGTTCGCGCATCACGCGGGCGTCGTCGCCACGCGCCCGGAGGGTCGCGCGCTCGCCCCGCACGCTCGCGCTTCCGGGCTCGTCGCCGCGGCGCGGGCCATCCCCGGCGGCGAGGCGGCGGTGCGTGCGGCGCGCGACGGCGACGTCGTGGCGCTCGTCCGCTTCGTCGAGACGCCGCCGCTGTCCGCGCGGCCGCCCGAGCTGCTCCACCATCTCGCGCTCTATCACGCGACCGTCGCACGCACGCTCGAGCCGTTCGCGCCCGAGGCCGCGGCGAACGCGTGGATGCGGTCGCTCGCGGCGTGGATCGCGCTGTCGGAGGAGCGGACGTACCTCGCGCGCCTCGGCGACGCCGTCCTCGGACCGGACGCGAAGAAGGACGGCGGCGCCGCGGCGATCGCGCCCGAGCGCGTCCCGCTCGAGGTCATCGCCGATCTCGGCAAGCGCGCGGAGTCGACCGCGCGCGACCTCGGGCCGTCCGGCCGTGCGGCGCTCCTCGCGCTCTCGTGGATCGACGAAGCGTCGCGCCTCGCCGGGGTGTCCGAGGGCGCGGTGCGGCGCGCCCACGCGGAGGCCGAGCGCCGGCGCAACGCGGCCGTCGAGGCCGCCCTCTCGCAGGTGAACGAGGCGTTCGAGGACGCGAAGGCGCGCGGGGTGCTCGCGGCGGAGGCGCGCGCGATCCTCGTGCGCGCGCTCGACGTATGGGCGTGGTCGGCGAACGACGAGGCGGTGGAGCACTTCTGCGTCGATCGGCTCGGCACCGCGGGGTGGGAGCTCTATCGCGCGCGGAGGTGGGACGCGCTCGGCAACCTGCTCGAGCCGTTCCGCGCGATGATCGATCACCTCGCCGCGCGCATCGAGCGCGATCCGACGAAGATCGCGTACGCCGCGGCGGCGGCCGAGATGTACGTCTTCCTCTCGGACGTCGATCGGACGTTCGCGAAGAAGCTCGACCATGCGGAGCGTGCGGTGCGCATCTGCCCGACCCATCGCAACGGCCGGCTCACGCTCGCCACGCTGCTGTGCGAGGAGGCGATGGCGGTGATGCGAGGCTCGATGGCGGTGATCTCGCGCAAGGCCGACGTCGAGCGGGTCACCGCGCTCCTCGAGCGGGCGGAGAGGCTCTATCCGCAGACGAGCGAGCTCGCCGAGGCGCGGGCGATGCTCGAGCGCGTGCGCCGCGGCGCCATCTCGCTATAGTCGTCGGGCATGAACCCGTTCGAGCGCTACGACCTCGACCCCCGTGACGGGATCGCGGCGATCACGCAGCGCTTGAAGGAGCTCGCGGAGGACGCGAAGGACGACGCCGAGCGCGACCGGATCCGGGCGGCCTGGGAGGAGCTCACGCTGCATCCGCGACGTCGCCTGCGCGCGGCGCTGTTCGCGCACCCGGAGACGCGCCCGCCGCTCGGTTCGCCGCCGTCGCTCCCGCGCATGCGGGGCGCGGGAGCCGAGCTCGGGCTTCGCGATCTCGCGGCGCGTCCGAGTGTCGCGGCCGCGGTGGGGGACGTCCCGGCCGAGCCCGTCCCGCGCCTCGAGGACGACCCGCTCCTCTGACGCTTCCGGGCGACCGCGCGCGGCCGTAACCTTGGGGCCGCATGCCTTTCCTCGATCGCGCCGTCGGCATCGACCTCGGGACGACGAACTCGGAGATCGCCTGGCTCCCGCCCTCGGAGCGCGAGGTGGTGATCTACGCCGATCGCTTCGGACGGAAGACCATGCCCTCGGCGGTCGCGTGGGACGAGAAGACGAATGCGTTCGTCGTGGGGCACGCCGCGCGGACGAAGCGGGGGGCGGCGCATCCGCCGGTCGAGTCGATCAAGCGCAAGATGGGCCAGAAGGCGACGGTGAAGATCGGCGCCGCCGAGCTCGCGCCCGAGGAGGTGAGCGCGAAGATCCTCGCCGAGCTGAAGGAGCGGATGAAGGAGACGCTCGCGAAGAGGCCGCTCGAGGCCGGCGCGGCGGCGTTCGAGCACCCGGTGGTGCGCGCGGTGATCACCGTCCCCGCGTACTTCGACGCGCCGCAGGTCGAGGCGACGCGCAAGGCGGGCGAGCTCGCGGGGCTCGAGGTGATCGGCATCCTCCAGGAGCCGACCGCGGCGGCCATCTATCACACGTGGAAGCGCCGGCTCGGCGACGGCAACTTCCTCGTCTACGACCTCGGCGGCGGCACGTTCGACGTGTCCGTCCTCCGCTGCGTCGGCGGCGAGTACCAGGTGCTCGCGATCGATGGAGACAACTACCTCGGCGGCGACGACTTCGATCGCCGCTTCGCCGAGCACCTGCGCAAGGAGCTGGTGGCGCGCGGGTATGCGCTCGATCTCGACGTGAAGGGCAGCGACGACGACCGTCGCCTCTTCGCGCGCATCGTCCACCTCGCGCAGGAGATCAAGGAGTCGCTCTCGACGACCGAGGTGGCTCACGTCTCGAAGAGCGACTTCATGAAGGACAAGAACGGCGAGTCGGTCTCCTACGAGGGTGACGTCGGACGCGCCGACTACGAGGCGGTGATCGCCGACCTCGTCGACACCACGATGGCCTGCTGCGAGCGCGCGCTCGCCCGCAGCCGCGAGGTGGCGCACGTGGGCGTCGACGACATCGACCACGTCATCCTCGTCGGCGGGTCGACGCGCGTGCCGCTCGTCGTCCGGCGCGTGACCGAGGCGCTCTGCAAGCGCGAGAACGAGCCGCTCCGTGACGACGTCGACACGTGCGTCGCGCTCGGCGCGGCGGTGCACGCGGCGCACGTGGGCGGGACGCGCATCGGCGATGCGAGCGCGCGCGTGCGCGTGACGACGCCGCTCGTCGCGCAGGGGAGCAAGCTGCGCCTCGGCATGGTCGTCGAGGAGGCGCCGAAGGAAGCGGCGCACGTCGCGCTGTGGGAAGGCGACAAGGCGCTCGGCGAGGCCGCCCTCGGCAAGGAGCCGCTCCGCTTCGAGGTGCCGCTCGGCGAGTCGGAGGACACGCAGGCGACGCTCGCGTTCCAGACGCCGATGGGCGCGCCGCTCGCGGAGCTGCCGATGGTCATGCACCGCGGCGATCTCCGCCCGCGGCCGACCGCGCTCTCGCGCGCGTCGGTGATCGCGAAGGACGTCTCGCTCGAGGTGGTGCGCGGCGGCAAGCGCGAGCGCAAGGTGCTCCTCGCGCGCGGCACCGGTCTGCCGGCGCAGGTCACGCAGCTGTTCTTCACCGCCGATCAGACGGGCGCGGTCGTGCTGCGCATCCTCCAGAACCGGCTCCCGATCAAGACGCTGGTGATCGACGTGCCGCGCGAGCTCCCCGTCGGCAGCCCCGTCGAGGTCGTCCTCCGCTGCGACGAGTCGATGCGGCTCGAGGCGCAGGCGACCGTGGGCACGCAGCAGATCCAGGCGCACATCGAGCCGCCGCAGAGCCCGGCGAGCGGCGTCGAGGACGTCGAGGCGCTGCTCGAGCGGGCGGAGAAGGCGCGCCGCGCGCTGTGGGGCGGGCTCGGCCACGAGTTCTCCCGCGAGGCCGATCGGCTCGTCGTCGCGATCCGCGAGGTGATCCACACCGATCCGGACAAGCTCGAGGCGCTCACCCAGCAGCTCCGTCATCTCGTCGAGGAGCTCCACGGCGGCGCCGGCGAGCAGCTCGTGCCGCCGATGCAGCGGATGGAGGAGGAGCTCGATGCGCTCCGCCGCGTGGTCTATCGCGCGAGCGGGCTGCTCATGGGCATGGACCGCGACGAGTGGGAGAAGCGCATCGACGCGCTCCACGACAAGGCGATGAGCGCTCACGCGGCCGGGGACGGTCCGACCTGGCGTCGCGTGTTCAACGAGGTGCAGGCGCTCGCCGAGACCGCGTTCCAGGAAGAGTTCTCGCAGATGCGCCTCGACGATCCCGCCTACGTGCAGCGGCGCCTGCTCACGGTCACGTGGAGGGCCAAGCGCGTCGAGGAGATGCTCGTCGAGCTGGTGCCCAGCACCACCGACGAGATCCGGGCGATGCAGCTCGCGGAGCAGGCGCGCATCACGAAGTGGATGGAGGAGGGCGTGCACAAGCCGCTCCGGGTGCTGCGCGAAGAAGAGGGCAAGAAGGACGTGAACGAGATGCGTCGCTCGATCGAGCAAATCAGCGCCGAGATCGAGCGCATCGAGGCGGCCACCCAGCGCCTGCCGTCGATGGGCCTCGTCACCGACCGCGGCGCCGGATGAGCGCGGGATGAACGTCGCTTCCTCGATGGCCGTCGCGATCGCCGAGCGCGTCGAGAAGAGCGGCGGACCGAAGGCGGGGCTCGTCGCCTGGCGCACGGTCGCGAGCAACGCGCCGATCGGCGACGTCCGCGCGCGCGCGCTGCTCTCGGCCATCCGCTGCGCGATCGCCGTCACCGATCTCGGGGCGCTCTCGGAGCTGACGGATTCGTGGGCGTTCGCCGGCGACGGCGCGTGGGAGAAGGAGATCGGTGCGATCTGCAAGGACCTGGTGCGTGCCGGTCTCCTCGCGGCGGCGACCGCGCTCGCGCGGACGGAGGTGAGCCGCCGGCGATCGGCGCGCGGCCTCTACCTCTACGCGCGATGCCTCGAGACCGGCGCCGACCCGCGGGCGGAGGCGCTGTTCGCCGACGCCGTCGACCTCGCCGAGCACGCCGGCGACGTGGCGCTCGCATCCGCCGCGCGCGTCCGGCGGATCGCGTGGCTCTCGCGCACGCTCGAGCATCTTCCGCGCGCGGTGACGGAGGCCGCGAAGATCGATCTCGCGCGCATCCCGCCGGCGTCGCGGATCGTCGTCGCGCGCGCGCTCCTCCGGTCGCCGAGCCGCTTCGTGCGCGCGGGCGCCATCGCGGCGCTCGACGGCGTCGTCACCGCCGGCGACATCGCGCTCGCGCACCGCGCGCTCGCCGTGCGCGCGGCGCGCGTCGACGACGCGGGCGACGCGCTCACGCCGCTCGAGATCGATCGCCTCCTCGCGGTCTTCGGGCGGGACGTCGCGCTCGGGATCGCGCCTCGCGCGCGGGAGGCGCTGCGGGGCGCGGTCGCCGTCGCGCGCGCGGAGGGCGCGGAGCTCGACGCGGCGCTGGCCGAGGCCGCGCGCACCGATCCGACGATCGCGCTGCTCCATCGCCGCGTGCGCGACGTCCTCGCCGGCCGGTTCGAGGCGCATGCCGCGACGGACGGCGCGCCGGCGAGCGCGTGGGAGTGCATCCTCGACGCGTTCGTCGCCATGCGCGACGGCGTCCACGCGCGCGCGGCGATGGCGATCGGCGCGCTCGCGGACGCCGAGGAGCGCGGCGAGCGCGTGCCGCCTCAGGCGTGGAACGTCGTTCGCCTCGCGCTCGCGCAGGACGGCGCCGAGCTGCGCGCGCAGGCCTCGAGGTTCGTCGCCTCGCGCATGGCGCGCCCGGCCGGCGCACCGCCGCGCGGGTGGCTCGACCTCGCGAACGTGCTCGCGGCGCGGGGCATGACCGAGCTCGCCGATCGCGCGCGTCGTGCGGCGGCCGCGGCGAAGGAGCCGGGAGCCGACGACGCGCTCGTCCTGTGGCTCACGAGGTCGGGCTGGGAGCTCGCCGCGCGGGGAGAGCGGGCTCTCGCGCTCGCGCGGCTTCGGGAGGCGCGGGCGCTCGCTCGAGGCGACGCGCGTCGAGATGCGGCGGTCCCAGCTCCGGCGCCGGCTGCTCGCCCGGCCGCCAGCCCGTCGAGGTGATGAGCCGCGCGCCGCGCGCCCAGAACATGTAGCTCCACACCCAGTTGAGGAGCACCGAGACGCGGTTGCGGAAGCCGATCAGGTAGAAGATGTGGATCACGAGCCACGCGAGCCACGCGATGAACCCGTGCATCTTGATCCCGCGGGCCCACGCGATCGCGCGCGAGCGCCCGATCGTCGCCATCGATCCCTTGTCCAAGTAGGAGAACGGCTCGCGCGGCAGCCGGCCGTTGCTCTCCGCTTCCCACCGGATGATCTTCGCGACGTAGCGCGCCTGCTGCATCGCGACGGGGCTCACGCCGGGCAGGAGCTTCCCGTCCTCCTCGAAGTGCGCCATGTCTCCGATGGCGAACACGTCCGCATGGCCGGGCACCGAGCAGTCCTTCTCGACGAGGACGCGTCCCTGGCGATCGGTCTTCGCGCCGAGCTGGGCGGCGAGGGGATTCGCGCGGACGCCCGCGGCCCAGAGCACGGTCGCCGATGCGAGCCGCTCCTTCTCGTGGCCGCTGCCGAGCCCCGGCACCTCGTCGGCGCCGCCCGTCTCCAGCAGCGCGCCGCTCTCGTCGATGGCGGTCACGCGCGCGCCGGTCTTCACCTCGACGCCGAGCTCGGCGAGCTGCTCGACCGCGCTCTGCGCGAGGTCCTCGGGGAAGCTCGGGAGGATCCGCGGCCCGGCCTCGAGCAGCACCACCTTCGCGTCGCGCGGATCGATGGCGTCGAAGTCCTTGCTCAGCACGTTGCGCGACAGCTCGGCGATCGCGCCGGCGAGCTCCACGCCCGTCGGGCCTCCGCCGATGACGACGAACGTGAGCAGCGAGCGGCGCTCGCGCGCATCGGTCACCCGCTCGGCGCGCTCGAACGCGAGGAGCACGCGGCGCCGGATCTCGAGCGCATCCTCGATCGACTTGAGGCCGGGCGCGCTCGGTTCCCACTCGTCGTGGCCGAAGTACGCCGTCCTCGCGCCGACCGCGACGACGAGCCAGTCGTAGCCGATCGACTCGTCGCCGACGACCACGCGTCGTCCCTCGAGATCGACGTGCGTGACCTCGCCGAGGAGGACGCGCACGTTCTCTTGCCCCGAGAGGATCCCGCGGATGGGCGAGGCGATGTCGCCCGGCGAGAGCCCCGCCATCGCCACCTGGTAGAGCAGCGGCTGGAAGAGGTGGTAGTTCGCGCGGTCGATCAGCACGACCTCGACCGGGGCTCCGTCGAGGGACTTCGCGGCTTCGAGTCCCCCGAATCCACCCCCGACGATCACGACCCGTTTCTTGTCCATGCGCTCTCTCTCAAGGAGATGGGGCCTTTGCGCGCCGTGTCAAGCGACGGCATGCCGCGGGACCGCATTCGTCACCGCACCCACTGGACCGCGGCCGCGTGCTTCTTCGGGCAGAGGTGCACGAACATCGTGCCGTCCGCGAAGGGCGAGGCAACGGCGTCGCTCGAGAGCTGCGCGAGCTGCTCCATCGGTTGGTTGCAATGTGCACACGTCGGGACCGCCGGCGCGTCGACCGAGCAGGGGAGCCCGCCGAGCTTGTCGTGCTGGCCGTGCGCGAAGGCGGCGTCGTCCTCGCCGTCGCGAAGGATCGCGTCGTCGAACGCGGGATGGGTCTCGACGGCGAAGCTCGCGTAGGGTGGAGCGCCGGGTGCGCGCACCGAGGCGTCCTGCACCACCTTCCGCACGAGCGCCACGTTCGCGCCGCCGAGCGGCGTCCACGACGGGCACTCGCTCCGGTCGTCGAGGCACGCGAAGACCTGCACCGCCTCGCGCGCGGCGAGCGAGAGCGATCCGAGCGCGAGCGGCCCGGCGATCTGGCCGACGAAGCGGAGCGCCCGCCCGCACCTCTGGCAATGCGGCCACGGCACGTCGTTCGGCCATGCGCTCGGAGCCCCGCCCATCCGCGTCGTCGGGGTCGGCGGTCCGCCTTCGAGGTAGCGCACGTGGAGGATGGGGATGCGGCGCGCTTCGGGCACCGCGTAGGGGATCGACTCGAGCGCGCCGGTGTACTCGACCCCGAGCTCGTCGAAGAGGAAGGTCAGCTCGTCGACGACGTGCGCCGATGCGCGGATGACCGGCGCGGCGAGGAGATCGCCGAGCGTCTTCACGCCGAGCTCCGCGAGGACCTCCGCCGTGTGGACGGAGACCTCCAGCTCTTGCACGGGCGTGTCGACGGAGCTCATGCGATCGATCCTGGCCCGCGCGGTGGGGCCTCGCGGGCCCACGCATGAACGGTGCCTTCGTGCAGTGCGGCGTAGACGGTGTCGCGCAGGACGTTGGCCTCGTCGTGCGTGAGCGTGCGCTCGAGGTCCGAGAGGACGACGCGGACGAGGACGTTCTTTTGCCCGGGCTTCATCCCGAGCCGGGCGCGTGCCGCCTCGGGCAGGGCGTCGCCGGGCGTCTCGGAGAGGATGCGCACCTCCTCGACGCTCGCGGCGCGTGCACCGAGCGCGGCGCGCACGCGATCGCCGAGCGCCTCCGCGTCGGTGTCGTCGGCGACGGCGAGCGAGAGGTCGCGCGCGGTGCTCGGCAGCGTCGACACCGGGCGATAGGGCGACAGATCGAGCATCTGGGAGGCGATGCGGCGATCCTCGGAGCGCAGGAGACGCACGTCGGGGATCCCCTTGCGGAGCATGAGCGCGCGATCGAGCCCGAGCCCCATCGCGAGGCCGCTCGCATCCGGCGGAAGGCCCGCCGCGCGCAGCACCTCGGGATGCGCGAGGCCGCACTCGCCGATCTCGATTCCGGGCTCGACGTCGATCTGGAGCCCGTCCTCGGTGTACGGATGCAGGGCCGGCGAGGTGGTGTGCGCGCGGCCGGGGACGAGCGCGGACGCGGCGGCCGCGACGAGCGCGAGGATATCGTCGCGATCGAGCCTTCGCGCTCGCCGCGCGATGCGCCACACGTCGATCTGGTGAGGCTCACCGGTGTGCAGGCGATCGATGCAGTCGCGCCGGTAGACGACACCGGGCGCGAGGAGCAGCACGTCCTCTCCCGGCGCGAGCGTGCGCGCGAGATCGCGGAGCAGGCGCGGGATCATCGCCGAGGTGTGCGTGCGCAGCACCGTCCGCTCGTCGACGTAGCGCGTGTAGCGCCGGTCGCGGGTGACCGTTTCGGCGGGGAATCGCAGCGCATCGTAGTTGTCGTCGATCGAGACGACGCGCGGCCCGCGGTGCTCGAGCACCGCGCCGAGCGGTCCGAGCTCGCGGACGATGGCTTCGCGCAGATCGCGGACGAGGATCTGCATGGCGTGCGGCCCGGCCGAAGGATCGGTCAGGTCGCGGAGAGACGACGCTTCCGTGACGTTCATGAGCATGCTCCATGGGCATCGAGGTGAAGGGCGAGTCCCCCTTCGCCGAGCCCGGGGCCGCTGCGATCAGACCGAACGCGCGCCGGGCAGGGCGAGGGGGCCCCTAAACCCGAAGCGACGGCGACCGAGCATGCTGCTCATGACGCCGTCATCTTGATGCGCCGATCCCGACTGCGCAAGCTCGGCGCGAGCGGCGAACGTTTTCCGAAATGGCACCGAGCGCTCGTCGGACCGTCATCGCGATCGGAGAGAGTGGGACCGTCGGAGGAGGTGGAAGCCATGCTCGGAACGTTCGAAACGATCACGATCGTCCTGGCGGTCTACGCCGTCGTGTTCCTGGCGCATCGCGCGGAGCAGGCCGTGTCGACCGAACGGTAGGGCTCGCGCCGGGCCAAATGAGACGTGCGCCGCCGGGGCGCCGCGGTAATCGGCGCGCCGTGAGCCGTACCGCTTTTCGCCTCGTCGCTCTCCTCTCGCTCGCGGCGTGCAGCACGACCGCGACGAAGACCGAGGACCCCGCGCCCGCCCCCGCCGCGGAGGACGACACGACGCCTCCGCCCGCGCAGTGCAAGACGCCGGGCGCGCTCCCGACGGGGGGATGGTTCACCGACGTCACCGCGGAGTCGGGGCTCGCGGACGTGCAGGCGATCCGCGTCTCGTCCGCGGATCTGAACGGCGACGGCCTGCCGGACCTCGTCCTCCACTACACGGCGAGCAAGCGCGACTCGGTGGAGGCGCCGATGCGCCGCGTGTTCCTGAACGAGGGAGGACGCTTCCGCGAGATCACCGCCGAGAGCGGCCTGCTCGATTCGCGCGACGGCCCGCAGACCGGACGGCTCGGGCACCTCGCCGTGTTCGCCGACGTGGACAACGACGGCGATCTCGATCTGTTCGAGGGCTCGTACATCGACGGATCGACCGACGCGACGGCGAAGAAGGACAAGAGCGAGATCTTCCTCAACGACGGCACCGGCCACTTCACCATCGGCCCTCGCTCCTCGCCCGGCAAGCTCGCGCTCCCGACCTCGGGCGCGTCGTTCGCCGACGTCGACCGCGACGGCAAGATCGATCTCTTCGTCGGCACCTTCTACGACGGCCCGGAGGGCGGCGGGAACTTCCTCCACCGGGGCAACGGCGACGGCACGTTCACCGACGTGTCGACCGCGTCGAAGGTGCTCCGCCCGGCGACGGACGGCGCGGAGGACGCGTGGCTCCGCGGGGAGAACCGCAAGCCCGCCTACGGCATCACCACGTGCGACGCCGACGACGACGGTCAGCCCGATCTCCTCGTGAGCGCGTACGGGCGCAGCTACAACGAGCTCTGGAAGAACGACCGCGGCGTGTTCAGCGAGGTCGGCATCGGGACGCCGTTCGCCGCCGACGACAACGTCTCCTACCAGGCGGACAACGAGTTCTTCCACTGCTGGTGCAGCGAGAACGCGAACCAGTGCACGCCCGAGGAGTCGAAGCCGAAGGTCGGCTGCGACCGCTATTCGTGGACGCCGGGCTTCGACGATCAGCCCGCGCGCAACGCGGGCAACACGTTCACCACCGCGTGCGCCGATCTCGACAACGACGGCGACATGGACTTCGTCCACGCCGAGATCCGCCACTGGCACATCGGGACGTCGAGCGACACGTCGCAGATCGTCCGGAACGATCTCGCGGGCGGCAAGCTCGCCTTCACCCGGCTGCCGAACGACGACAAGACGCTCTACCGCAAGCCGACCATCCCGGACTGGAACGAGGGCGACATGGACGTCGGCGCCTTCGACGTCGACAACGACGGGAAGAAGGACATCTGGCTCTCGTCGTCCGACTACCCGGAGACGTGGGGCGCGCTCTTCCACCAGAAGGACGACGGCACGTTCGAGAACGCCACCGAGGCGAGCGGCATCCACCACTACCACGCGCACGGGTTCGCCGCGGTCGACATCGACGCCGACGGCGACCTCGATCTGATCGTCACCACGAGCCCCGCGCGCTGCTCGGGCGATCCGAAGTGCGCGGCGAAGCCGACGGTGAAGGTCTATCGCAACGAGATCGGCTCGACGCGCAACTTCGTGAAGCTCCGCCTCCACGGCAAGGGCGAGGGCTTCGCGAACGCGGCGGCGATCGGCGCGAAGGTCACGGTGATCGCCGGCGGCGTCCGGCAGGTGCAGGAGGTCTCGGGCGGCTACGGCCACTTCGGCATGCAGCACGACACCGTACTGACCTTCGGCCTCGGCAGCGCGTGCACCATCGACGCGATCGAGATCCGCTGGCCGAACCAGGAGCTCACGGTGCAGAAGCTCGGCGGCGTCGTCGCGAACCACCTCGTCGACGTGACCGAGGGCGACGACAAGCCGAGGTACCCGCGGAAGTGACGCCTGCTACCATCGAGCGGCCATGCGCCGGCTCTGGTCCGTCCTCGCGTCGTTCGCCCTCGCCTCCGCGCTCGCGCTCGCGTGCGCGAAGGACGACGAGGAGCCGGGCGCACCGCGCGGCGACGGCGGTCTCGACGCCGCGCTGATCGGCGAGACCGCGCCGCCCGATCTCGATGCCGACGTCCCGCTCGGCGACGTCTGCGGCGATCCCGGAGGGCTCCAGCCGAACGCGATCTGGCCGCTCAAGGGCGGCTGCCCGAAGCGCGCCGGCTACGCCGGACGCGGCGGTCCGCAGAACGCGACGATCCGCTGGTCGGCTCCGATCGCCGCCGGCGAGAGCTCGCCCGCGATCACCGCGGACGGGACGCTCTGGGTCGGCACGGCGGAGGGCGACGTCGTCGCGATCGCCGCGACGAACGGCAGCGTGCTCTCCGCGCTGCGCGCCGGCGGAGGCGCGGTGCGCTCGTCGCCCGCGATCGACGTCGACGGCGTCGCGGTGATCGGCGGGGGCGACGGCCTCCTCTACGGAGTGGTCCTCGGCGCCGCTCCGCCGGTCGATGCCGGCGCCGATGCCGATGCGGGCGAGGACGTCGATGCGGGCGTGCCGCCGGGGCGAGCGGTGCGCAAGGTGAACGTCGACGGTCCGATCGCGTCGTCGCCCGTGATCGCGAAGGACGGGACGGCGATCGTCACGACGACGAACGGCAAGGTCGTCGCCGTGACCGCCGGCGGCGCGGTGAAGTGGAGCGTCACGGTCGGCGGCGACGGCGCGTCCTCGCCGGTGATCGGCAGAGACGGGCGCATCTACGTCGGCGGCGCGAACCAGCTGTTCGCGCTCGAGCCCGGGGGCGGCGCTCGCGACTGGACGTACGACGTCGGCGCGATCGCCGGCTCGCCCGTGGTCGGCGGCGACGACACGATCTACGTCGGCGCGTCCGACGGGAAGCTCCACGCCGTCGCGCCCGACGGCAAGGCCAGGTGGACGTACGCGGCCGGCGGACCGATCACCGGCGCGCCCGCCGTCGCCGGCGGCGTCGTCTACGTCGGGGCGGCCGACAAGAAGCTCCACGCGATCGCGACGCCGGACGGAAAGAAGAAGTGGGAGTACGCCACGCTCGGCGACGTCGCGACGCCGCTCGTCACGAACGACGGCAACGTCTACGTCGCCGCGTCCGACGGCTACCTCTACGCGCTCCGTCCCACGGGCCTCCTCTATTTCGCCGCGAGCCTGAAGGGCAAGGCCAAGGGCGCGCCCGCCCTCGGCGACGACGGCACGCTGTACGTCACCACCGACACGGGCATCGTCGCCGTCGGACCCTGACGGCGAAGCGACGTCACCAGGGCAGCTCCTGCCCGTTCGCGTGGAAGAAGCGCCCGCTGCGCTCGGTCGTGAGCTCGTCGATGCGCGCGATGAGCCCCTTCGCGGCGACGGGCGGATCGTCGTTGCCGTGGAAGGCCGTGAGCTCGGTGCGGATGAAGCCCGGATGGAGGATGCCGACGAGGACCCCGCGCGGGGCAAGGTCGCGCGTGAGCGAGACCGCTCCCATGTTCAGCGCGGCCTTCGACATGCGGTAGGCGTAGTTGCCGCCCGACGCGTTGTCTCCGATCGATCCGGCGCGCGTCGACACGAAGCAGACCTTCGATCCCTTCTCGAGCCGACCGAGCAGCGCCTTGGTGAGCATCAGCGGGCCGATCGCGTTCACCTCGTAGTGGCTCCGGAGCGCCGCGGCATCGACGCCGTCGAGGCCCTGCACGTTCATGATGCCCGCGTTGTGCAGGAGCACGTCGATCGTCTTCTTGCCGAGCGCGCGCTCGATCTCGCCCGCGGCGGACGGGCTCGTCACGTCGACGCCGGTGACCACCGTCACGTTCTTGCCGATCCCCTTCAGCTCGTCGCTCGCGCTGCGGCATGCCGCGTAGACGTCCTCGCCGCGCTCGGCGAGCTGCCGCACGATCTCGAGCCCGATCCCGCGGTTCGCTCCGGTCACCACCCACGTCGCCATTCGGACCTCCGGTTCAGTGCAAGACGAAGTTGTTCAGCGCCTGGACCACCACGCCGATGATGCTCTCTCCGGCGATGCCGCCGGCCGCGATCGCGACGAGGTAGCGCTCCGCCCATGCCTTGTTCGCCTTCATGGCGATCTCGGCGAAGAGCGCGCCCAGGAAGATGGCCAGCGGATAGAAGAAGGGAAGGGTGAAACCGAGGCCGAGCCCGGTCGGCGACGGCAGGTACTTCTTGTAGCGCTTCGGCGCGAGCGCCTCGCCGAGCGCGAGCACCGTGCCGATCGCGAGGCCGACGAAGATCGCCTTCTGCGACATCGGGTGCAAGTTCGCCAGGCCGTACTTGAAGACCTCCGCGACCGCCTTCCACTGCTGCGCGGACGGCGCGGGGAACGCCGGCGGCTTCGTCTCCGTCCCGAGCAGCGGCGAGGCGTCGGGGACGAGCACGAAGTAGCAGATGGTCGTCGCCACGGTGCCCGTGAGGATGCCCATCGCCTGCGCGATGTACTGGCGGCGAGGGTTCGCGCCGAGCAGGTACCCGGTCTTCAGATCGTTGAGCAGATCGGCGCTCGCGAGCGACGAGCCCGAGGTGATCGCCGCGGTCATCAGGTTCGCCGTCGAGCTCTGCGGGATGAGCACGCCGTACGTGAGCTGCATGATCTTGCCCATCGCGCCGCCCGGCGTGATGTCGCTCTCACCCGTCGCGCGGCACGCGACGAGCGCGAGGGCGAAGGTCATGAGCACCGCGAGGACGCCGAAGTGGACGGGGATCTCGAAGAACGCGGTCGCGACCGCGATGACGCCGATGCCGGACACGACCATGCCGGTGACGAACCACGACGTCGGCACCTCGACGGTCTTCGGATCGACGGCGTCCGCGGCCTCGGTCGGCGCGGAGCGGTAGGCGCTCTTCTTCCCCGGCAGCGCCCCCTCGATCGCGCGGAGGATGGTGCGCCACTGCGCGGCGAACGCGACGAGGCCGCTCGCGACGAGCATCGGCGCGCCCGTCCAGATGCCGATCTCCTTCCACGCGGTGCCCGGACGGGCCGCCGCCCCGATCCACTCGCCCTTCGCGTTCTGCCACTGCCAGTCGAGCGCGGGCGGCGCGACGAAGATGCAGAGCACGAGCCCGCCCACCACCATCCACGCGGCGACGCGGATGCCGATGATCATCCCGGCGAAGACGAGCGCGAGGCCGTGATCGAGCTTGATCTGGTAGTCGCCGAGCTGGAACGGCGCGCCGTTCTTGTGCAGGCGCTCGGGGCCCGCGGTGAGCATGCGGTGGGTCCACGACTCGGGCAGCACGTGCGCGATCCAGTCGAAGGCGTTCGACTGACCCGGGACGAGCGCCTCGCGTCCCTCCGGGCCCTTCTTGATCTCGAGCTCGCGGAGGAGCGGACCGAGCGCGGCGATGCCCGCCGTGACGAAGAGCACGCGCGCCTTCGCGAGCGCCTCCGACCCGCGCGAGTAGAGCCCCTGGAGCGTCACCGCCGCCGCGGTCCCCGACGGGAACTTCAGCTTGTCGCGGTTGATCATCGTCCGCTTCATCGGGATCGCGAGCGTCGTCCCGAGCGCGGCGAGGAAGAAGATCCACAGCGCGACGATCGGCCAGGGCAGCTGGGTGCCGCCCGGGTTCTCCTCCGTGACGCTGAGGATCAGCATCGCGGGGATCGCGGAGATGACCATGATGCCGGTCGCGTAACCGGCGGAGGACGCCGTCGAGACCGCGCACGTGTTCTCGAGGATCGACATGTCGCTCTTCACGAGCCCCGCGCTCTTGAGCGACTGCCAGATGGCGTACGAGAGGATGCACGCCGTCAGGTTCACGCCGAGGAACCAGCCGGTCTTCAGGCCGATGTAGACGTTCGTGAACGAGAGGAAGAAGCCGAGGACCGTGCCCATGAGCACGGCGCGCACGGTGAGCTGCGGAGCGCTCCGTCGATAGACGCGCGCGTACCACTCGGCCTCGTCGACCTCGAGGACCGACTCGGGCGGGATGTCGAGCGGACGGCTCGCCTCGATCTCCTCGGGCGTCCGCGCGGGCTCCTGGAAAAGGCTCACGGTTGCGCTGTCGTAGCCCGAATCGCCGGGGGCCTCCTTGACAAATTCCCTACCGATCGGTAGGTATTCGTCATGGGCGCGCTCTCCTCCGCGATCGAGCGGATCCGTCGCGACGTGACGAGCGTTCGCCGGAGGCTGTCGGGCGAACGCTCCGCGCCGCTCGTCCGCGTGCGCGAGCCGGCGTCACCGTCACCGTCACCGACGACGAGGCCCGGCGCAGCGCGCGAGCTCGTCGTCGCGCGCGTCGTCCGCGAGACCGAGAACGTCGTCACCCTGGTGCTCCGCGCGCCCGACGGCGCGCCGTTCCGCTTCGCGCCCGGCCAGTTCTTCACCGTCACCGTCGACGGCCTCTCGCGCAACTACTCCGCGTCGAATGCTCCGGGCGAAGGCGAGCTCCACCTCACGATCAAGGAGAAGGAAAGCGGGCGCGTCTCGCCGCGCCTCTGCCGGGTCGCGCCGGGCGCACGCCTCGCCGTCGCCGGGCCCTACGGCTCGTTCACCGTCCCGGCCTCGACCTCGGGCGAGACGCCGCGCGCGCTGGTGCTCGTCGCGGGCGGCGTCGGCATCACGCCGCTCTGGTCGATCGCGCAGACCGTGCTCGCGGCCGAGAGCGGCTGCGAGGTCGCGCTCCTCTACGGCAGCCGCTCCGAGGCGGACGTCGTCTTCGCGGAGGACATCGACGCGCTCGCGCAGTCCGCGGGCGAGCGCTTCCGCGTGCGCCACGTCCTCGAGTCCGTCGAGGGCCGCCTCGATCGCGCGATGACCGCGCGACTCTTCGCCGAGCTGCCCGCGTCGTTCGCCGATGCGGACGTGCTCGTGTGCGGCCCCGACGCGATGATGACCGAGGTGCTGGCCGCGCTCGCCTCGCTCGGCGTGCCCGACGCACGCATCCGGACGGAGCGCTTCGTCGTCGCGTCGCGCTTGTCCGCGCCGGACGCCGCCGGCGTGCGCACCGTCGCGATCCTCGCCGGCGGTCGCGAGCACCGCGCGGTCGCGCTCGCCGGCGCGACGCTCCTCGACACGGGGCTCGCCGCGGGCGCGCCCATGCCGTTCTCGTGCAGCGTCGGGGGCTGCGGCGCATGCCGCGTTCGCCTGCTCGACGGGACGGTGACGATGGAAGAGCCGAACTGCCTCACGCCCGCCGAGCGCGAAGCAGGCTGGGTGCTTGCATGCGTCGGGCGACCCGGCGCGGCCGGCTGCTCGGTGCAGATCGACGAAGAAGCCTAGGAGGTCGACGATGGACGGAAGGAAGCTCACGTTCCTGCTCCCCGAGCGCATGCGGAGCCAGGTCGACGCGTGGTTCGAGATGCTCGAGGTCCTCACGGAGATCCGCGACCCGCGCATCCTGCGCTCGATCGGCCCGTCCGGGTTGCGCGGCCTCGTCCTCCAGCGAGGCAAGCAGGGCGTGCCGACGAAGTCCCGCGCCCGCCACGAGGCCCACTTCGACTGGTCCTATCCGTCGGACAACCCGGAGATGCGTGCGCTCTACACGCGGGCGAAGCGCAACCAGTGGAACAGCGACACGAAGCTCGCGTGGGACACGAGCGTCGACCCGTTCGACCCGGAGAAGCCGCTCCTGCCCGACGGCTTCATCGACTTCGACGCGCTCGAGGCGCGCGGCTTCAAGCTCGACGCCAAGGAGCGCGTGCGCCTGGTGCACAGCCTCACCGCGTGGATGCTCTCGCAGTTCCTCCACGGCGAGCAGGGCGCGCTCTTCGCCGCCGCCCAGGTCACCGAGGCGGTGCAGTTCTTCGACGGCAAGCTCTATGGCGCGACGCAGGTCATGGACGAGGGCCGTCACGTCGAGGTCTTCCACCGCTACGTCGAGGACAAGCTCGGCAAGCTCTATCAGATCAACGACAACCTCTTCGTCATCATCGACGCGCTCATGACCGACGCGCGCTGGGACATGAAGTTCCTCGGCATGCAGATCATGGTCGAGGGGCTCGCCCTCGGCGCGTTCGGCACGCTCTACAAGCAGACGAAGGAGCCCCTGCTCAAGGAGCTGCTCCGCTACGTGATCCAGGACGAGGCGCGCCACGTGCACTACGGCGTGCTCGCGCTGCGCGATCACTTCGTGCAGCTCTCCGACCGCGAGCGTCGCGAACGGGAGGACTGGGCATTCGAGGTCGCGCTCCTGATGCGCAACCGCTTCCTCGCGTACGAGGTCTACGAGGAGTGGTTCGAGGGCCGGATGCCGCGGAGCGAGTGGCGCGCGTTCGTCACCGAGACGCCGGGCATGAAGCAGTTCCGCCAGACGATGTTCACCCGTCTCGTGCCCAACCTGCGCGAGATCGGCCTCGTCACGCCGCGGCTCCTCCCGCGCTACGAGAAGGTCGGCCTCCTCCAGTACATGCACGGCCTCGCCGCCGACCGGATCGACGGCGACGGCATGCTCGCCGAGCTCGATCGCGCCGCCGCCTGAGCGCCCGCCCCTCGCCCGGCGCCGCCGCCGCCGCCGCCGTGCCGCCTCGCGCCGCCGGGGAAATCCGCGGGCGCCCCTTGCGCCGCCGCGAGGCGTGGCCACTATCGCCCTTTCAAGTGGCACGCCGCCCGCAAGTCCAGCCGCCGTTCGCCCACGGCGGCGCCCGCGCCGGGCGCAAGCGCGTCGCGCCGCGCCCGTGCGTGGCTCATCGCCGGCGCCCTGCGCATGCGGCGAAGCATCCGATGCACATCACCCTGCGCCGTCGTCCGGACGTGCCTTCGTTTCGCCAGGAGCTGGTGCGCGACCTGGTCCTCGCGCTCATCCGCGAGAAGAGGGAGCCGTCGTTCCAGATCGTCCACTTCTCGATCCAGCGCGATCACGTCCACCTGATCGCCGAGGGCGGAGACGCGGCCAAGGTGCGCCGCGGCGTGAGCCGCTTCACCATCGCGTTCGCCAAGCGCCTGAACGGGCTGCTGGGCCGGAAGCGCGGCAAGGTCTGGGGCGACCGCTATCACCGGCGCGACGTCCGTACGTCGAGCGAGATGCGCACCGTGCTCCGCTACGTCTTCGGCAACGCGAAGAAGCACGGCCTCATCCCGCGCGCCGCGAAGAAGCTCGATCCCTACTCGTCTGCCATGGCCTTCGAGTGGTGGGACGTGCCGCTGCCCGATCACCCGCTCAAAGCGAAGATCCCACGCGTCCGGCCGCGAACGCAGCTCCTCGGCCACACGTTCCTCTTCGATCCGCTCCGCCTCGACGAGTCTCCGATGGGCGTCCGGAGATGAGCCGCGCGCGTCGCGGTCAGCGCAGCTTCAGCGCCCACCACACGACCGCGCCGCCGCCCACGATCACGATGGCGAAGAAGACGACGATCGCGGTCACCGTCTGATTGGTGCTGCGCGGCGGCGGGGCCGAGCGTGCCGGCGGGACGCTCTCGATCCGCACCTTCGGCGCCGCGACGGGAGCGGGCAGCGGTCCGGGCATCGTCGGCCGCTGGGGCATCTTCGCGGTCT
>JBDHVD010000115.1:0-20496 GCA_039809525.1 Labilithrix sp. | reverse complement strand
GCGAGGCGCGCGTTCGCGAGCGTCGCCTGCACGCCGAGCGGCGCCTGCTTCGCGATCACCTGGGCGATCGCGCGGGCGCGCGCGACGTGGGCGCCCTTCGGCACCACCTCCTGCACGAGGCCGATGCGGAGCGCCTCGGCGGCGCCGAACTCCTCGGCGGTGAGGAGGAAGCGCATCGCGTTGCCCCACCCGAGCTGGAGCGGCGCGCGGAACGTGCCGCCTCCGAACGGCACGATCCCGCGCCCGATCTCGAGCTGGCGGAAGCGTACGTCGTCGGCGGCGATCACGATGTCGCTCGCCAGCGCGAGCTCGATCGAGAGGGTGAACGAGATCCCGCTCGCGGCCATCACCACCGGCTTCGGGACGGGCTCGGCCCACACGCCGAACGGGTCGTACTTGCCGCCTCCCGCGAGCGCCGACGGCCCGTCCTGCGCCACCGCCGGACCGACCACGCCGAGATCGAGCCCGGCGGAGAAGTGATCGCCGTGGCCGAACACGACGCCCGCGCGGAGATCGGGGTCGTCGCCGAGCTGCTCGTACGCCTTCGCCAGCGCGGCGATGGTCTCGAGGTCGAACGCGTTCCGCTTCTCCGGCCGGTTGACGCCGATGAGCAGGACGTGGCCGTCGCGCTCGGTCGTGATCTTCTCGCTCATTCGGACAGCTCCGCCTTTGCGTGGGATCCGCTCGCGAGGAGGTTGCGCACGCTCACCGGATCGCCGTCCGAGAACTTGCGCACCTGCTTCGTGAGCTCTCCGAGACGCACTCTGCTCACGCCGGCGGCGTCCGCAATGCGATCGACGACCTTCTGCTCCGCGGCGGAGAGCCCCTCGCTCGCGAACGCCACGGCGAGCGCGACGACGAGCCCGTCCTCGCCGGCGTCGCAGTCGTGGAGGATGGTGCCCACCAGACGCGCGCGCGGCTCGGCGCCGGCCTGCTGGATGATCTCGACGCTCGCGGTGACGAGCGCGTCGACGACCTCGGAGTTCAGCGTCGTGCCGAGGAGCGTCGTGAAGATGTCGAAGAGCATCCCGCGCTCCCGGTCGTCGACCGTGCCGTCGGCGTTCGCGACGAGCACGCCGAGGTCGATGATCGGCGTCGGGTTGTAGCCTCCGCGATCGAACGCGGTGCACAGCTTCTCGATCGCGGGACCGACGATGTCGAGGAGGCTCATCGCTCGCTCACCGGGTAGCTCGAGGGGCGGCGCGGCTCGAGGCCGAGGACCATCTGCGCGCGGAGCGCCCGGAGGCCGTCGAGGACCTCGGCGGACGTGTTCGACGCCTCGGCGCGCCGCAGGGTGCCGTCGAGGGTGGCGAGCCGCGCGCGCTGCGTCGCGCGGAGCGAGTAGGTCATCTGGAGGAACGTGTCGAAGAGATCCTCGAGCTCGTCGCCCTTGCGCAGGCGCTCGTCGACCACGAGCCGGCCGGTGCTCACGCGGCGGAGCAGGCGCTTCATCTTGTGCACCGGGCCGACGATCCGGTGGGTGATCACGATGCCCATCACGACCAGGAGCGTCAGCAGCGCGAGCCCCGAGCCGCCGAGCAGGAGCTTGATGCGGCGGCGCCCCGACTCGACCTCCGAGTGACGCCGCTGCACCTCGGCGAGGTTGTCCGCCTCCTTCTTGTCGACCTCCTCGAGCGACTCGTTCATCACCTGCGCGAGGATCGGGTTGTCGGGCGCGGCGAGCTCCACGCTGCGCCGCGCGAGGATCGAGTTCGCCTTCGACTCCTCCGCCGCCTTCTTGGCCTGCTCCACCGCCATGCGCGCGCTGTCGGCCGCCTGATCGGCGGTCTTCGCGATGATCACGCCGAGGCACGTCATCACCAGGAGCACGATGACGACGAGGAAGCCCGTCCACTTCAGCTGGAAGCGCGGATCGAGCAGGTACGACTTCTTCCGGCGCTGGTGCGCTTCGGGCATGCGTCGAAGGTACATCAACCGCCCCGAGACCCAGAAGCGCGCGCGGTGAAGCGCAGAAATCTTGCGCTGGACGAAAGGTCAATTCTTCCCATGCGGCCGGACGGGGGACCCGTGCGACGATCGCATGGCCATGGCGTCATCCGAGGCGTCGGTCGCCGAGAGGGGAGAGGGGGAGGAGCCGACGCTGCCGGTGGACGTCGCCGCGTGGCTGGCGACGACGCACGACCTCCCGGTGCGCGCCACGGTCTCGCGCGCGCCGCTCGGCAAGGAGGACCGTGCGAGGCAGGCGCTCGCGATCCTCGGCAAGCTCGCGCGCGGGCAGGACCTCGACATCGGCACGTCCCTCGGCGAGGGCGGGATGAGCGTCGTCCGCCTCGCGCGGCAGGTCGCGCTCGGGCGCGAGGTCGCGGTAAAGTCGATGCGCGACGAGATCCCGAGCGACGCCGACGCCATCGTTCACATGCTGCGCGAGGCATGGGTCACGGGCGCGCTCGAGCATCCGAACGTCGTCCCGGTGCACGACATCTCGCTCGACCCGCAGGGCAAGCCTCGCATCGTCCTCAAGCGGATCGCCGGCGCTCCGTGGCGCGACGTGATGCAGGAGCGGTCGCTCGAGTGGAACGTCCGCACGCTCATGCAGGTCTGCAACGCGGTGCACTTCGCGCACAGCCGCGGGGTCATCCATCGCGACCTGAAGAGCGACAACGTCATGATCGGCGAGTTCGGCGAGGTGTACGTCGTCGACTGGGGCCTCGCCGTCGCCCTGAGCGACGACGGCACGGGGCGCTTCCCGCTCGCCTCGGAGATCGACGGCATCGGCGGGACGCCCGCGTACATGGCGCCGGAGATGCTGCACGGCAAGGGCTCGCTCCTCGGCGTGCGCACCGACGTGTACCTGCTCGGCGGCCTCCTCTACGAGGTGCTGACCGGCTGGCCTCCGCACATGGGCACGAGCCTCGCGATCGTCATGGCGAAGGTCGCGCGCGCGGCGCCGGAGATCCCGAACGACGTCCCGTACGAGCTGCGCAGCATCCTCGCGCGGGCGCTCGCGCGCGATCCGAACGACCGCTTCGCCTCGGTCGAGGAGCTCCGCCAGGCCCTCGGCGAGTTCCTCGAGCACCGCAGCTCGACGTCGCTCGCGCTGGACGCGGGGCGCAAGCTCGCCGACCTCGAGCGGGTGATCGCCGAGCCGCGCGGGGCCTCGTCGGAGGAGCGCCGCCTCCGCGCATACCACCTCTTCGGCGAATGCCGCTTCGGCTTCCGCGAGGCGCTCCGCGCCTGGCCGGACAACGACGTCGCGCGCAACGGCCTCCGGCGCGCGGTGGTCTTCATGGTGGAGCTCGAGCTCGCGGAGGGCGACGCGCGCGCCGCGCAGCTGCTCGTCTCGGAGCTGCCGGAACCGCCCGCGTACCTCGCCGAGCGCGTCACGGCGGCGGCGCGAGCGCGGCGCGAGAAGGAGGAGCGGGTCGCATCGATGGTGCGCGACCTCGATCCGCGCATCGGGCGACGCCTCCGGCTCACCATCAGCGCGGTGCTCGGCGTGATCTGGACGGTGCTGCCGTGGATCGGATTCGTGATCGAAGCGAGCGATCCGCACCCGGATCAGAAGCCGCCGCTCGTCTCGTCGACGATGATGCTCGTCCTCACCGCGCTCGTCGCGCACCGCTATCGCGAGGCGCTCTCACGCACGGCGATCAACCGCGCGCTCGTCCGTGCGGTCGGCGTGGTGCTCGTCGCGCAGATCGTCCTCTTCGCGATGACGCTCCGCCTCGGCGTCGCGTACGAGGCGACGCGCGTGCTCGTCCTCCTCCTCTATGCCGTGTGCTCCGCGCTCACCGCCGCGACGGTCGAGCGGCGCCTCTGGCCGACGCCGATCGCCTATGCGGTGGTCGCCGCGATCGCCACGGTCTGGCCGCCCGCCGCATGGCCGGTCGAGTCGATCGCGAACCTCGCGCTGACGATCAACGTGCTCGTGGTGTGGCGCCGCGACGACGAGACGGTCGCGCGCGGCGTCGTCCGTGGCGATCGCTGACCGATCAGAGCCACCCGCCGACGACGAGCGACGCCCCGTACGTGGTGCCCGGGTTCTCCGCGGCGCCGCCCTCGATCTTGCGCGTCAGGTCGCGGCCGACGTACGGCCCGAAGCCGAGGAAGGCGTGCGCCGTGGGGTGGACGAGCAGCGGCGCGAACAAGCTCGCCGTGGTGTTCGTCTCGCTGTACTCGTAGCCGTCCTTCCCCGCGCGCGTCTCGACGCTCTGGCCGCCGAACGCGAGCGACGCCCGCGGGTAGAACGAGAGGTGCGCGACGATCGGGATGTCGACGCCGATGCGCGGCGCGAGGCCTCCGCCCGAGCGGGTGACCTCGGCGCGCGTGCCGTCGGGACGCTGGCCCACGCTCTGGTAGTACGAGAACCTCGCCTCGAGCCCGAGCGAGACGTGGTCGAGGACGAACGTGTCGAAGCCCGGCGCGAGGGTGAGCGCGGTGCCGCTCGACGACGTGCCCGCGTACGTCACGTGCCCGGCATGCACGTCGAACTCGCCGGTGAAGACCACCTGCCCGGTCTCGCCGAACGCCGGCTCGCGCACGGTCCGCGCCTCGTCGGGCGTCGCGTCGGTGTCCGCCTGGCCGCCCCACCAGACGCCGAACACGATCTGGCCGCCGACCGTCGTGCTCTCGCCGCCGATCTCCGGGCCGCCCTGCACGCGCGCGAACGAGTGCGAGAGCGTGGGCCCGACGCCGGCGAGGAAGTGCGGCGCCGGATGGTAGAGCAGGGGGGTGAAGACGGTGATCCACGGGCCCTCGCCGGACGACGAAGGGATGCCGGTCGCGTTCGTGGGACCCGCGCTCGATCGTGCTTCGACGACGATGCTCTTGCTCTGCCAGCGCTGGAGACCGCCGGTGACGCGCGGATAGAAGGAGAAGGAGCGGCCGAGCGGGAGATCGAAGCCGATGCGGACGCCGGCGCCGAGCGACGTCGCCTCCGTGCGGACCAGGCTGCCGTCGGCGGCGTAGCCGCGGCTGTCCGAGTAGCCGGTCGCCAGATCGAGCCCGAGGGACACGCGAGGGACGATGAACGTGTCGATGCCGGGCGAGAACGAGGCGCCGAAGGACTCGGCCTTGCTGTTGTCCCAGGTCGCGCCGCTCACGCCGATCGCCGCGTTCGTGCTCACCATGACGACGCCGGCCGAGCCGAAGCGCACGACCTTGCGCGCGGGGGGAGGTGGCGGCGGAGGCGGCGGGGGCGGCGGCGGAGCAGGAGGAGGTGGTGGCGCGGGCGCGACGACCGGAGCTTCGGGCTCGGGCTCGGGCTCGGGCGCCGGCTCCGGAGCGGGCGCGTCCTCCTGCGCGCGTGCGGCGCGGCCTCCCAGCGTGACCGCGACGAGCGCGGCGATCGCGATCCCCCGGCGGTGCACGCGCATCGCCGCGCCGAATAGTGCGACGTCGGTCCCGTGTCGAGGGCGATCAGAAGAAGATCGTCCAGCCCGCCGTCGCGCCCACCGCGATCGCGTGGGTCGGTCCGTGGGCCGAGAGGAGATCGAGCGCGGCGACGTGCGCACGCAGATCGATCGGCATCTTCCGGCTGAGGACCCAGCCGGCGCCGGCGTTCGATCCCGCCGTCCAGCGGCTCTCCTTCGCGTCGAAGTCGATCTCGAACAGGCCGCTCTCGGCCGCCGTGCGGTACCGGCGTCGCAGGAGGTTCGCGCCGATCTCGATCGCGACGTACGGACCGACGCCTTCGCCGGCGAAGAACCAGCGTGCGCTCGCGACGATCGGCACGGCCGACAGCGCGGTCACCCGGCCGCCTCCGACGTCCTTGTCGAGGCCGTACAGGTATCCGCTGCGCATGCCCACCTCGAGCCGCGACGTCGCCTGGTAGCCGAGGCGCACGAGCGGGCCGAGCATCGGTCCGGCATCGACGGCGACGGGACCGACCGGGAGGACGGCCGCGAGATCGCGCGCGACGCTCCAGCGATGCGTGCCCGGCGGCTTGCCGATCGCGGGCGCGTCGGCCTGCGCGTCCTGCGCGAGGGCGCGCGCAGGCACCACGAGCGAGGCCAGGGCGAGCGCGGTCGCGACGAGCAGGCGCAGGTGACGGAGCATGACGGCGGCGGCCGTCAGACGGAGGACCGGGCTCCGCTATTCGCGTCCGGCGTCGGGGCCGTCGTCGTCGTCGTCGTCGTCGAAGGGATCGTCGTACGGATCCTCGCCGGGACCGAGCTTGTGCGGCAGGCCGCGCCGTCCGTGCGGACCGCGGGCGCGCGGGCCCGGCCCGCCGGCATGCTGCTTCTCCAACCGCGCGGCGAGCTTCTCGCGCTGCTCCGGCTTCAAGATGGGCAAGAGCCCGCCGATCAGCTTCGCCTCGTCCTGCGCCGCGGCCTTCGCCCGCTTCGGATCGGCGAGATCGAGCTTCTTCGCGTCGAAGCCGTCCTTCTCGAACGCCGCGAGCACCGCGTCGGTGCGCTTCTTCGCCTCCGCACGGGCATCCGCCGGCGCGGCGTCCTTCGGCGCGAGCGCCTGCGCCTTCTTCTGCTGCTCGGCGTCGAGGTCGAGGCCGCGCGTGAGGCGCTCGACGCGGCGCGCGCCGGTCATCGGTCCGCGCCCTCCGGCGTCCCCGCGGGCGGCCATGCGCGCGGCCATCCGCTGCTCCTGCGTCGTCTGGCGCTCGCGGATCTTCGCGACCACCTCGGTGCGCTGCGCCGGCTCGAGCGCCGCGTAGGCGTCGTTCAGCGCGGCGGCCTCCTTGTCCTGGCGGTCCTTCGCCGCCTTGTCGATCGCCTCGAGGTCCGCGTCGACCTTCGCCTGATCGAGCTTGCCGGCCCGCACGCCCGCGACGAGGTCGCCGTGCAGCGTCTTCATCTCGTCGCGCGGGCTCGCGTCGTCGCCGCGGAGCGATTGCTCGGCCTTGTCGAGCTTCGCCTTCTGATCGTCCTTCAGCTCGAGCGACCGCGCCGCCGCGAGGATCATCCCCGTCGGTCCGCCACCGAAGCGCGTGGGCATCGGGCGGCGTGCGCTGGCGGTCGTCGCCGGCGCGGCGTCGACGGCGACCGCGCTGCCGGCATCCGCCGTCGTCTCGCTCGACTTGTCGCAGCCGCCGCACGCAAGCGGACCGAACGCGCCGCACGCGACGAGGAAGAGGAAGGGCGAGTACGTCGAGAGCTTCGACCTCATGAGCGCCGAGCGTCGCACGCAGCGCGTTCACTTGGAAGGGCAGGCGTACCGCCAGGCGGCGTCGCAAAAGACGTCGCGCACGATCGCCGCGAGCTCCGGATCGTAGGGCGCGGCCCCATCGTCGGCTCGTAGAGATCGATCGCCATGTCGAAGACCGCGTGACTGAATTCGTGCACCAGGATGCTCTCGCCGCGAGAGCGATCGCTCGCGTAGCAGAGGACGTTCTCCTCCGCCGCGCGCTACCGCCGGCGAGCTCGGGACGGGACGCGAGCACCTTCGTGACCACGTCGCGCGCCGCGCAGAGCGCCGCGTCGGGCACCTTGCGCGATGCGATGATCGGGAGCGCGCCCACGTTCGTGTGCTTCTCGTAGAACGGGTCGAGCGCGAAGTCCGTTCGCACCGAGGCCGGCACCGGCCCGACGCTGCACGCCGGCGCCGCGCTTCACTTCTTCAGCCGGTGACCTTGGCCTTCAGCTCGTCGAGGTTCGGGACGGTCGGGCCGGACAGGTCGAACGCGCTCGCGTCCGCGATGCCGAGCCCCGCGGAAGCGGCCGCGGCGATCTGCGGGTTCGCGAAAGGCTTGGTCTTCATCACCAGCTCGTACGCCGGGCTCAGCGTCTGGAGCACGGCGATGCCGGCGACGTCGGCCGCGATGCGATCGGTGCTGACGATGAACACCTTCGGATCTCCGACGACGCCGCTCTTGAACGACGACGGTGCGTTCGGCGGCCGATCGGCGACCGTCGGGCCGCCGGAGATGATCGCCTTGTAGCCGTCCTGGATGACGAGCGACGGGGTGAAGGCTTTGTTGATCTGCGCGATCTGCTTGTAGAGGACCTTCGTGTCGTGGGTCTTGAGGTTGCCCGCGCGCGCCCGGTCGGTCGCGTGGACGAGGCCGAGCGAGATCTTGAGCGACATCGTGATCTGCGAGATGAAGTGCGTCTTCACGCACGAGAGCACGATCATGTGATCGG
Source organism: Labilithrix sp. (assembly GCA_039809525.1). Lineage (GTDB taxonomy): Bacteria > Myxococcota_A > Polyangia > Polyangiales > Polyangiaceae > Labilithrix. The sequence goes on along the minus strand of JBDHVD010000115.1, from coordinate 12,436 downwards.
CCGTGGTGACGTCGGTGGGCAGGCGCACGCTGCCCGTCCAGTTCGGCACCATCTCGGCCGGGAGCGTCATCCAGTCGGCGTCGTCGTCGTAGACCTTCGCCGTCGTCCCGATCTTCTTCGCCGCGCCGGTGATGCCGTTCGCAGCCAGGTTGCCCGCGGTGTCCTGATCGCCCCAGAACGAGCGATCGCCGACGCGGATGTCGGTGACGCCGATGTCTCGGAGCATCCCGCCGACCGCGAGGATCGTGTCGGGCGACGTCGAGTACGGGTAGGGATCGCCCGAGTTCGCGTTCACGCGCAGGTAGACCGACTGTCCCGCCTTGATCATGCCGAGGCCGATCGTCTCCGCGAGCGCCGCCTCGAGCGCCTTGCCCCGATCGCTCTCGTCCCAGCCCATGCCGACCAGGTGCTGCTGCTTCGGCTGATCGGTGCCGCTCTCGTCACCGGTCCCGCCGCCGGGCGCGGGCGCCGGCTCCTCCGTGATCGTCGTCGTCGTGCACGCGGCGAGACCGACGCTCCCGAGCACGACCGCCTGCACCATCTGGCGGCGCGAGAGCTCCTTGGACGCGTACTCGTCCACGAGGCTCTTCGAGTCGATGGTGCGTCCGCCCGTCTTGCGCGAGGTCTTGATCAGCATGGGAAGGCCGGCGCGCACCGTAGCATCGAAGTCCCTGGACGCCAGCCGGACTCCGGGCGAGTGAAAGACGGAGAAAATGACGATTCCCGCGCTCGCGCAGCGCACGCCGAAGGGGCCCCTCGAGCCGATCGCGCTCGCCGATCCGGGACCGCCCGGTCCGGGCGAGATCGACGTCGACGTCCTCCACTGCTCGGTCTGCCACAGCGACGTGCACCTCCTCGACGGCGACTGGGGCGACGTCGCGCGCCCGCTCGTGCCCGGTCACGAGATCGTCGGACGCGCGGGCGATCGATGGGTGGGCATCGGCTGGCAGGCCGGATCATGCGGAGCATGCGTTCCGTGCACCACCGGACGCGAGCACCTCTGCACCGGCGGCAAGGTCCGCACGTGCATGGGCCGGCCCGGAGGCTTCGCCGCCCGCGTCCGCGTCGATGCGCGCTTCTGCTTCGACATCCCCGAAGGCCTCGATCCCGCCGACGCCGCTCCGCTGCTCTGCGCCGGGCTCACGACGTTCTCTCCGCTCGAGCGGCTCGGCGTGGTCGCGCGCGGGCGCGGCATGCGCGTCGGCGTCGTCGGGCTCGGCGGCCTCGGCCACCTCGCGGTGCGCTTCGCCCGCGCCATGGGGGCCGAGGTGATCGCGTTCGACCCCGATCTCGGCAAGCGCGATCTCGCGCGCGCGCTCGGCGCGAGCGACCTCGTCGACGCGCGCGGCGCGCTCCCCGAGGGAGCGATCGATCTCCTGCTCGTGACCACGCATGCCGCGCTCGACTGGGACGCCTGGATGCGCGTGCTCGCGCTCGAAGGCACGCTCTGCCTCGTCGGGATCCCTGCCGCGCCGGTCACCCTCGCCGCCGACTGGCTCCTCGATCACCAGAAGACCGTGACGGGGAGCGTCATCGGCAGCCGCTCCACCATGACGCGCATGCTCGCGTTCGCGGCGGAACATCGCATCCTGCCGATGGTCGAGCGCATGCCCATGACGCGTGCCGCCGAGGCGATCGCGAAGGTCCGCGCGGGCGAGGCACGCATGCGCATCGTCCTCGACGCGGATGGCCCGTTCGCCGCTTCCGTGCGATGATGATCGTCAGGGATGGGGAGCGAGCGCGAGCCGGAGCAAGAGAGGGGAGAGAAGCGCGCGTACACGCGCTACAAGATGCTCTTCCCGGTCACGCTGCACGTCGGTGACGAGGACATCGTCGGCGTCTGCCGGGACGCGAGCGCGAAGGGGGTCCTCGTCGCCGCGGCGACGCCGGTCGAGCCCGGCGCGACGGTCATCGCGCGCTTCCGCGTGAGCCCCGACATCCGCGACGAGCGCACGATCGAGGCGAAGGTCGTCCGCCAGGAGCTGAGCGAGGGCGAGCTCGAGCTCGCGTTCCCGTACACCATCGCGCTCGAGTTCACCGCGGCGGTCCCCGATCTCCTCGACGACCTCGAGGCGCGGTCCACGCGCGCTCCGTAGGCGAGCCCCGACGAATTCGCCGATCGATCGGCGCGGTGCCGGTGACGAACCTCGCATGAAGCGCCTGCTGGCGGCGACGCTCGCCGTGATCTCCTCGTGTGCGCCGCGCGTTGACGGGGAGTCGATCGACGACGTCGTCCTCGCGGGCACCGTGTTCTGGACGCCGGCGATGGACCAGCCCGTCGATCGCGCGTTCGTCCGTGTGCTCGACGGGACGGAGGTCCAGCGCTGCTTCGTGACCGCGTGCGACGGGAGCTTCGTCGTGCGTCGCGGTGACGTCTCCGCGCTCACGTTCCCGCTGCTCGTCAGCGTCGAGCGCGTCGACGAGCCCGAGGCGCCCGTCGATCGCCAGTCGCCGCTCGTCCTCCGCCGGATGACGACCCGCATCGACCGCGACGCCGACTGCGCCTCGTGTCATCGCCCCGGCGGTCCGACGAGCACGAGCGCCGGTCCGGTCGTCCTCTTCGACGACGCGTCCTCGCCCCCGCCGAGGCCTCCGAGCGGGAGCTGCGCGCCCGGTGCGATGCCGGTCGCGATCGCGTGCCCCGAAGACCGCCTCGCGGCCGGTAGCCGGGGAGCGACGAGGAGATGAACGCGACGTTCGCGTCGCTCGCCGACGCGTGCCGCGCCGCCGCGAGCGCGATCCCGTAGCCGCGTCAGAAGCTCGTGCGCTCGAGGATGTAGTCGAGGCCGCCGACGCGGTACCAGCGGTAGCCGTACGGCTCGATCACGATCCGGTGGCGTCCGCGGCCGTCCGCGAGGCTGTGGTCCTCGGCGAGGAGGTTGACGAGCTTCTTGCCGCGCGGATCGCCGACGGCGAGATCGATCTCGACGGCCGCGTCGCGGAAGTTGTGCACCACGACCATGGAGTTGTTGCGCCAGTCGTAGCGGAGCGCGAGGACGCCATCGTCCTTCGCATCGAGGATCGCGTAGCGGCCCCATCCGAGCTCGGGGCACTCCTTGCGCATGCGGATCATCCGCTCGGTCCAGTTGAGGAGCGAGCTGACGTCACGCCGCTGCACCGCGGCGTTGATCTTCTCGTAGCCCCACGGTCCGCCGGTGATCACCGGGAGGATCGGCTTCTTCGCGCGCGTGAACCCCGCATGCGGCTCGGTCGACCACTGCATCGGCGTGCGCACCGCGTCGCGCTCGTCGAGCGCGAGGTCGTCGCCCATGCCGAGCTCGTCGCCGTAGCGGATCACCGGCGTGCCCGGCAGCGTGAACATGGCGCTGTACGCGAGCTCGATGCGGCGCCGATCGCCGGAGAACATCGACGCGAGCCGGCGGCGGATGCCGCGGTCGTAGAGCTGCATGTCCGCGTCCGGCGCGAGCTCGGCGAACACCTTCTCGCGCTGCCCCTCGGTGAGCCGCCCGAGGTCGAGCTCGTCGTGGTTGCGGAGGAACATCCCCCACTGCGCCGTGTCCGGCCGCTCGCGCGTGTCCTCGAGCGCCTTCTTCAGCGGCTTCGTGTCGGCGGTGGCGAACGCGTAGAACATCCGCTGGTTCACCTGGAAGTTGAACATCATCTGCACGCGGTCGCCGTCGTCGCCGAAGTACTTCATGTCCTCCTTCGGCAGGATGTTCGCCTCTCCGAGGATCACCGCGTCGCCGCAGCGCCACTGGAGGAACTCGCGGAGGTCGCGGAGCATCTCGTAGCGAAGGCCCGGCTTCTTGTTCGCCCCCTTGTGCGCGATCACGAAGGGCAGGGCATCCATGCGGAAGCCGGAGACGCCGAGCTCCAGCCAGAAGCCCATGATCTTCCGGATCTCCTCCTGCACCGCGGGGTTCCCGGTGTCGAGGTCCGGCTGGAACTCGTAGAAGCGATGGAAGTAGTACTCGCCGGCGACGTCGTCGTAGGTCCACGTCGTCTTCTGCACGCCGGGGAAGACCATCCCCTTGTCCGCGTCCTTCGGCTTCTTCTTCGACCAGACGTAGTAGTCGCGGTACTTCGAGCCCTTGTCGCGCCGCGCCGCCTGGAACCACGGGTGCTCGTTCGACGTGTGGTTGACGACCAGATCGATGATCACGCGGATGCCGCGCTGCTTCGCGGCATGCGTGAACTCCACGAAGTCGCCGAGCGTGCCGTAGATGGGATCGACCGAGTAGTAGTCGGCGATGTCGTAGCCGTCGTCCTTCTGCGGCGAGCGCTGGAAGGGCATCAGCCAGATGCACGTGATCCCGAGGCCGGCGAGATAGTCGAGCCGGCGCATCAGCCCCTCGAAGTCGCCGGTGCCGTCGGCGTTCGTGTCCATGAACGTGCCGACGTGGAGGCAGTAGACGATCGCGTTCTTGTACCAGAGGTCCTTGATCACGCTCCCGAGGCTACGTCCCTCGATGCGTCGCTCAACGCGGCGAGTCGCCGCTCATCAGCATGTCGCCGTACTGCTCGCGGAGCTTCGACTTGAGGAACTTGCCGGTGCTCGTTCGCGGGATCTGATCGATGAAGACGTAGGCGTCGGGGTGCGCGTACTTCACGAGCTGCTTCGTCTCGAGGTGCGCGTTCAGCTCGGCATCGGTCGGCCTCTGCGCGTTGGGCTTGAGCACGATCGCGGCGATCGGCCGCTCGTCCCACTTCGGATGCCGCCCCGCGAACACCGCGGCCTCGAGCACCGCGGGATGGCTCATGAGCGCGTTCTCCACCGCGACGCTCGAGATCCACTCGCCGCCCGACTTGATCACGTCCTTCGAGCGATCGGTGATCGTCACGTAGCCCTCGGCGTCGATCGTCACGACGTCGCCGGTCTTGAACCATCCGTCCGCGGTGAAGCGGTCCTTGCCCTCGTCGCCGAAGTACGAGGAGGCGACCCACGGTCCGCGGCACTCGAGCTCGCCCATGCTCTTGCCGTCCCACGGGAGGATCTTGCCCGTGTCGTCGACGTGCCGCGTCTCGACGAACGGAACGGCGAAGCCTTGCGTCGATCGATAGGCGAGCTCGCGCGCCTCGTCGCCGCGGAGGTGCGGCTTCACGCGGGCGAGCGTCCCCACCGGGTTCGTCTCGGTCATGCCCCACGCGTGCGTGACGACGAGGCCGTGCCGCGTCCGGAAGCCCTCGATGAGCGAGGGCGGCGCCGCCGAGCCGCCGATGAGCATCGTGCGGACGGAGGAGAGATCGCGCTTCTCGGTGTCGAGGAGGTGGAGGATGCCGATCCAGATCGTCGGCACGCCGCCCGCGACGGTCACCCTCTCCTCTTCCATCAGCGTGACCAGCGACGCCGGATCGAGGTGCGGCCCGGGGAAGACGAGCTTCGCGCCCACGAGCACGGCGACGTACGGGATACCCCACGCCGCGGCGTGGAACATCGGCACGACCGGGAGCATCACGTCGTCGCCCGCGGCGCCGAAGTTGTCCGCCATCGCCGTGACCAGCGCGTGGAGCACGGTGGACCGATGGCTGTAGAGTACACCCTTTGGGCTGCCCGTGGTGCCCGACGTGTAACAGATCATCGCGCCGTCGTTCTCGTCGAGGCGCGGCCACTCGAACGTGGGCGTGCCCGTCGCGAGGAGCGCCTCGTACTCGATCATCCCTTCGCCGACCGGCTCACCCTTGTCCGCGACGACGATGACGTGCTTCAGGCTCTTCACCGCGCCGCGGAACTTCTCGAACAGCGGCAGGAGCGACTGGTCGACGACGACGACGAGGTCCTCGGCGTGGTTCGCGATGTAGCCGATCTCCGACGGATGCAGGCGGAGGTTCAGCGTGTGCACGATCGCGCCCATCGCCGGGACCCCGAGGTAGCACTCGAGGTGCTCGCGATGGTTCCAGCAGAGCGTCGCGACGCGATCGCCCTTCTTCACGCCGAGCTTGGTCAGCGCGGACGCGAGGCGCGCGCAGCGCTCGTGGATCTCGCGGTAGCTGTTCCGCACGCGCGACTTGTCGGGCCGCACGCTGACGACCTCCCGGCCGCCGTGGTAGCGCGCCGCGCGCTCGAGCAGATGCGTCACCGTCAGCGGGAAATCCATCATGCGTCCGTGCATGCTGCGGAGCATACAATCGACCGGTGCGCCTGGCGCCCCTCGCCGCCCTCCTGATCGCATGCCGCACGCCCGCGCCCGCGCCGGCGCCTGCGGATGCGCTCGCGCCCGCTCCGGCGCCTGCGCCGACGAGGACCGCCGCGAGCGCTCCGCCTCCTCCGCCGATCGAGACCGACTGGTGCGTCGCGGGCCTCGCCGCGCTCGACGAGGAGACCTGCTACGTCCTGCCGCCGCTCGCCGAGGGCAAGCCGCGCCGCCTCCTCTTGTACCTGCACGGCATCGTCCCCCCGGTGCCGGCGAGCCCGCAGAAGGAGAACGTGATGGCGTCGGTCCTCCACGCCGCGACGCGCGCGGGCGCGGCCGCGCTCGTGCCGCGGGGCGTGCGCGGGATCGGCCCCGCCGGCGCGAAGGACTGGTGGGGCTGGCCGACGTCGCCGGGCAAGCACGCCGAGCTCGCGCCTTCGCTCGTGGCGCGGATCGAGGCGGCGAAGAAGAAGCTCGAGACCATCGCCGGTGCGCCCTTCGAGCGCACGTACCTCGCCGGCTCGTCGAGCGGCGCGTACTTCGCGACGAGCCTCGCCCTGCGCGGCGACATCGACGTCGACGCGCTCGGCGCGATGTCCGGCGGCGCGCCGGCACCCATCGCCCGCCAGCGTCCCCTCGTGGTGTACGTCGGCTTCGGCCGCTACGACGACAGCGCGCGCTCGGGCGCGAAGGCGCTCGCCCGCACCACCGAGGCGGCGGGCTGGAAGACGAAGCTCGCCGAGCATCCGTTCGGCCACGGCGCGCGCGAGGTCTATCTCGACGAGGCCTTCGCGTTCTGGGACGCCGCCGTCGTGCCTTGACGGATCGGCTCGCCGCCCGCGATCCTCCTCGCCCACGATGATGACCGACATCGCCGACGCCGAAGCCCTCGCGTGTCTGAAGATCCTCGTCGCCGTCGCGCGCGCCGACGGGACCGTGCACCACGACGAGCGCAAGTCGCTCGCGGCCGCGCTCGAGGGGTTCCAGCTCCCCGCGGGCACGAGCGTCGAGTCGCTGCTCGCGGAGAAGGTCGACGTCGACGTCGAGCTCGCCTCGATCAAGAGCGCCGAGGCGCGCGAGCAGGTGTACCGCAGCGCGTACTTCATGGCGTTCGCCGACGGCTCGTGCACGAAGGAGGAGCAGGCCCTCCTCGACCGCATCGCGGACGCGACCGGCGTCACCTCGGAGCAGCGCACATCGCTCGACGGCCTGTTCTACGCGACGCGCGACTCGTCGGCGGGGCTCTTCGTGACCGAGCCCATCGGCGACGCGGAGGAGCGCGCGGCGAAGGTGCGGAGCCACGTCCTCAAGTACGCCGTGCTCACCGCGGTGCTCGGCGCGTTCCCCATCCCGGGCGTCGCCATCGCGACGGACCTCGGCGTCATTGCGCTGCAGCTGAAGATGGTGCGCGACATCGGCGGCTACTGGGGCGAGCAGGTCGATCCGAAGCGCGCGCGCTCGATCCTCTACTCGCTCGGGCTCGGCACCGGCGCGCGCCTGGCGATCGCGAACCTCGCGAAGCTCGTCCCCGGATGGGGCAGCGCCGTCGGCGCGACCACCTCGTTCGCGTCGACGTACGCGCTCGGGAAGGTGATCGAGAAGTTCTTCGCCTCGGGAGGCAAGGACGCCTCGGCGCTGAAGGACGACTTCGAGGCCGCGAAGAAGGAAGGCAAGGAGGTCTACGCCGAGCACGCGGAGGCGATCGCCGAGTCGAAGCGCACCGCCTCGCCCGCGCTCGACGCGCTCGCCGCGGACCTTCGCGCGGGCAAGATCACGCAGGCCGAGTTCGACGAGCGCGTCGCGCAGCTATGAGCGAGCTCGACGTGAAGCGACGGCTCGTGGCGGTGCTCCGCGCGTCGCTCGAAGAAGAGGTGGCGCGCACGACGCGCGCGGCGAAGGACGCGGCCGAGGGCGCGACGCACGAGGACAACAAGCCCGAGGGCGACAAGGACATGCGCTCGACCGAGGCGTCGTACATCGCGCGCGGGCAGGCGCAGCGCGTGAGCGAGATCGCCGAGGGGCTCGCGCGTCTCGACGCGATGCCGGTCAAGGCGTTCGCGCCGGGCGCGCGGATCGAGGCCTCCGCGCTCGTCGACCTCGAGCACGAGGGCAAGGAGACGACCTACTTCCTCGTGCCCGTCGCGGGCGGCCGCACGATCGAGGCGGCGGGCGTCCGCGCGCAGACGCTCGCCGTCACGAGCCCGCTCGGCCGCGCGCTCCTCGGTCTGTCCGAGGGCGACGACGCCGAGGTGCAGACGCCGCGAGGCGCGCAAGAGCACGCGATCGTCCGCGTGCGGTAGCGACGACGAGCGAGCTCGACCGTCGCGCCGCTCGACGCAGCAGCGGAGGCAAGCTAAGGCGTCGCGCCGTGCGGAAGCTCGTCCTCGCTCTCCTGACCTGCGCCGGCCTCGCAGCCTGCGAGCGTGCGAGGCACGACGATGCGGCGAAGGCCGACGCGGGCGCCGACGCGTCCATGACGTCCGCCGACTCCGCGCGCGACGCAGGGAGCGACGGCGCGCGCGATCGCGGCGAGCTCGTGAAGATCGCCGCGACGAACCAGGTCTCGATCTGCGACATCCCAGCCTGGCCGGAGACCGCGGACAGCGGCGCACGCCGGCTCGGCTATCTCCGTCACGGCGCGGTGGTCGAGGCGTACGAGAGCGCGCTCATCAACGACGAGTGCAAGGAGGGCTGGTTCGAGCTCGCGAACGGCGCGGGCTGGGTCTGCTCGAAGTACGCGACGGTCGATCTGACGAGCCCGCGCGTCCGCCTCGCGCCGCACCAGCCCGATCGCGACGCGGGCATGCCGTACAAGTACGGCGTCAACGTGGCCGACGGCACGCCGCTCTACCGTCGCGTGCTCAGCGAGAACGATCGCAAGAAGTTCGAGCCGCAGATCGCGCGACGTCAGGAAGAAGAGAAGGCCGAGAAGGAGGCCGCGGAGAGGGCGGAGAAGGCCGACAAGAAGGAGGACGACGCCGTCGCGACCGTCGCCGCCGCCGCGCCCGAGGAAGAGGCGCAGCCCGCTCCGCCGGTGAAGAAGGCGGCGGAGAAGGAGATCAAGGATGCGGGCGTCGCCGACGCGAGCCGCGACAAACCGAAGCTCCGCGACCTCAAGGGCCGCGGCGTGCTCGTGCGGAAGATGTCACGTGGCTTCCTCGTCGCGCTCGATCGCGACTTCAAGGCGGCAGGCACCAAGTGGTGGCGCACGTCGTTCGGCTTCGCCGTGCCGTTCGACAAGATCGTGGTGCAGGAGCGTGCGGTCTCGAAGCACGTCGGCAACTGGTTCGACGCGACGCCGCTCGAGGAAGGCGCGAAGGACGCAGGCACCGTGCTCTTCGTGCGCCACAGCTCGTCGGTGAAGTACCTCCTCGCGGACGACGGCAAGAAGTTCTCCGGCAGCGCGGAGCTACCGAAGCGCAGCGCGGTGCTGCTCACCGGCCGGACGGCGACCGTCGGCGGCGTCACCTTCCAGGAGGCCGCCGGCGGCTTCTACGTCCAGCCCGCCGCGCTCGTGGTGGGCAAGCCGCAACCGCCGGCCGATCTCGCGCCCGACGAGAAGTGGATCGACGTCGACCTCACGCGCCAGACGCTGATCGCCTTCGAAGGGACGCGCCCGGTCTTCGCGACGTTGATCTCCTCGGGACGGCGCAACCCGGACGACAAGGAGCACGACTTCCCGACGCCGACGGGGACGTTCCGCATCGGCGAGAAGCACGTGACGACGACGATGGACGGCGACGTTGCGTCGGACGGTCCGTACTCGATCGAGGACGTGCCCTGGGTGCAGTACTTCCAGGGCAGCTACGCGCTCCACGGCGCGTTCTGGCACGACAACTTCGGCTACGTGCGCAGCCACGGCTGCGTGAACCTCGCGCCCGAGGACGCGCGCAGGCTCTTCGGCTGGACCGAGCCGCAGCTCCCCGAGGGATGGCACGGCGTGTTCGCGCAGCCCGAGAAGGGCACGCGCGTCGTCATCCACGAGGACGTGCCGGAGAAGAAGAGGCGGTAGGTCAGAGCAGGCGGATCGACTGACACGCCTGGAGCATCGGCGCCTGCGTCGAGAGCGCGCGGCACTCGACGATCTTCGCGTCGCCGCGGAGGATGGTGGTCGACGCGTTCCGCCCGTCGGCTTCCTTCCAGATCGCCGAGATGCTCGCCGCGCTCGACTTCGACGTGCCCGCGGAGCGCACCGCTCGATCGGCGAGGTTCGTCCTCGCCGAGCTCCACACCGAGTCGGACGCGAGCGTGCCGGTCTTCACGACGATGACGATCGTGCTCGCGCCCGAGCCGTACTCGTAACGACGCTCTCCGTCGGTCGACGTCACGGCCGGCGAGGGCGCGACGTCGGACGGGAGCGCGACGCAGAAGCCGCCCTCGGCGTTCTTCGTCGCCCCCGCAGGGCAGCTCGACGACGGCGTGTCGTCGCCGCCGTGCGCGGTCTGCGTGCCCGTCGAGCCCTGCGTCCCTTCCCCCGGCCCCTGCGTGCTCGGCGTCGCGCTCTCGGTGCAGCCGGCGACGAACGTGGTGAACGCGAACGCGACGAGGGCAGCTCGAACCATGGGCGAAGGCCTCCTGAGTCCTTCAGCTAAGCGCGCGATCGCCATCGTGTCGACCCTACATCTCCGGCCGACGAGGCCTTGCACCGCGCTCGTCGCCGGATCACGCTCACGTCGTGAAGAGCCGCGCCATCGCCGCCGCCCTCCTGTTCGGCGCCGCCTGCGGAGGCGGCGTCGCGACGGTGGACAGTGGACCGTCCACCTCGTCGTCGTCCTCCTCGTCTTCTTCATCGAGCGGCGGAGGCTCGTCGAGCGGATCGACGAGCAGCACGAGCAGCAGCAGCGGCGGGACGAGCGACGCATCGGTGAAGGACGCCGCGCGCGACGCGAACGATCCGGCGTGCCCGAAGACGTACGGCGCGCCGCCGGGTCACTGCACCGTGGGCCTCGCGTGCGCGTACGACGAAGGCACGTGCGAGTGCCGCGGGTATTGCGGGGGCGCGCCGCCGCCGCCGGACGAGGACTTCAGCCACTGGTCGTGCACCGCGAAGCGCACCGACGGGTGTCCGGACGACAAGCCGACCGCGGGCTCGGCCTGCACCACGCCCGGGAAGTTCTGCGACTACGGCGGCTGCTGCGTCGAGCAGCTCGTCTGCGGACAGTCGGGCAAGTGGACGAGCGGCGGGCTCGTCTGCCCGCCCTGACCGGCCTCCAAGTAGCCGGGATCGTTCGTCCGAGGGAGGGCGGGGAAGGTTGTGGCGCCGGGCGCGTACCACGACGTGTTCGACCGGGCTTCACCCGGCTTGCGTGAGCGGATTTCTGGGTCAGACTCCGCGCGCTCGCCGGCCCGCCCGGCAGAAAGGCCTGCTTCCGCCCGTGCTCGCACGATCGAATCCGCCGCCTCCTCCCTCGCCCGAGACGGCGACCGACCTCGCGGATCTGGAGCGCCTCGTCGACGCGAAGAAGCCGCGGAAGGTCGTGGTCGAGGAGCTGTCGTCGGCGCACCTGGAGATCGAGGACGACGAGGAGCTCGCGCTCGACGCCGACGACATCCTCGAGTCGAGCGATCCCGACACCCGCATCGAGATGGACGCGTACGTCCCGGCGGAGGCGCGCCCGACCCCGATCCCCGAGCCCGCGCCGGTCGTCGCTCCGGAGCCGGCACCGGCACCGGCACCGGTCGTCGCCGAGGCGTCGCCGGTCGATCTCTCCGAGACGGTGCAGGGCGTGCCCGCGCCCGCGATCCCCGAGGCCCCGACGACCTCGCCGGTCCCCGTCGCGCTCGCGGCGGCGCCGGCTGCGCCGGCCGAGGACGACGCCGAGGAGCGCGTGAACTTCACGCAGCCGTTCCGCCGTCCGTCGTCGATCGCGCCCGTCGCGATCGATCTCGGGCCCCAGCTGCCGATCCAGATCCCGCCGCAGGCGATGCTCCGTCCCGCGCCCGCGATGCGTCCCGCGCCGGTGCGCGTCGACGCGACGGTGCCGCTCCCGCGCATGTCGGCGCGCCAGGCCGAGACGGTCATCACGCGCATCCCGCCGCCGAAGACGAACATCGTGCCGTGGGTGATCGCGGCGTCGATCATCGGTCTGTTCCTCGCGGGCGGAGGCGTGGTCGCCGCGATGGTGACGTCGTCGTCGGACGCCCCGCACGCGGTCGCGGCGGTCGATGCGCCGAAGGTCTCGCCGCGGACCGCGGACGTCACGTCGGCGAAGACTGCGCTCACCGACAACGCCGAGTCGGCGCCGACGATCGGCGCGCACGGTGACAAGGTCGGCGAGCCCGCGCCCGCGTTCTCGTCGAGCGAGCCCGTCTCGGTCGACGCGCTCCCCACCGCCGCGCCCGCC
>JBDHVD010000114.1:0-20617 GCA_039809525.1 Labilithrix sp. | reverse complement strand
AGCTCGGCGGCCGCGACCTGCGTCTGGGCGCGGAGGACGTCCGCCTTCGACGCGTTGCCGACGGCGAACTGGTTCTCCGCGTCCTTGAGGTGCGCGCGCGAGACCGCGAGCGTCTGCTGCGCGACGGTGACCGCTCCGCGCGCGCGGAGCCACGTGAAGTACGCGACCTTGCCGTCGGCGTACGACTTGGCGCGGGCGCCGGCGACGTCGAAGCGCGCCGCCTCTTCCTGCTGCGTCGCCGCGGTGTACGACTTCCCGATCTTGAGGAAGTAGTCGCTGATCGGGATCGCGATCGTCGCCTGCGTCAGGTACTGGTCGAACACGAGCGGGAAGGAGAAGCTCCCTCCTGCGATGATCGGCGTGGGGTTCACCGTGCCGGCCGGCGCTTCCGTGACGACGAGGCTGCCCGTGCCGAGGGACGGCGGCGTGAACTCGCTGAGCCGCGTGTAGCGGGCCGTGAGGCCGACGCGCGGCAGATAGTTCGTCCACGCCTGATCGACGCGCGCCGACGCGGCGGTGACGCTCTCTTCGGCCGCCTTCGCCGTGTAGCTCGTCGTCATCGCCCGCGCCGCGACCTGCTCGGCCGTGAGCCCGCCGGGCGTCGTCGCGAGCATGTCCGCGACGTCCGTCACCGGCGTCCCCGGGGCCGTTCCCGCGGGCGGCGCCGTCTGCGCCGTCGTGCGGGGATGCGTCCTGTCCGGCACGACCGGCGGCGCCGGCTGCTGCGCGAACGCGGGCCCGGCGAACGAGACGCCGAGCGCGATAACGCTGACCCCCTTCAAGAAGCTCCGCATGAACCTTCCTTTCACCTCGACGCCGACTCTGATGCCGCAACCGGCCGGGACGCTTCTACTTCGAGTGACGAAAAACCTGGACGAAAAAGCGCGGCGTGGCCCAGGATCCGATCCCGATGAGGTCCGGAGCCGGTCGAGCGCTGCGTCTCCACGGGGTGGCCGTGGCGACCGTCGCGCTCGCCGCCTGCACGAGGCCGATGCAGCACAAGCCGATCGAGATGGAGGCGATCGGCACGGTGAAGAACGTGCCGAAGCCGGAGGAGCCCGACCATACGCCGGGCAACACGACCACGCCGAACAGCGGCACGCCGAACGCGGCGAAGGAGGCGGCGTGCACGATGGCGGAGGTCGAGAACCTCGAGGAGGCCCTGCGCGCGTGCGACGTCGCGATGCCGAAGGCGAACGACGTCCCGGCGATCAAGGACAAGCTCGAGGTGCGCGTCGTCGCCAGCACGCCGTCGACCACGCCCGGGGGTCGCGTCGATCTCGTCGTCACGCTCCACAACAAGACGAACGATCCGCTGCCCCTCTACTTCACCGGAGATCCGAATCCTCATTTCGACGTCGAGGCGCTCGATGCGAAGGGGCGACGGGCCGACCTGCCGGCGAACAAGTGGCCGGGCTATCCGAAGGGCTTCAAGCCGGAGACGCGCGAGGTGAAGGCGTCGCGGCTCACGCTCGACAAGGGCGGGACCGCGCGGGTGCGCCTCGCCTGGGATGCGGTGAAGACGAAGTGGGCGCCCGACAGGGCGAAGACCTGGGAGGGACGTGGCTACCCGCGAGCGCCCGCCGGACCGATGCCGGCCGGCAAGTACACGTTGCGCGTCCTCGTCCCGCTGATCGGCGAGATCGACACGCCGAAGGTCGACGTCACGGTCGGATCCTGAGACGTCCGACTTGGATCGGCGCCGATCCACGGCGCCCGCCCGAGCCGCGGCGCCGGCCTCTGCAAGTGCGCGCAATCAGACGCGCCGCGTCGTTGTGGGGAAGCTGCGTACATCGGCTCACGTATTGCTTGGGCGACTGGACCGGAAAGGACCTTCGACCCATGCGCCGTCCCGCCTTGCTGCTCGCGACCCTTGCCTTCTCCTCCCTCGCTCTCGGCGCGTGTGCCGGCGAGACCTCCGACGCGGACACCGACGAGGGGGCGTTCAGCAGCAACCAGGCGACGCTGCTCGACTTCGAGTTCGACGGCGAGCTCCTGACCGACTCGTCATGGAACGACAAGCAGACGATCCAGGACCAGCTGCTCTACACGATCGGCCACCTCAATCACGACAAGAGCGTCGGCCGCCTCGACAACCTCGAGCTGTCGAACATCCAGAAGAGCCAGGCCGACGGCAAGACGAAGATCACCTATCACGCGAAGCTGCCGGTCGCGTGGGGCAGCAAGACGAACCTCCCGACCACGTACGAGTTCGCGCTGCCGAAGGACGTCAGCTCCGCGGGTCAGAGCGCGTTCACCGAGAAGTACAAGCACACGTGCGTCGACTGGGGCGCGCACGACGTCGATGCCGGATCGATGTGGTACTACTACCGGCCGAACAAGAGCGGCTGCTCGCTCACCGAGACGGATCTGATCCGCACGACGGCGACGGCCACGCGCTCGCCGCAGAACACGACGAGCAAGTACCCCGAGTACCACAAGGTCTGGGAGGACGATCGCCTCGAGGCGGTCGCCATCTTCGGCAAGTACGAGGACGGCGGCGGCGCCGGCGACGCGGGCGTGAGCGGCTTCAACGGGTTCGTGCGCACGATGAAGGCCGCGCTCGGATCGATGTCGCTCGTGACGACGCCGGCGAACGTCGCCGACGCTCCGGCGCCGGGCACGAAGGACGTCACGTTCGAGGGGACGCTTCCCGACGGCAAGAAGGTGAAGGTCACCGCGCTTCTCGTCGATTCGATCACCAACGTGTGGCCCGGCTTCAAGGAGCGCTACGAGGCGCTCACGCCGACCGCCGATCTCATCGCGTACAACGGCCACGCCGGCCTCGGGCAGAACGTCCGCGCGCTCGCGCGCATGGGCCGGTGGAACCCGGGCAAGTACCAGGTGTTCTTCATGAACGGCTGCGACACGTTCGCGTACGTCGACGGCTCGCTCGCGCAGACGCGTGCCGCGATCAACCCGGACGATCCGACGGGCACGAAGTACATGGAGTTCGTCACCAACGCGATGCCGTCGTTCTTCTCGTCGATGCCCGCCGCATCGACCGCGCTCATCAAGGGCCTGATGAGCACCGCCGCGCCGATGACCTACGACAAGATGTTCGAAGGGATCGATCGCGCCGAGGTCGTGCTCGTCACCGGCGAGGAGGACAACGTCTTTTCGCCCGGCATGCCGCTCGGCTCGGGCGGCGGCAACGGCGGCGGCGGAGGCGGCGACGCGACGTTCACGCCGTTCGAGGAGTCCGGCAGCCTCACGCGCGCGCAGGAGAAGGCGTACGCCTACGACGTCCCCGCCGGCACCTACCGCATCGATCTCTCGGGGACCGGCGACGCCGATCTCTACGTGAAGAAGAACCAGGCCGCCGCGCAGCGGGTCTACGACTGCCGGCCGTACAAGAACGGCTCGGCGGAGAGCTGCACGGTGACGTTCGACGCACCCGGCAAGCTCCATGTCATGGTGCGCGGCTACGCGGCGGCGAGCGACTACACGGTCAAGGGAAGCAAGCCGTAAGCGGTCGTCGAGCGAGCAGCGAGCGCGTCACTTCTTGGGGGCGCGCTCTCCGCGCTTCGCGTGCTTGCCGCGGTGCTTGCCGTGCGGGCGCGCGGTCTTCGCCACCTCGCGGACCTTCTGCGCCTCGTCCTTCGTCACGGTGCCGTCGGCGGTCGCCTTCGCGACCTCGGCGTCGATCTGCGCGGTGCCCGCGTCGAACTTCGCGCGCAGCTCCTTCGCCTGATCGACAGTCAGCTTGGCCGCGCGCTGCTCCATCCGCTCCTTCGCCTTCGCGGTGCGGGCATCGACCTTCGCCTTGAACTCGGCGGCGGCCATCGGGAATTTCGCGTTGCCGTCGCCCTTCGCGAAGGCGGGCACCGCGACGAGCGAGGCGAGGGCGAGGACGGCGGCGGCAACGATCTTGGAACGCATGATGGTTCGACTTTCTCCTTCGGTCCCGCGGCGGGGACGACCCCTCGCCGCTCGAGAGGACAGACGGCCGAAGGCGCGGGGGCATGCCGCCGGGCGGCCGCGCCTACATCGACGCCGGCCAGCGCGCCCGCCAGCGAAGAGGTGGCCCTGGCCCAGATGCGCATCGGCGGGGTGACGTCCGGCTGGCCCTCGCCGTAGACCTCGATCTGGCGCGCGATCGCCTCGAGCCTCCGGCGGAGATCGAGGCCGGCCGGATCGATCGGGGGGAACGGGAACGACGCGGCGGCGTCGGCCCGGACGAGCGAGAACGAGCAGCTCGTCCGCGGGCCCGCGGCGCCCGGGGCGCACGGGCCGCCCCAGTGGAGGACGTTGGCGTTCCAGGCCAGGGCGTGGCCGGCAGAGAGCGGCGCCGCCCGCACCGACCCGGGATCGGCGGCGGTCGAGGCGAGGTCGTCCGGGTACGCGCGATCGTCCTCGAGCGGCACGTGATGCATGCACGAGCGGTCAGGTGTCACGTCCGAGAGCGCGACCCAGGTGTTGACGAGCTCGGGCCGCGCGCGATCGAGCCGCTCCGACCAGCCCCGGTGGGGCGGCCAGCCGGCGCGGCCCGGCGGGATCTCCCAGGCCCAGACGTCCTCGACGAGCACGTACCTGGTGCCGAGCATGGCCTCGACGCGCGCGCGGACGGTCTCGCCGATCGTCCAGAGCTCGTCGAAGGCGTACACGAGCACCGCCGGGAGATCGGCGGCCCGGAGCGCACCGATCGCGCGGACGGCGCGGCCGGCGACCGCGGCGGAGGCGACCTCGCCGAGCGTGGCCCAGCCGGTCGCGGGGTGCCAGGCGGGCGCGGCGTGCCCTGCGCGAGGACCGGTCGCGCTCGTCCCGATCGAGAGCCCTTCGCCGAGGGCGAGGAGCATCGGGCGCGGATCGCTCGAGCGAAGCGTATCGATCGGATTTTCCATCGATCCAGGCGGGGTTGAGCTTCCCAGGGAAATACGATACGAAAAGGCTCGGCGTCGGTGAACGGACGTGTGCCCGCCGGCACCATACGCTTTCGAATTCTTCACGGAGACGATGCTTCGATGACGCTCAACGGAAGCGACCAGGACACGAAGGCCGGCTCGCCGGGCACCGATGCGAACGCCGAAGGCGCGTCCGCGCGTCGTCCGTACCGCGCGCCGCAGCTCCGCCGCCTCGGCTCGGTCCGCGAGCTCACGCTCGGCAGCAACAATGGAAAGCCCGAGGGCGGCGGCACCCGACGCGCGGGCATGTAGCCGGTCCGTCCCGACGAGGATCCCGGCGGCACCGGTTCGCTTCGAGGCACGGGACGGGCGGCGCGGGGCGCGGCTCGAGGACGTCGTGCCGAACGACGCGCGCTTCGATCGCGACGTGCTCGCGGCGCGCGTGAGCATGGTCTCGACGCTCGATCGCGGCGCGACGACGTGGACGTCCGTCCGCGCGACGTACGACGAGGATCCGCCCGCGGAGCCGGGGACGCCGCCGCGCTCGCCCGACGAGGCGATCGCGATCGTGCGCGCGGCGATCGAGGGCACGGTGCGCCGCGCGGTCGGCGGCGCGCGTCGCGTGGCGGTGCTCACCGGCGGCGGCGTGGACTCCGCCGCGCTCCTGGCGGTGGCCGTCGCGCACGCGCGGGCGACGGGCGGCTCGGCCTTCGGCGTGGCGCTCGACTTCGAGGGGCCGGGCGACGATCGCCCGCACCTCGCCGCGCTCGAGGCGCACCTCGGCTGCGCGATCCTCCGCGTGCGTCCGGAGGAGGCCGCGCATCGCGCGGCGTCGATCGCCCACGGCGTCGATGCCTCGCCGCTCGCGTGGCCGGGCGCGGCGATGGAGATCGAGCTGCTCGCGCGCGCACGCGCCGAGGGCGCGGAGCTCGCGCTGATGGGCGTCGGCGCCGACGCGCTGTTCGACGGCGATCCGCGCGACGTCGGATCGATCCGGCGCGCCCGCCGCCTCCGCGGGTTCGCGCAGCCGCGCTCGCCGGTGGCGGCGTGGGTGCTCCGCCCGGCGATCGCGCGGCGGATCCCGCGCGCCGTTCGAGCCTCGCTCGCGCGGCGGCGTGCGCCCGAGGCGCCCGCATGGGTGGGGCCCGCGCTCGCCTCCTTCCTCCGCCGTCATCACGAGCGGCTCGTCGCCTGGGCGTTCGCCGCCGAGCGCCGGCGGCAAGACGCGCCGGAGCGCGAGCACCTGGCGTGGCTCCGTCATCAGGAGTCGATCGCCTCGGGGCTCGTCCGCCGCGATCCCTTCGACGACGCGTCGCTCGCCGCGATCATGCAGAGCGTCCCGCGGCCGTGGCTGCTCCACGGCGACGTGCGGCGCGGGCTCTTCCGCGCGGCGATGCACGGCCTCTTGCCGGAGTCGCTCCGCCAGCGCACCGACAAGGCGGGCTTCGAGCCGGCCTTCACGCGGTTCGTCGAGGCCGCGGGCGGCTTCGGCGCGTTCCGCGACCTCGCGCGCATGACGGCGCTCGCCGATCTCGGCCTCGTCGAGCCGCGCCGGTTCGCGGGCGCGTTCGACGAGCTCGCCGCGCGCCCGCGCGAATCGTGGGGGTGGGGCGACGTCTGGCCGGCGCTCGCGGTCGAGGCGTTCGTGCGGTCGCACGAAGAGCGGAGCGGCGGGTGACCGTGAGGTGGCTCGCCGAGGCGAAGGACGAGTACGGCACCGCCGTGCGCGTCGGGCGTGACGGCGACGAGCTCGTCGCCGAGTGGATCGGCCTCGCGCGGCTGGTCGTCGGCCGCGACGGGCAGGGCGCGCGCTTCACCGCGGAGCCGGACGCGGCGCCGGCCGACATCGCCAAGATCGAGCGCGGCGCGGTCCCGCTGTTCGTCCGCCACCTCGAGGGCAAGCTCGGGCTCCACGGCTCGGCGGTCGCGTACGACGGGCGCGCCGCGCTGTTCCTCGGAGCGAGCGGGCAGGGCAAGTCGACGCTCGCCGCCGCGATGTGCTCGCATGCGGCCGCCGCGCTCGTCGCCGACGACGCCGTCGCGATCGACCACGCGGGCGATCGCTGGCTCGCGGTGCCGCTCGAGCGCGAGCACTGGCTCGATGCGCCGGCGCGCGGCGCGCTCGGCCTGCTCGCCGACGTCGCGGCGAAGACCCCGTCGCTCGCCGTCGCGCGCGCAGAGGCTCCCGTCGACATCGCGCTCGTCGCCGTGCTCGCGTTCGCGGACGTCGACCGCCCGCGTCTCGTCCCGCTCGGCGCGATGGAGGCGATCGCGTCGCTCATCCCCCTCGTCGTGCGCTTCGTCGTGGACGAGCCCGACGTCCAGCGCCGCGAGCTGGATCTCCTCGCCGACTTCGTCGCGCGCGTGCCGACCGTCCGCCTCGAGCGACCGCGCGGCTTCCCGCATCTCGCCGCGACGGCGATCGCGGTCGCCGATGTCCTCCGCCACGGGGCTCCACGTTCATGACATCCTCTGCACCCCCTCCGGTCCTCGCCCCCGAGACGCGAGTCCGTATCTCGTCCAGTGTCTACGCGCGCCCGTTCGGCGCCGAGATCGTCCTGCTCGACTTCGGACGCGGCGAATACTTCGGGCTCGACGAGATCGGCGCCGAAATATGGCGCGGGCTGGAGAGAGGCGACGCGCTGGGCGCGATCGCCGATTCGCTCGTCGAACGCTACGAGGTGTCGCGCGAGGATGTCTTCCGCGACATTGTTTCGCTGGTGGAGCAGCTACGAAACGAGTCGCTCTTGTCGATCGCGTGCTAACGTTACTCTTCGGGGTGCGCCTATGAAAAATCTTCGCCTTGTTGCATTCCTCGGTGGCAGCTTCTTCGTCTCGTCCGCGATGGTCCTCGCTGCGTGCAGCAGCGACGACACCGTGGTGACCGTCACGCCGGACTCCGGCACGCCGGACACCGGCGGCGGCAAGGACACCGGCACGCCGGACACGAGCCAGCCGGACGCGCAGACGGACGCGAACCCCCCGATCGATGCGGGGCTCAAGCTCGACACCTTCGCGAACACCGTCGCGAACGCCCTCTGCAACACGCTGACGCGCTGCTGCTTCGGCAAGAACAACGTGCCCGAGGGCGGCGCGATCGACGGCGGGACCTTCGATCGGCCGGAGTGCGTGGCGCTCTACAGCGACCTCGGTTTCGAGAACTCGCTCGTCGGCGAGGATGCGATCGCGAAGGGCAACGTCGCGCTCGATCAGGCGAAGGGCAAGGACTGCATCGACAAGATCAACGCGCTCACGTGCAACCTCACGGGCGCGGAGCTCAAGACGGCGCGCGCGGCGTGCTTCGGCGCGCTCGTGGGCAAGGTCGCCGCCGGGCAGCCGTGCCGCGCGAGCATGGAGTGCGCGCCGGGCAACTTCTGCCTCCCGGACTCGGACGGCGGCGTCGTCGACGCGGGCGTGCTCGACGGCGGCGGCGGGACGATCATCGGCAAGTGCGCGCCGCTGCGTGGCCAGGGCGGCAACTGCAGCATCGTCGTCACCGGTAACCCGGGCTCGAACGAGGAGATCGACGACTCGATCCGAGGCGAGGAGGCCTGCTCCTACCGCGGCGGCGGCGACACGAACCTCCGCTGCGACTCGTACGACTTCGACAACGCCGAGTACCGGCCGCGCGATCAGTGGACGTGCCAGCCGCCGGTCGGTGCGAACGCCGGGTGCAACACCACCGTGTGGTGCTCGGACGGCATCTGCGATCCGACCAGCGACTACGTCTGCAAGACGCCGGTCGAGTACTTCACCCAGAGCGCGTGCGGCGCGCACACGAATCCCTGAGCTGACCCTGCGCGCATGCCCGAGGCCTGGTCACGGCTGCGCGGGCCGGCCCGCGCCGACCGTCGGCTCCTCGAGGTGATGCGCGCGCTCCCCTCGCTCCCCGCCTCGCTCGAGGCGGGTGCGGGGGAGATCGTGCAGCGCGCCGAGCTCCACGGCCTCTCCGACGTCGTGTTCGACGCCTGGCGCGAGGGCGGGGTGCACCTCGACGATGCGCTCGCGCGCGCGGTGCTGTCGCGCCGCGTCGCGCGCGAGCTCGATCACGAGGCGCACCTCGCGATGCTCGGCCGCATCGACGGCGCGTTCGAGCGGACGGGCCTGCGCGGCGTGCTGCTGAAAGGCGCGCTCTTCGCCGAGCGCTATTACCCGCGCCCGGCGGCCCGGGGCACGACCGACATCGATCTGCTCGTGGGCGAGGCGGACCTCGGAGCGGCGACGGCGGCCCTCGCGACGATCGGCTATCGCGCGTCGGAGGCCGCCTCCGAGGCGCGCTTCCGGCGCGAGCACCATCACCTCCACTTCCATCACCCGGGCGCGCTGCCGCTCGAGCTGCACTTCCACGCCTACCGCGGCTTCGGTCAGGTGATGCGGAGCGAGCCGCTGATCGCGCGGAGCGTGCGCTCGTCGCGGCACCGCGCGCTCCGCGTGCTCGCGCCGGAGGACGAGCTCGTCTACCTCGCGGTGCACGCGGCGGCGCACCGGTTCGGCCGCCTCTCCTGGCTCTACGACATCAAGCTCTTGATCGCCGCGATGACGCCGGCGCAGATCGCCGTCGCCGGGGAGCGCGCGCGCGAGCTCGGCTTCGCGCGGGCGGTCGCCTTCGCGGCGCACCTCCTGGCGTCGGACTTCGGCGTCGATCGCGCGAACGTGGCGCCGCTCGGCGACGCGGGCCGCGTCCGTGACGCCGTCGTCGCGGTCCTCGCGCCCGAGCCTCCACGCCCGCTCGCGCGCTCCGCGACGCGCCTCGCGTACACCGTCGCGCTGTGCGACTCGCCCTCGGCGGCGGCGCGCTACGTGAAGCACGCCACCGTCGGCCACGCGCGGCGCATCCTCGGGCTCGATCCGTGAGCCGTCCGACGATCACCGTCGCGATCCCGTTCCGCGACGAGGAGCGGCATCTCGCGGCCGCCGTCCGCTCGGTGCTCCACCAGACGTTCGACGACTTCGAGCTCCTCCTCGTCGACGACGGCTCGACCGACGCGTCGCTCGCGATCGCGCGGTCGTTCCACGATCCGCGCATCACCGTGCTCGCGGACGGCATGCGCCGCGGGCTCCCGGCGCGGCTCAACGAGATCGTGCGGCGCGCGCGCGCGGACCTCGTCGCGCGGATGGACGCCGACGACGTCGTGCACCCCACGCGCCTGGCGCGACAGCTCGAGGCCATGCGCGCCGATCCCACGCTCGACGTCGTCGGGACGTGGGCCGCGCTGATCGACGAGGACGAGGTGCCCTTCGCCGTCGCCGAGCAGGCCGAGCTCCCCGCGACGGAGGCCCGCGCGCTCGAGCGCGGTCTGCTCGCCCACGCCACGATCCTCGCGAAGCGATCGTGGCACCTCGCGAACCCGTACGACGAGGCGCTCACGCGCGCCGAGGACCGCGATCTCTGGTGCCGGACGGCGGCGACCACGCGCTTCGGCGTCGTGCCGGAGGTCCTCTACGTGGTCCGCGTCTCGACGCACGACGCCCACTTCCTCCGCGACTACCTCGTCGCGCACCGGCAGAACCGCCGGATCTTCCTCCGCCACGGTCCACGCGCGGTCGGCGTGCCCCGCACCGCACGCCTCGTCGCCGCCTCGGCGGCCAAGAGCGCGATCATGCGCGTCGCCCACGCGGCAGGCCTGAGCTCCCGCATCGTCCGCCGGCGCGGCCGTCCGCCGACCGATACCGAGCGCGCGAAGATCCGCGAGGCGCTCGCGTCGAGCCGTCAGGAGCCGTAGCGAGCGATCGCCTCGCGCGCTTCTTCCCTCAGCGCCGTGCGCAGCGCGCCCTCCGGCGTGGAGGTGGCGATCGCCTCGACGATCTCGTGGACCGTGTGCCGGCCGTCCATCGCCTCGAGGACGCGGCGCGTCCGATCGCCGCGCGCCGACAGCGTCGGCCGGTGCGTCGACGCCTCGCGCAGGAGCGCATCGGGGGACGTGGGCGCGCCGAAGAACGTCGACTGGCGGAAGCGCTTGCCCGAGAGCTCGGTCTCCCAGGCCCACCGATCGCCGCGCGCGTCGACGCGCAGCGTGAGCTTCGCCGTCTCTCCGGCCTCGACGCGCAGCGGCTCGAGCAGCGGGAGGAACGCGCGGGCGTAGACCAGCGTCGCCCCCGGCGCGGTCGCGTAGGCGATCCCCTCGGCGACCTGCGCCTCGAACCAGAGCGCGAGGCCGTGCACGGTGCCGCCGCGCACGAACGGCAGCGCGAGCGTCGCGTCGACCACCGCGCCGTCGTACGTCGCGTAGTCGAGCGTCCCCCAGGATGCGGGCGTGGTCAGGACGTCGCTCGCCGCGAGCGGCGCGGCGGTGTCGTTGTAGAGCGTGTTGAGCACCGACGTGCGCACCGCGCTCGCGGACAGGCCGCGTGCCTCGAGGCTCT
Organism: Labilithrix sp.; assembly: GCA_039809525.1. Classification (GTDB taxonomy): domain Bacteria; phylum Myxococcota_A; class Polyangia; order Polyangiales; family Polyangiaceae; genus Labilithrix. Next base: position 9,410 of record JBDHVD010000114.1, on the reverse strand, counting down.
CCCACGCGCGCGCGAGCGATCGCCACATCCCCGGCGACTCCACCGCCGCGACGAAGAGGCGATCGCGGAGGGGCACGAGCACGCCGCCGGGGGCGAGCAGGCGCTCGCGGGCATCGCGGATCGCCGCCACGTGATCGGCGTGGAACGGCGAGACGCCGCGCAGGTCGGACACGATCACGTCCGCGCGCTCGGGCAGCTCGACCTCGAACGACGTGGTGGGGTGGATCACGATGCGGTCGCCGACGCCGTTCTCCCGCGCGAGCTCGGGCAGGAGGAAGATGGCGGGGTTCGGATCGATCGCGTGCACGCGCTTCGCTCCGGCGCGGGCCGCGAGCAGCGAGAAGACGCCGGTGCCCGCGCCGATGTCGACGACGACGCTGCCGGGCCGTACCGCCCGCGCGAGCGCCCGTGCATAGGCGTCCATGCGGACGGCATCGGCGGCCATGCGCCCGAAGTCGAGCACCGAGTACATGGCCGCTAACCTAACAGATCAGGCGTGGTACAAATCGCGCGTGTCGCCGCTCGGGGTGCTCCTCGCGAACGTGTCGGCGCGGGCGCGCGCGCTCGTCGGCGCGACCGCGGCGCTCGGTGTCGCGGCGCGGCTCGCGGTGTTCGCGACCGCGGTGGCGATCGCGCACGACGACGCGCGGCTCGCGACGGTGATCGGCCTCGCGGGCGGGGCGCTCTTCTTCGTCCACCGCGCCGCGGCGTCCGCTGCGCGCGCCGAGGTGGAGCACGATCTCTACGCCGCGACCGCGCGCGCGCTCGTGGAGAGCGACGTGATCGACGTGCCGGCCGAGGACGTGCAGCGCGTGACGTGGGACGGCAACCATCACGGGCGCACGATCGTCGCGTCGGCGCTGCCGGCGGTCGTCGCCGACGTGATCAGCGCCCTCGCGATCGCACCGGTCCTGGTGGCGGAGCTGCCCTCGAGGATGCTCCTGGCCGCGGCCGCCGGCGCCGCCGTGGTGGTGGCGACGTTGTTCGTGCTGCGCGGGGTGAGCGCGCGACTCCAGGCGAAGCTCCTCGCGGCGTCGCAGAAGATGAACGACGAGCTGCTCGTCGCGGTCGAGGGACGGCTCGAGCTCGTGGCGCGAGGCGCGGAGGACGCGTACGCGCGATCGTTCGCGGCGACGCTCGCCGAGTACCGCCTCCGCGCGCGCCGGGCGGCGCTCGGCGCGGCGCTGCTCGGCGGCGCGCCGCTCGCCGCGGGCATCGCGGTGGTCGCGCTCGTCGCCGTCGCGGACGCGGCGTCCCGCGAGGCGATCGCCGGGGCGGTCGGCGGGCAGGCCGTCGTCCTCGCCGCCGCCGCCGCGCCGCTGCTCGGCCTGGTGGTCAACGCGAACGACCTCGGCCGCATGTCCGCGCACGCGCGCGCGCTGCTCGATCTGCTGCGCCGGCCTGCGCGCGCCGAGCGCACGGGGGCGCCGCGCGAGGCATTGCCGGAGCTGCCCGCGCAGATCGTCGCCGACGGCGTGTCGTTCGGGTACGGCGACGGACGCCCGCCGGTGCTCTCGGAGCTGTCGTTCACGTGGCCGACGGGCAGGGCGCTCGTCCTGCACGGCCCGAACGGCTCGGGCAAGAGCACGCTGCTCCGCCTCCTGCTCGGGCTGCGCGCGCCGTCCGGAGGGACGCTCTCGCTGGGAGGACGTCCGCTCGGGTCGCTCGATCTCGTCGCGCTCCGCCGGCGTACGGCGTACCTCCCGCAGCGCCCGTACCTGGGTGAGCCCTACGCGACGGTCCGCGACGCGATGCGCCTCGTCCGGGCGGACGCCGACGACCGCGCGATGGAGCGCGCGCTCGCTGCGGTCGCGCTCGACGTCGATCTCGGCTCGCGCATCGGCGAGCTCTCGGCCGGGCAGCGGCAGCGCGTGGCGCTCGCCCGCGTCTCGATGCAAGATGCACGCATCGTGCTCCTGGACGAGCCCGACGCGAACCTCGATCGCGCGGGCATCGCCCGCGTCGGCGCGCTCGTCGCGCAGATGGTCGCGGAAGGGAAGATGGTCGCCGTCGCGGCGCACAGCGAGGAGCTCGCGGCGGACGGCGCCGTCGAGCTCACGCTGCGTCCTCGTCAGTGAGCCTCGACCCGGGGGCACTCCGGGCCCACGGGCGCGCCGGTCTTCGGCTCGATCGTCGCGTTCTCCGGCGCGCCGTACGCCGCCAGCAGCGCGAAGTGCTCGAACGCGCACGGCACGACGGTGAGCGCGCGGACGCCCCGGGCCTCGAGCTCGCGCCCGCGCGTCAGCTGCGCATGGCGATCCTCCGAGGCGGACGCGCCGGGCGGGCCCTCCCAGACGCGCGCCGACGACCACGCCCAGAGGAGCACGAGCCCGAACCCCACCGCGGCGCGCCCCTGCGACGTGACGAACCTCGACGGCAGCTCGCTGCACGCGTCGACCGCGAACATCGCCGCGAGCACCGTCACGCCGAGCAGCGCGCGCTCCGGGTGATGCGCCGGCGCGCCGTCGCGCGCGTTGCCGATCGCGAGGAACGCGAGCTGCGCGCCGATGCACGCGAGCGGGACGAGCCATCTCCGCCGCACGTCTTCGTCGCGCAGCGCGAGGAGACCGAGGAGCGCCGCGGCCGCGAGCTCGGGGCGCGTCTTCAGGAGCAGGCGCGGGTAGAGGAGCAGCGCGGCCGTCGTGTCGGAGCTCCCTTCGCCGATCGCGCGCTTGAAGCTCGAGACGCGATGGAAGAAGTGCACGGGCGAGCCGTGCGCGTGCGCGTTCCACGCCATCCACGCGAGCGGCGCGATCGCGGCGATGGCGGCGGCGACGAGATGCGCGCGGCGGTCGTCGGCGTCGCGCGCCCGGAGCGCGAGGACGACGGCGACGGTGGCCGCCACCGGCCACGCCTCGTAACGCGAGAGGCACGCGGCGGCGAGCAGCGCGGCGAACGGCGCCGAAGGACGGGCGGCCAGCGCGACGGCGGAGGCGGCGATCGCGGTGGCGGTGAACGACTCCGGGACGGTGGCCGCGCCGAGCCACAAGGACCATGGCGAGAGGAGGGCGAACGCGAGGCCGGCGAGCGCGCGGCCGCGGGTCACGCCGGCGGTGCGGAGCGCGAGATAGGCGAGGCCCGACGAGAGCGACGCGAGCGCGATGCTGGCGACGCGCGCGACGGCGAGGGTCCGACCGAACGCCGCCATCCACGCGCCCATCCACCAGAAAGGGAACGGGAGCCAGCTCGTGCCGCTCGGATCGAGCCGCGGAGCGTGCGCGAACGTCTGCGCGATCGTCACGCGCGCGAAGTCGTCGTCCGAGACGTGATCGAACCCCGTCGCGAGGACGATGCACGCCGCGGCGGCGTGGAGCGCGGCGACGGCTGCGGCAACGGCCGGATCGCGCCGCTCGAGCACGCGGCGATCAGGGCGTGGAGGACGGAGCTTCGGTCGGCGCCTCGGTCGGCGCCGGTGCCGGAGCAGGGGCGGGCGGCGTGCCGGCGCCCGCCGTCGTCTCGGTCTTCGGCTGATCCTTGTCGCGCTTCTGGCCCTTCGTCTTCTTGCGGCCCTCCTCCTCGGCCACCTTCGCGCGGAGCGCGCGGTCGCCGGACGAGGACAGGTACGCGAGGGACACGCTCGTGAGCATGAAGATCGCCGCGCAGATCGCGGTGGCGCGCGTCAGGATGTTGCCCGCGCCGCGCCCGCCGAAGACCTGAGCGGTCGAGCCGCCGAACGCCGCCCCCATCCCGCCGCCTTTGCCCTGCTGGAGGAGAACCACGAGCATCAGCACGACGCAGACGAAGACGTGGACGATGTTGATGAAGGTCTGGAGCATGTCGAAGTCAGGGCTTCAGGAGGATCCACGCCCTTGTGCGGCCTTGGCGATAGCACCGAACGAGGCCGCATCCAAGCTCGCTCCACCGACGAGGGCCCCGTCGACGTTCGGGCAGCCCAGGAGGGCCGCCGCATTGTCGGGCTTGACCGAGCCGCCGTAGAGGATGCGCGTGCGCTGCGCCAGCGCTTCGTCCTTGCCCTGGAGCCACGTCCGGATCGCGGCGTGGACCTCTTCCGCCTCGGCCGGGCCGGCGTTCTTGCCCGTCCCGATCGCCCAGACCGGCTCGTAGGCGATGGCGACGGCGTGCTTGGTCCGGGCGATGACGTCGAGGAAGGCGTCGACCTGGCGCTTCACGACGGCGAGGGTCTCGCCCGCCTCGCGCTGCGCGAGCGTCTCGCCCACGCAGACGATGGGGAGGAGGTCGTGCGCGAGCGCGGCCGCGGTCTTCTCCGCGACGAACGCGTCGGTCTCGGCGAAGTACTGGCGCCGCTCGCTGTGGCCGACGATGACCCAGGCGCACCCGCACTCGGCGAGGAACGGCGCGCTCACCTCGCCGGTGAACGCTCCGCTGTCCTTGGGGTAGAGGTTCTGGGCCGCGAGCTTCACCGACGAGCCGTCGATCGTCTCCGCGACCGCGGCCAGCGCGGTGAACGGCGGCGCGACGACCACGTCGACGTCCGGGAGGCTCCGCGCGAACGTCACCACGCCGTGCGCGAGCTCGACGCTCGAGCGGCCGCCATGGAACATCTTCCAGTTGCCTGCGATGAGAGGTCGGCGGGAGGGGTTCATCGGGCCGCGCAGCCTAGCCGAAGCGGTGCCCGGTTCCTACCTCCGAGCGGCGCGAATCATTCCTGCGAAACGCGCTGCACCACCGGCGGCCGGGCCCGCACGAACGGCGGCTGCTCGGGGAGCTTTTCGCTGCCGGGCACGCCCGAGAGGACCTCGTAGGGCGTCCCGGCGAGCGCCTCGCGCGCGGTCGGCTCGTCGATCCACACCGGCTGCACCGAGACCATCCCGAAGACGAAATTCACGTCCTGCCGGAGGTAGTAGCTCTTGCCCGCCTCCGCCGTGACCGTCGCCTCGTCGATCTGATCGCTCTCGATCGCGATCTGGTGCGGGCCCGGCTCGGCGAGCCAGCAGAAGTGACCCTGGCCGCGCGACGCGCCGACGAGGTCGCCGTTGTCGCGTATCGGGAAGGTCACGGCCTGTGCGAGAACGCTCGTTCGCACGGTGCAGATGCGCGCGGTGTTCGGCGGCAGCGCGCCGAACGCGGCGAGCGGCGGCGACGCGGGCTCGCGCAGCGTGTAGCTGCTGCAGGCCGTGGCGCCGACGCCGATCGCGATCGCGACGAGGAGCCCGAGGGTGCGCATCGCCACGCCCTCGAGCAATCCGCGTGCCCCTTCTCTCGTGGGGCTGCGCCCCCTCGCTCGCTCCGCTCGCGAGCCTCCCCGCTAATGAAGTGCTCGCCCGCGCGCTCGCCTTCGGCGCCGCACGCTTCGCGTGCGAAGGCGCGCTCGGTTGACGGTCTTTGGCCCAGGCCCTCTAGCGACGAAGGATCTCGATGCCCGGCAGCTTCTTGCCCTCGATCAGCTCGAGGGACGCGCCGCCGCCGGTGGAGATGTGCTTGATCTTCTTCGCCACGTCCTCGCCCGCTTCCTTCACCGCCGCGGCGCTGTCGCCGCCGCCGACGACGGTGAACGCGTGCGACTTCGCGAGGGCGTGCGCGATGGCGAAGGTGCCCTTCGAGAACGGCTGCTTCTCGAACAGACCCATCGGGCCGTTCCAGAACACGCTCTTGGCCTTGCCGACGAGCTGCTCGAACTTCTCGATGGTCTTCGGGCCGATGTCGAGCGCCATGTGGCCTTCGGGCACCGACGCGACGTCGGCGATGCTGCCCTCGGCGGCCTCGATGCTCTGCGCGACGACGACGTCGACCGGCAGCGCGACCTCGACCTTCTTCTCCTGCGCCTTCTCGAGGATGGTGCGCGCCAGGGCGAGCTTGTCGTCCTCGATCTTCGACTTCTGGAGGTTCAGCCCCTTCGCCGCGAGGAACGTGTTCGCCATCGCGCCGCCGATGATCAGCGCGTCGACCTTCTCGAGCAGCGACTCGAGGACGGCGATCTTGTCGGAGACCTTCGCGCCGCCGAGGATCGCGACGAACGGTTTCTCGGGGCTCGTGATGATCTTGCCGAGCGCCGCGATCTCCTTCTCGAGGAGGAAGCCGCAGCCGCGCTCCTTCATGATCTTCGGCAGCGCGTGCACCGAGGCGTGCGCGCGGTGGACGGCGCCGAACGCGTCGTCCACGTACACGTCGCACAGCTCGGCGAGCTTCTGCGCGAAGGCCTCGTCGTCCTTCTCCTCCTCCGGATGGAAGCGGAGGTTCTCGAGCAGGCAGACCTGACCGGCGCGCAGATCGAAGACCACCTTCTTCGCCGCGTCGCCGATGCAGTCCTCGGGCATGTGGACCTCGACGCCGAGCAGCTCGGCGAGCCGCGCGCCGCACGGCTCGAGCGAGAGCTTGGGGTCGGGGCCCTTCTTCGGCCGTCCGAGGTGGCTCGCGAGGATGACGCGCGCGCCGCGCTCCATCGCGTGCTTGATCGTCGGCAGCGCCTCGCGAATGCGCGCGTCGTCGGTGATCTTCATGTTCGCGCCGTCCTTCGACGGCGACCCGTCCTCGAGCGGGACGTTGAAGTCGACGCGCACGAACACGCGCATGTTCTCGATGGGCAGCTCGCGGATCGGGGTGATGCGATCGAGCGTGGTCATTCGTGGCGCTCCCGTGAGATCAGAGCTTCGAGCAGACGAGCTGGGCGAGCTCGACCATGCGGTTCGAGAAGCCCCACTCGTTGTCGTACCAGGAGAAGACCTTGGCGAAGTTGTCGCCCTGGACCTGGGTGACGGTCGCGTCGAAGATCGACGAGCGCGGATCGCCGATGTAGTCGGCCGACACGAGCGGCTCCTCGGTGTAGCCGAGGATGCCCTTGAGCGCGCCCTCCGACGCCGCCTTCATCGCCGCGTGGATCGCGTCCTTGGTGACCGGCTTCTCGGTCTCGAGGGTGAGGTCGACGAGGCTGACGTCCATCGTCGGGACGCGGACGGCCTGACCGTCGAACTTGCCCTTGAGCGCCGGGATGACCTCGCTGAGGGCCTTCGCCGCGCCGGTCGACGACGGGATCATGTTCTGCGCGGCCGCGCGCGCACGGCGGAGGTCGCCCTTGCGGTGCGGGATGTCGAGGACGGCCTGGTCGTTCGTGTACGAGTGGATCGTCGTCATCAGGCCGCGCTTGATGCCGAAGTTGTCGAGCAGGACCTTGGCGACCGGAGCGAGGCAGTTCGTCGTGCACGAGCCGCACGAGATGACCGTGTGCTTGCTCGCGTCGTACTGCTCGGTGTTCACGCCGAGGACGATGGTGACGTCGTGGTTCTTCGCCGGGGCCGAGATGATGACCTTCTTCGCGCCCGCGTCGAGGTGCGCCTTCGCCTTCTCCTTGTCGGTGAAGAGGCCGGTGCACTCGAGCACCACGTCGACGCCGAGCTCCTTCCACGGGAGCTTCGCCGGGTCCTTCTCGGCGACGATCTTGACGTTCTTGCCGCCGATCGAGAGCGCGCCCTCGCCCGCGGTCGCGCGCGTCTCGGCGCGGCCGTGGACGGTGTCGTAATTGTAGAGGTGGGCAAGGGTCTTGGCATCGGTGAGGTCGTTGATGGCGACGACCTCGATGTCGCTCACCTTCCGCTCGTTCAGCGCGCGGACGATGCAGCGACCGATACGACCGAAACCGTTGATGCCAATCTTCCTGGCCATGGCGAGACTCCTTCGCTTCCTCTAGTAAGGGGGACCGCGAACCTAGTCTCGGGCCGCGTCCGCGGCAAGGTCGGATCCGGCTGCGAAGACCCGCGCGCACCTCGCCGCGTCGACCTTTACGTCGCACTGCTCGCACCGCTCGCACCGCTCGCGCTGCGCGCATGGGCGCGGCTCAAGGGCAGGGCGCGAATTCGCAGCTCGGCCCGGTGCGCGACACGTACGTCTTGCCGTCCGGGCAGAGCTTCGCTTCGGTCGTGCACGCGGTCGGGGGCGGGCAGACGAACTCGCAGCTCGGACCGCTGCGGCCGACGACCGTGCCGTCGGGGCACTCGAGGGCGTCGAGCTGGCAGGCGCCGTCGCCCGGGCAGGGCGCGAACTCGCAGCTCGGCCCGGTGCGCGAGACGTAGCTCCCGTCGGGGCACTGCTTCGCCTCCTCGGTGCACGCGGGCGCGCAGGCGCGAAGCGTGCACATCGCGCCGTCCTTGGTGCACGTGCAGTCGTTGCAGCCGTCGGGCGTCTTGAACGTCTCGCCGATCGCGTACTGCGTGGCGTCGTCGATCGAGCAGGTCTGGCCGTTGCCGCTCGCGCCGCCGTCGCTCTTCTTCCGGAGCTCCTGCTCCTGGGTGCCGACGTTCACCGTGCCGCCGCTGCACGCGGTCACGAGGGGGGCCGCCGCGCAGGCGACGACAGAGAGGACGAGGGCTCGAGCAAGGGACATGGCAAGCTTCCTTTCGGGCGACGACGAGGTCGTGATGCCCGTGGGTGGCTCGGGCCGCGGGCGTCCGTGACGAATTCGTCAGTCGCGTCCGGCCACGCAATCGACCTCGCTCCCGTAGGTCTTCCAGGAGCTCGGCGCGTTGCAGGCGGAGGCGTACCGGCAGCACGAGCCGCCGTCCGGGTTCTTCGCGTAGACGATCGCCCCGGTGCACACCGCCTCGGGCGGCGGCTCGCGCGGGGGGGCGCAGCGCGTGCAGGCCATCAACGTCTGACCGACCTGCCCGCCGGCCGTGCACCAGCACGTGTTGCAGCCGTCCGGACAGGGGAACTCCTCGCCCGACTCGTGCGTGACCCCGCCCACGGTGCAGACCCCGCGGATCGGTGAGTTGCACGTCCGCGCGGACGGACCGTACTGGGTGGTGCACGAGGCGCCCGCGGGCGTGCACGTGCAGTCGTTGCAGCCGTCGGGCGCCTTGAACGTCTCGCCGACCGCGTACACGCGCGTGTCTTGCGACGGCAGGCTGCCGGACCAGCTCACGCCGGCGAGCGAGCACGTCTTGCCGTCGCCGGTCGCGCCGCCGTCGACCTTCTTCGTCAGGTTGGGATCGTCGATGGCCGCGCCACCGCAAGCGAGGGAGGTGCCGGCCACGGCCGCGAGGACGACGAAGCGGACGAGGATGGTGTGAGGCATGGCGAACCGATCCGTGTAAGACGTCGAAGTCGGATGAATCGTCACTCGCCCGCGCGCGTCGCGCAAGCCCGGCGGACCTGCGCGGCGAGCGGCGAGCGCGGGCTCGTCGCGACGAACGCGGACGCCGCGGCGCGGGCCTCCGTGGCGCGACCCTCGGCGCACAGCGCGAGCACGCGCGCCGCTTCGCGCTCCTCGGAGAGCGCGCCCCGGGGGAAGCGCCTCGCGTGCTCGTCGAGCGCGGTCGTCGCGCCCGCACCGTCGCCGGCGGCGAGCGAAGCGTGCGCCGTGCGGAGGAGGCGGGCCTCCTCCGCGAGCGTATCGGCAGCGGCGGGACGCGGCGAGGGCGGACGCGCGACGGCGATCACGCGCGGCGGCTCGGGCGCCGGCGTGGGCTCCGGCGCGGCCGCGGGCGCCTGCGCCGGCG
>JBDHVD010000113.1:0-20639 GCA_039809525.1 Labilithrix sp. | reverse complement strand
AGCTCTGGGCCCGGCAGACTATCGCCCCAATCAAACGTGGCGCCCGGCCGGAGCGATGACGTGGAGCAGGCGGAGGAAGACGCGGCACTCGGGAGGCACGGCCGCGGCGTCTCGCGCGACGGTGTTCGGCCCGCGGAGAGGCGCTCGCTCGAGCAGCGCTGGTCCCGGCAAGACGATCGCCCGAATCAAACGTGGGCGTGCTGGGCCGGAGCGATGACGTGGAGCAGGCGGAGGAGGACGCCGCAGGGGTGTGGCTGGGGGGCGTGCCGAGCAAGCGCTCTTCGAACTTCTGCGCGCAAGCGAGCCACGCTTCTCCGCAAAAACGTGATGCCGGACGGTCGATCGCAGACACGGGCTGGGCGGCGGCGGCGTCTCGCGCGATGGCCTCGGCAGCTCCGGGCGGCGAACGATCGCCCGAATCAAACGGGACGCCCCGCAGGAGCGATGACGTGGAGGACGCCGCCCGCGAGCTCGGGATCAGAGCCCGCGGGTCGCCTGGAGGAGCCCGGACGCGTTGCCGTCGATGGTCGCGTTCACGCGCCGGATGTAGAGGGTGCAGCCGTCCGGGGAGACCCAGTCGGCGTTCTCGTCCGCGCCCGCGACGGTGTCGAGCTCGGCGACCTTCGTCACCGGACCGAAGGGATCGCTCGTGGTCGCGCGCTTCGCCACGCCGAGCTCCCAGCGATAGGGGTTCAGCATCGGATACGAGTAGAAGAGCGTGAGGCCGTCGGCGCTCATCACCGGCCAGTACTGGAGCCCGCCCGAGGCCGTGCCCGGGATCACCTGCGAGGCTCCGCCGTCGTACGGCAGATCGACGTAGTGGAGGTCCGCGTTGTACGGCGGCCCGCCCGGCAGGTCCTTCACTCCGTAGAGGCGCGTCCCGTCGGGCGCGACGTAGATCATGCTGAGGTCGAGCCCCGCCAGCATCGTCGGCGCGCCCCACGGCGACGTCGTGCTCGGACGCGTCGCCCGGAGCGTGCCGTAGCCCGCGTCGTCGAGCTTGCCCTGGTAGTAGATGGTGAGGCCGTCCGCCGTGACCGTCGGGAAGCTCTCGCTCTCGCTCGTCGAGAGCTCGGCGATCTTCGTCGGGTTCTTGAACGGGACCGACGTCGACGCCCGCGTCGCGACGAAGAGCTCGGTCTGACCGTTCACGCCGTCGTGGCCGTAGCTCGCGTAGGTGAGCGTCAGCTCGTCGGGCGACAGGCGCGCGCTCTGGTCGATGCGGAAGCTGCCCTCGAGCACCATCATCGGCTCGCCGAACGGCTTGCTCGGATCGCAGCGCGGGCCCTGGTTCGCGTCGCCTCCTCCGTCGCCGGGCCCACCGCTGCTGCTGCTGCTGCTGCCGCTGCTGCTGCTGGTGCTGCTCGCCGTCCCGTCGCCGCCTCCGCCGTCTGCCTGGCCGGCCGGCGATGCGCCGTCCTCGCTCGAGCAGTGCACGAGCGCCGATGCGGAGGCCAGCATCAACCCGGCGACGAACGTGGCGTGGAGCGGAGGGCGCGGCAGCATCCATCGATGCTACTCGCCAAGCGCGACTTGTCCGATACTGAAGCGGGAGGCTCCGACGTGTCGTCGTTCAGGCGCAACCTCTATCCGAGCTTGGCCATCGGGCTTGCTGCGAGCCTGCCGATGTCCGCGCTGGTCTTCAACGTGCTGCCGCAAGCCGGGCTCGCCGCGGCTCCCATCGTCTGTCGGGGAGCGTTCATCATCGTGCCCAGCGCGAGGCGAACGTCGCACGCGTACCTGTGTCAGGCGCCCGGGGCAGCGACGCCCGCGGACGTCACCTTCCTCGCGACCGCGCTCACCTGGTTCTTCCTGTGGATCGCGCTCGCGCTCGTGACGTTCGCCGTCTTCGCGATCGTGTTCCGGAAGAAGCCGGCCGACTGAGTCCCGCTCAGTTGCGGCGGGCGCTGCGATGAGCCTTCGCCTGGCAGTCGGCGCAGGAGCCGTACATCTCGTGCTTGTGGCTCTTCACCACGAAGCCGTGGCGCTTCGCGATCTTCTCCTGGAGGTCCTCGATCTGCGGCTCCTCGAACTCGATGATCTTCCCGCAGTCGAGGCAGATGAGATGATCGTGGTGCGAGGCCTCGTCGGCGAGCTCGTAGCGCGTGAGGCCGTCGCCGAACTTTCGCTCGAACGCGACGCCGCACTCGGTCAGGAGCTTGAGCGTCCGGTAGACCGTGGCGTAGCCGACCTTCGGATCCTGCGCGCGGACCTGCGAGAGGAGCTCCTCGATGCTGACGTGGTTGGGCGACTGGAAGAACGTCTCGACGATGAGCTTGCGCTGATCGGTCGAGCGCAGGCCGCGCTTGACCATGTGGTCATGGAGCAGCGTACGGAAATGCTCTAGATTCGGCGCATCCGCCCGTCCGTCCTGGCCCATTCGTGAAGATTTCGCGCCCCTGCCGCGAGCCGTCAAGTCACAACCGCCCGTTCGGCGCGCGGTTCATGCTCGCGGTCGTGATCGCGGGGGCGGGCGTCATGCATGCCGGCGTCGCCTCGGCGGACGAGGTCGGAGCGTCCGGCGGGAACGACGTCGAGCTGCGTCACGATCTCTGGATCGACGTGCCGGTGACCGCGGGGCTGGCCGGCGGCCTCGTCGCGTACTCGTTCGTGCGCGACGACATCGTCGCGAAGTCCTGTCACTGGTGCGAGGAGCCGAGGCCGGACGGGGTCAACGCGATCGACACCTTCTTCCGCGATGCGCTCGTACGCCGCGACACGAACCCGGCGAGGCTCGCGAGCCACGTCGTCAGCTACGGGGTCGCGCCGCTCGGCGCGGCGGTGCTCCTCTCGGTGGCTGCGGCGGACAACGGGACGTTGAAGCATGCGCCGGTCGATCTGCTGCTGACCGCCGAGGCGACGCTCACGGCGATGAGCGTGCTCGAGGTGGTGAAGGCGACGGTGTCGCGCGAGCGGCCGAACGTCCACGCCGAGCCCGACGAGGAGAAGCGCGCCCAGCTGATCGAGGACGGCGGCGCGTTCGCGTCGTTCGCGTCGGGACACACCCTCTCGGTGTTCGCGATCACCGCGTCCGCGGGGACGATCGCCAGCATGCGCGGCTACCGGATCGCGCCGCTCATCTGGATCGCGGGATCGATGCTCGGCGTGGCCGCGGCCTATCTCCGGGTCGCCGCCGATCAGCATTACTTCACGGACACGCTCGGAGGCGCGGCGCTCGGGATGGGCATCGGCGCCGGCGTGCCGTGGCTCTTCCATCGCCCGACGAACAAGCCGCGCTGGATGGACGGCGCCGCGCTCGGCACGCAGCCGGTCGCCGGCGGGCGCGTGGTGTCGCTGACCGTACCGTTCTGATCCGGCGATCAGCCGCGCTCGATCGGCAGGCCCTCGGCCTCCCACGCGAGGAAGCCGCCCTCGAGGAAGGCGACGGGCGTCCCCTGCTCGGTCATCTTCTCGGCGAAGTCCTTCGTCTTGTCGCCCGAGCGATCGTAGAGGACCGGCTGGCCCGGCAGCATGTACAGCTCGGCGAGGCGCCCCTCGAGCTCGTCGAGAGGGATGTTCGCTGCGCGCGGGATGTGCGCGCGGCCGAACGCCGAGGCGTCGCGGACGTCGACCGCCGCGACCGCGCCCTGCTTGAGCAGCTCGGCGAGCTCGCGCGGCTTGAGCGCGCCGGCGGCGCGCGGGAGGAAGGGCTCGACCATCGCGCGGAGCTGCTTCTTGTTGAGCGGGCCCGCCTGCGCGTCGCCGAGGCGCTGGTCGACGAAGAGCATGAAGACCGGGACCTGCTGGATCCGGAGCTGCCGCGCGAGGCCCGGCGAACGCTCGAGATCGCAGGTGACGACCTTCACCTTGCCCTCGATCTCCTTCGCGAACGCCTCGACCTCCGGGACGATCGCCTGGCAGGTGCGGTCGGCCTCGAGGATGAACTCGACGAGGACGGGGATCTCGCTGAGCAGGACCTCCTGCTCGAACTCCCGCTCGGTGACGTTCGGGAGCGCGCCCTTCTTGCCTCCGCCCGCAGGCTTCGATCCGCCGAAGATGTGCATTTGACCCTGCTCCGTAACGCAGTCAGCCGGTGTTTCGCAAGCCGGCGGCGATGCCGTTGATGGTGAGGAGGACGGCCCTCGCCCGGGTCTCTTCTTCCGAGGCCTGCGGCGTGCCGAGGTCGGGGGACGACTCCGGCGCCGCGCGCCTCCTGCGCAGGAGCTCGATCTGGATGAAGCTGAGCGGATCGACGTAGGGATTCCGCAGCTCGATCGAGCGGGCGAGCGTGGGCTGGTGATCGAGGATGTTCTCCTGATCGAGGATGCGGCAGACCGCGCGGACGGCGCGCCCGTGGTCGAGCGCGATCATGCGGTAGAGGCGCCGGGCCAAATCGCGGTCCGGGACGAGCGCGGCGTAGCGGCCGGCGATGTCCATGTCCGCGGTGGCGAGCGAGACGGCGACCGCGTCGAGCGTCGTGGCGAAGAACGGCCACTCCGCGCGCATGCGGCGCGCGACCTCGAGCCCGCGCGTCTCGAGGAGATGCGTGAGCGCGCGTCCGGCGCCGTACCAGCCCGGCACCATCTGGCGCGACTGCGTCCACGCGAACACCCAGGGGATGGCGCGGAGATCGTCGAGCGATCGCTGCTTCTTCTGCGTGCGCCGGGCGGGGCGCGAACCGATGTTGAGCCGCGCGATCTCGTCGAGCGGCGTCGAGGACGTGTAGTACTCGATGAAGTCGGGATCGCGCACGAGCCGGCGGTACGTCTCGACGCTGATGCGCGCGACCTCCTCGAACGCGTCCTCGAGCTCGGAGCAGTCCGGCGGATCGACGACCGCGCTCGACTCGAGCACGCCGCTCGCGGTGATCTCGAGGTTCCGCTCGGCGATCTCGGAGAGCAGGTACTTCCAGCCGAGCACCTCGCCCTGCTCGGTGAGCTTGAAGCGGCCGTCGATCGAGCCGGGCGGCAGGCTCTCGATCGCGCGCTGCGAGGGGCCGCCGCCTCGGCCGATCGATCCGCCGCGGCCGTGGAAGATCTTGAGCCGGAGGCCGCTCTTCTCGCCGATCTCCACGAGGCGCTGCTGCGCGCGGTAGAGCGCGAACGAGGAGCCGAGGATGCCGGCGTCCTTGTTCGAGTCGGAGTAGCCGATCATGATCTCCTGCACGCCGCCGCGGAGATCGAGGTACCGGCGGTACTCGGGGTGGGCGATGACCTTCTCGATCTCGCCGGGGCACCGCGTGAGATCGTCGAGCGTCTCGAACAGCGGCACGATCGACACCTCGGCGACGCCCTCGTCGGGGCGATGGAGGCCGCACGCCTTCGCGACCTCCAGCGCCGCGAGCATGTCGTCCGCGCCGTGGGCCATCGACATGATGAGCGACTCCGCGCCGCCGCCGGCGGTGAGCCGCCGGATGCGCGCGACCGCCTCCATCGCGGCGGTGCCCTCGGGCTTGCGCTCGCGGATCCACTCGGCGGCGATGCGCACGTCGAGGCGCGCGAGGTGGAAGCCGAACGTCTCGACCTGTCGCTCGAGCGCGCGCACGCGACGGAGGCCCGCGAGCCGACCGCGGTTCTCCTCGAGCGACCGCGCGAGGATGCGCAGATCCGACAGCATCTCGGAGGGCGCGCGGTACGCGTTCGGTGGGAGCGCGAGCTCGCTCGCCCCCGCGTGACGCCCGGCGAGGAAGGCGGCGCGCGTCAGCTCGAGGCGATGCTCGACGTAGCGGAGCTTCCGGCGATAGGGCTCGTCGGCGGTGGTCGTCGCGAGGTGTTCGGCGACCTCGGGCATCGCCTTCGCGTCCCCGGCGATCGACGCCTCGAGCTCGGCGCTGACGCGCACGCGGCGCGCGCTCTGCGAGAGCGCTTCGCCGACCACGGCGATCTCCCGGAGGTAGAGGGCGATCACGCGCGCGGCCTGCGCGTACGCGGTGTCGACCGCGACGTCCGGCGTGACGTTGGGGTTGCCGTCCATGTCCGCGCCGACCCACGAGCCGAACGTGAGGATGGTCGGCGCTCGATTGGCCTCGTCGTCCTTGCCGTACGCGCCCGCGATCGCCGCGTCGAGCGCGCGATAGAAGCGGGGGATCAGCGGGAAGAGGACCTCCTCGAGGTAGAAGAGCGTGTTCTTCACCTCGTCGCCGACGCGAGGCTTCGCCTGACGGTTCTCGTCGGTCTGCCACAGCGTGGTGACCTCCTCGCGGAGCGCGAGATCGAGCTCGGCGCGCTCCTCGGGGACGAGCTCGGCGCGCTCGCGCCGCGCGAGCAGCTGCGCGATCCTGCGGTGCTTGTCGAGGACCGTGCGCCGCTGCGCTTCGCTCGGGTGCGCGGTGAAGACGAGCTCGATGTGCGTGCGCGCGAGCACCTCGGCGAACCGCTCGTATGGCACGCGCTCGGCGAGCTTGCCGATCTCGTCGGCGAGCGATCCCGGCTGGGCCGTGCCCTCGCGCGCGTAGTCGCGACGCCGCCGCGTGCGGTGGTGCTGCTCGGCGAGGTTCACGAGGAGGAAGTAGTGGGTGAACGCGCGCGCGACCTTCTCCGCCGTCGCGGTGTCGAGCGCCTCGATCGCCGCCCGCATCTGCGCCGCCGCCGGGCCGCGCCGCCCGCGCTTGCGCCGCTCCTTGGCGAGCGCGCGGATCGACTCCTCGAGCTCGAGCAGCGCGGGGCCCTCCTGCTCGACGAGCGTGTCGCCGAGCAGATGACCGAGCGTGGAGATGTCGCGTCGAAGCGCCTCGAACGGATCGGCCATGGTCGTCGCGCAGCATCGCACGCCTCCCTCCGGGCTCACAGGGCGGCCGCGCCGCAGCGGCGTCAGGTCCGCGGATCGAGCCGATCGCGGATGGCCTCGCCGAGCAGCGTGAGCGCGATGACCGTGGCGACGATGAACAGGCCGGGGAACGCGAGCAGCCACCAGGCGTCCGACGCATCGCGGAACTCGCTCATCGTCTCGCCCCACGACGCCGCGCCCGCGGGCGGTCCGATGCGGAGGAAGTCGAGCGAGGCCTCGGTGAGCACCACCGCGGACACCCCGAGCGCGGCCGCCACCACCAGCGGGCCGAGCACGTTCGGCATGATGTGCTTGCGGAGTACACGCAACGGCGAAGCGCCGAGCGCGCGCGCGGCGAGCGCGTAGTCGCGCGTCGACGCGAGGATGACCTCGCCGCGGACGAGGCGCGCGATCTCCGGCCAGCGCGTCAGCGCGATGGCGAGGAAGAGCGTGAGCAAGGTCGGCGTGGGCACGGCGGCCTGGATGCCGAGCACGAGCACGAGCGGCGGGAAGGCGGAGATCGACTCGATCGCGCGGCTCACGAACGCGTCGGTGGGACCGCCGAACAGACCGGCGAGCGCGCCGAAGAGGACCCCGAGCGCGATCGACGCGGCCATGGCGAGCAGGGCGAACACGAGGTAGCTCCGCGTCCCGTGCACCACGCGGGCGAACACGTCGCGTCCGAGCCGGTCGGTGCCGAACGGATGGCCGCGCTCTGCGCCGGGGCGAAGGAGCGGCGTCGACGTCGAGCTCGGGCCGTGCGCGACGAGCGCCCCGACGCTCCACTCCGCGCGCGACGTGTCGACCGCCACCTGGGTCACGTTCGCGAAGAGGACGACGCGGCCGTCGACCTTGCACGCGACCGGCCGATCGCTCGCGAGCATGTCGGCGAACACGGCGACGAGCACGAGGAGCGCCGCGACGAGCGTGCCGATCTTTCCGAGCCTCCGCGTCGCCGCCTCGGGATCGGCCCAGTGCACGCCGCCCATCGGCGGCGCCGGCGCCTTGGGCACGCTGGTCTCGCGCGCCGGCGGCTCGGGCGCGGGCTGCGAGCGCCGCGACAGCGGGATGGGGACGCTGTCGCGATCGTCTTCGCCGGAGAGGGGCGCGTCGCTCATGCGGTGCGCCTCCGGGTCTGCCGCTCGCGCACGCGCGGATCGAGCAGGCCGTAGGCGATGTCGCTCGTCACGAGCGAGACGGTGGTCACCATCGCGCAGAGCAGGGTGACCGCCACGATCCACGCCGCGTCGCGCGCCTCGATCGCGCGCAGCGTCTCCCAGCCGATGCCCTGCACGCCGAAGACCTCCTCGACGACGAACGCGCCGCCGATCAGCGCGGGCAGCTGGACGCCGGCGAGCGTCACCGTGGGCATCAGCGCGTTCCGCAACGCGTGCACCACCGCCACGCGGAGCGTCCGCGCGCCCTTCGCGCGGGCCGCGCGGATGTAATCGCGGCCGAGCGCGTCGATCATCGCCGCGCGCTGGGTCTGCATCATGGCCGAGAGCGAGACGGTCGCGAGCGCGAGCACCGGCAGGAAGACGCCGACGCTCGACCCGAACGACGCGAGCAGCTGCGCGACGAGGAACGTCGGCACGGCATAGATCGCGAGCACGCCGATGGCGGTCGCATGATCGACCGTCCCGCCGCGCCGCCACGCCGCGAGCACGCCGAGCGGCACCGCCGCGGCCGCGCTCGCGAGGAGCGCGAGGAACGCCATCCCCAGCGTCACCGGCGCGCGCGCGAGCAGCTTGTCGAAGATCGGCTGTCCGTCGCGCGTCGACAGGCCGAGCTGCCCGGTGACCGCGCCGAGCACCCATTTCGCGTAGCGCGTCTGGGCGATGCTCGCGGTGACCTTCTCGCCGCCCTGCAGCGCGATGTAGTCGGTCTCGTGCACGTACCACCACGAGAGCCAGCCCGAGCGGATCGCGCGCATGGTGGCGCGATCGGCGCCCTCCGGGACGACCGCGTCGCGTCCGGTGACGTGCGAGGCGATCCGCGTGAGGCGCGCGAGGACCTCGACGTCCTTCGTCACGCGGATGGCCTCG
This sequence comes from Labilithrix sp., assembly GCA_039809525.1. GTDB lineage: Bacteria > Myxococcota_A > Polyangia > Polyangiales > Polyangiaceae > Labilithrix. The sequence goes on along the minus strand of JBDHVD010000113.1, from coordinate 11,889 downwards.
ACGAGCTCGCGGAGGGCGAACGTGTCGACCAGCCGGATCTCCTGCTCGCGCAGATCGGTGCCGCGCTGGGCGACGCGCTTCACCGCGCGGCGGACGGCCGGATCGGTGAAGTCGACCGATCGATCCTCCCAGAACCGCGACCAGAACAGGGCCGCGCGATCCCGGTCGGTGATCTCCGCCTCGTCGCCGATGCCCATCCGTCGCGCGACCGGCGCGAGCGCGAGCGCGATGCGGCCTCGCTCGGCCGGCGGGATGTTGTCGAGCCGGGGCAGCACGTAGGGCAGCGCGGCGCCGCCCATCGTCGCGAGCCTCGACTCGCAGAGCGTCGCGTCGTCGTCGTTCGCCACGATGTGCCCGACGCACTCCTCGACCTTCGTCTGCACGTCGCGCGGCGAGACGTTGATCAGCCGCGGCAGGTCGAGGAACCGCGCGCGGCGGAGCTCGTCCACGTGGATGCGCGCTGCCACGTCCAGCGGACGCGACTGGTCGAGCTGCGGCTCGGGCAGGAGCGTCGTCAGGAGAAAGACGACGAGGCTCACCCCGAAAAGCGTCGGGACGGCCCAGATCGCGCGGCGCAGCGCGAACGCAAGCATGCGTCGCAACTATAGGCCATCCGGCGCCGTGCTAAAGAAAGCGGACTCCGGCTCATGATCTCGTTTTCCAACATCTCGAAGCAGTACGGCGGTCAGATCCTCTTCCTCGAGGCGTCCTTCTTCCTCGGCGAAGGCGAGAAGGTCGGCCTGGTCGGCCCGAACGGCGCCGGCAAGAGCACCGTCTTCCGCCTGATCACCGGCGAGGAGCACCCCGACGACGGCGTCGTCGACCGCCCCAAGCGCACCACCATCGGCTACTTCCGGCAGGACGTCGGCGACCTCAAGGGGCGCAGCGTGCTCGCCGAGACGCTCTCCGGGGCGGGGGAGGCGGGCCGCCTCGGCGAGGAGCTCGCCAAGCTCGAGCACGAGATGAACGACCCCGAGTCGCCCGGCTTCGCCGACGCGATCGAGCGGTTCGGCGACGTGCAGGCGCGCTACCAGGAGCTCGGGGGCTACGACCTCGAGGCGCGCGCGCAGGCGATCCTCGCCGGCCTCGGCTTCGCGCCCGAGCAGGTCGCCGGCGACGTCGGCGCGCTCTCCGGCGGATGGAAGATGCGCGTCGCCCTCGCGCAGATCCTCCTCGCGCGGCCCGACGTCCTCCTCCTCGACGAGCCCACCAACTACCTCGACATCGAGTCGATCCTCTGGCTCGAGGGGTTCCTCCGCGAGTACCGCGGCGCGGTCCTCATGACGTGCCACGACCGCGACGTCATGAACCGCGTGGTGAAGAAGATCGTCGAGATCGACGGCGGCGAGATCAAGAGCTACTCGGGCGACTACGAGTTCTACGAGCAGCAGCGCGCGCTCGCGCAGGCGCAGCAGGCGGCGCAGTACGAGCGCCAGCAGGCGATGCTCGCGAAGGAGAAGGCGTTCATCGAGCGGTTCAAGGCGCGCGCCTCGCACGCCGCGCAGGTCCAGTCGCGCGTGAAGAAGCTCGAGAAGATCGAGAAGGTCGAGCCGCCGCGGAAGCTGATCGAGAAGACGTTCGACTTCAAGCCCGCGCCGCGCAGCGGCGACGACGTGATCAAGGTCGAGGGCGTCTGCAAGCAGTACGGCTCGAAGGTGATCCACGACGGCCTGAGCATGCTCGTGCGCCGCACCGAGCGCTGGGCGGTCATGGGCGAGAACGGCTCGGGCAAGACGACGCTCCTCAAGATGATGGCCGGCCAGCTGAAGCCGGACGACGGCAACGTGTCGGTCGGCGCGTCCGTCACCATGGGCTACTTCGCCCAGCACCAGCTCGAGCAGCTCGATGCGTCGCGCACGGTGATCGAGGAGCTCGTCGCGCACTCGCCGACGACGAACCTCGGCACGCTCCGCAACCTCGCCGGCGCCTTCGGCTTCCACGGCGACGATCACGACAAGCCGATCAAGGTCCTCTCCGGCGGCGAGCGCGCGCGCCTCGCGCTGGCGAAGATCCTGTTCGACGCGCCGAACCTCCTCGTGCTCGACGAGCCGACGAACCACCTCGACATCGTCACGAAGCGCGCGCTGGTGAAGGCGCTCTCGGGGTACGAGGGCACGATCGTGTTCGTCTCCCACGACCGCGCGTTCCTCCGTGCGATCGCCACGCGCATCCTCGAGCTTTCGCCGGGGAAGAAGCCGCACCTCTACGGCGGCAACTACGACGAGTACGTCGCCACGACCGGCCGCGAAGCGCCCGGCATGCGCCAGGCGTCCTGACGCGAGCGCTCAGTGGAGCGGCGTGCCCGGCGGGCGCCGCTCGATGAGCTCGCGAATGTCCCTGACCCCGCGCTCGACCACGGGCCTCCCGCTCCGGTCGAACAGCTCGGGGTTCGCGAGACAGTAGTTCGCGATCGCGATCGCCGAGCGATCGAACAGCTCCTCGAAATCGGGGCGCGGGGCGGCGGCCTCGAGCGCCTCGATCTCGACGCGCTCGGCATGGGTGAGCTCGCGGTCCTCTTCCTCCGCCAGGAACAGGAGGCCGTCGATGCGTCGCTGCCTCTTCCAGTCGGCGGACGCGCGCGCGCGTGCGGCCGTGAAGTACGCGACGCCTTCCGCCGTGAGCGCGCCGTTCGCGTTCTCGAGCAACGTCCCGATCACGAACAGCAAGAGCGCGCCGTAGTAGCTCTCGGCGAAGCCTTGGTCCGGCTCGTCGGGCCTGTAGTAGTTCGCCATCCCGTTCCGGAAGTGCTCGCTCCGGAGGCGCTGGTTCGCGCGGACCAGCTCGCCCTGCACCGAGACGCACTCGCCGGAGCTCGGGACGAGCGCGTCCCACAGTGCCTTCGTGAAGGCGTCGAGGCGCGCGCCCGTGCGATCGAAACGGTCCATCGGCCGGCAGTATCGCGCGGCGCGCGCCCTCGTCCTAGCCTCGCGGTGCTGTCGATCGGCGGCTGGCCATGTGATAGGTCGGTCGGCCATGCTGATCGACGAGGCGGTCGCGAAGGCGAAGCGTTGGGCGGAAGAGGACCCGGATCCGAAGGCTCGTGAGGAGATCGAGAAGCTCCTCGCGGCGCCCGATCCGAGCAAGACCGATCTCGTCGATCGGTTCGCCGCCTCGCTCGAGTTCGGGACCGCCGGCCTCCGCGGCGTGATCGGCGCCGGGCCGAACCGCATGAACCGCGCGGTCGTGATCCGGACGACCGCCGGGCTCGCGAAGTACCTCCTCGAGACGACGCCCGACGGCGCGAAGCGCGGCGTGGTGATCGGCTTCGACGGCCGCCGCATGAGCCGCGAGTTCGCCGACGACACCGCGGCGGTGCTCGCCGCGGCCGGGATCACGGCGTACCTCTTCGACGACGTCGTGCCCACGCCGGTGCTCGCCTTCGCGGTGAAGGACCTCGGATGCGCGGCCGGCGTGATGATCACCGCGAGCCACAACCCGCCCGAGTACAACGGGTACAAGGCGTACTGGGGCAACGGCGCGCAGATCGTCCCGCCGATCGACGTCGGCATCGCGAAGGCGATCGACGCCGTCGGTCCGGCGAAGGACGTCCCGCGCACGCCGGGCAAGGCGATCCGCGTGGGCGCGGCGCTCGAGGAGAAGTACCTCGCCGAGGTCGCCGCGCTGTCGGTGCGCAAGGACGGCGACCGGAGCATCGCGATCGTCTACACGCCGATGCACGGCGTCGGGGACAAGCTCACGCGGCGCGCGCTCGCCGCTGCCGGCTTCACCAGCGTCACGTCGGTGCCCGAGCAGCAGCACCCGGACGGCGCGTTCCCGACCGTCGAGTTCCCGAACCCCGAGGAGAAGGGGGCGATGGACCTGTCGTTCGCGCTCGCGCGGCAGAAGAAGGCCGATCTCGTCCTCGCGAACGATCCCGACGCCGACCGCCTCGCGGTCGCGCTTCCGAGCGCGTCGTCGCCCTCGGGGACCGGGTACGTGCAGCTCACGGGCAACCAGGTCGGCGTCCTGCTCGGGCACTACCTGCTCACCGGCGGCCTCGCGGACGTCGAACGTGCGGACCGCAAGAAGGGCGAGCCGCTCGTCATCGCGTCGATCGTGTCGTCGCCGATGCTGGGCGTCGTCGCGAAGGAGCTCGGCGCGCACTACGACGAGGTCTTGACCGGCTTCAAGTGGATCGCCAACCGGGCGATGGACCTGAAGGCCAAGGAGGGCTGGCGCTTCGTCTTCGGCTTCGAGGAGGCGCTCGGCTACACCGTCGGCGAGCTCGTCCGCGACAAGGACGGCGTGAGCGCGGCCGTGCTGTTCGCCGAGCTCACGTCGGTGCTGCGCGCGCAGGGCACCACCGTGCTCGCGCACCTCGAGGGCCTCTACCGCCGCTACGGCCTGTTCACGAGCTCGCAGGTGAACCTCACGCGGAAGGGCGCCGAGGGCCTGAAGGAGCTCCGGGCGATCATGGCGAAGCTGCGGGCGAACCCCCCCACGAAGGTCGCGGACGACGCCGTGGTCTCGGTGCGGGACTACCTCGATCCGGCGTCGACCCTGCCGAAGAGCGACGTCCTCGCGTTCCAGCTCGCCTCGGGCAGCCGCATCATCGCGCGACCGAGCGGGACCGAGCCGAAGGCCAAGTTCTACTTCGACGTGCGCGAGGCGATGACCGCGGGCGAGACCCTGGCCGAGGCCGAGGCCCGCGCGAGCGCGACCATGAAGAAGCTCGCCGACGCGTTCACCGCCATCGCCACCGGCTGACCGCGACCCCCATTTCCCCCGGGAAAACCCGGGCAAATCCGCCGGATCGCTTGACAAAGGTCGCCCGGACGGCCATAACCCGCGGCCCCGCATCGCAAAGGTCGAAAAAACGGCTACGGCGGTCCCCGGAACGCGCGTACCTACCTAACCGGCGAGCGGCTCGAAAGAAGGCGCATCATGCCCAAGATGAAGACCAACAAGGCCGCCAAGAAGCGGCTCCGCATCAGCGGAAGCGGTCGCGTGCGCCGCCCGAAGTCGGGTGGCAACCACGGCCTCATCAACAAGAACCGCAAGCGGCTCCGTCGCCTGCGCAACAACGACATGGTCTCGAAGACCCACCAGAAGAAGATCAAGCGTCTTCTCCCGTACGACTGAGAGGGATCGACCATGCCCCGCGCAAAAAAGGGCTTCAAGGCCCGCCGCCGCCGCAACCGTATCCTGAAGCACGCCTCCGGCTTCCACAGCGCTCGTTCGCGTCTGTACGCGTACGCGAAGGAAGTCGTGATGAAGGCGTGGGTCTACTCCTACGCTCACCGCCGCCGCCGCAAGCGTGACTTCCGCCGTCTGTGGATCACGCGCATCAACGCGGCTGCCCGCACGAACGGCACGTCGTACTCGCGCCTGATGCACGGCCTCAAGGGCGCCGGCGTCGCGCTCGACCGCAAGATCCTGAGCGAGCTCGCCGCGGCCGATCCGCAGGCGTTCGCGAAGGTCGTCTCGTCCGCGAAGCGCTAGTCGCCGAGCGAGAGACGAGCACGAGGAGGCGATCGCGCCGATGGCGTGGTCGCCTCTCGCTTTTTTCCGAGCGGTGCATGTGGTTGCGCGACGGGCTGCGCATCGCTGGATCGCGCGCGCTTCATCCGTGTTGGTGACCTCGATCGGGTGACGCGCGCAGCGCGTCGAGCCGTCCCACGGCCCATGAAGCTCGCACGCATGGTGTTCGGGGTCGCCGTTGCCGCATGCCTTCTCGCCGCATCCTCCCGCGCGTCCGCCGCGGAGGTCGACTGGAGCAACATCCGCGAGGAGCCCGCGCCGCGTGAGGGCGTGGAGATCGCGCCGCTGCTCGGATGGGCGACGTCGAGCCTCGGCCCCGGCGCCGGAATCCGTGCAGGATACACGTTCAGGGAGGGCGTCTACGCGGGCGTCGGCTTCATGGCCCACTATGGGCTCGACGCCCTGCCGGGCGACGCGACCATGCGCGTGGGCATCCTCTACCCGAGCACCGAGATCGGCTACGACTTCCGCTACGAGTCGGTCTCGTTCCGACCGTACCTCGGCGGCGGCGTCGGCTGGTTCCACGCGGTGACGAACGAGGGCTCGACCACGAGCTCGGCGTACTTCCTCACGTACCCCGGCGTGGCGATCACCTATCGGCCGGCCCACACGCCGCTCTTCGGCGGCGTCGACACGCGCCTGCTCCTGCCGTACGTCGAGGGCGCGAAGCTCTCGGACACGCTGTCGTTCGGGGCGTACGCCGTCGCCGGCGTGCACTTCTGACGAGTCAGCCTGCGAGCCTGAGCGCGACGACGATCGCCGCGAGCACGACGACGACCACCGCGCCGATCGCGAGCAGGTTGTTCGCCTCGAAGAACGACGGCTTCGGCGCGGGCGCCGCCCTGCGCTTGCCGGTGGAGACCGCGTCGGCCTTCGCCTCGCTCTTGCGCTTGCGCTCGCCGGGCTGGGTGAGGCCGCTCTTCGAGGTCTTCTCCCTCGACGACGTCTTCTCCCTCGACGACGTCTTCTCGCGCGTCGAGGTCTTCGCCCCGGCGGGCTCGGCGGCCTTCGCCGCCTCCATCTTCGCCGACTCGCGCGAGGCGAGCGCGTCGGCGGCGGCCTTCATCTGCTCGCTCGCCTTCTCCTTCGTGAGCGGCGCGGCGCGCATGCGGTCGCTGGACCGCGCGCGCGCCTCGGCGGGGGCCGCCGGCTTCGGCACGAACGGGGCCGCGTCGATGAAGTCGGGCCGCGTGCTCTCGAGCGTCGTCGCGGCGTCGGCGGGCACGACGCCGGGCGCGGTGCTCGGAGGCGGCAGGCTCCACGCGGCCATGGTCCCCGGCTTGGCCTCCTCGAGCACCTCCGCGAGATCGCGCGCGAGCGCGGTCGCGTTCTTGTAGCGCTCGTCGGGATTGCGCCGGAGGCACTTGGCGACGATCTCCGAGATGCGCTCGGGCACCTCGGGGGCGACCTCCTTCAGCGGGATCGGATCCTTCGTCGCGACCGCGAGCAGGACCTCGCCGACGGTGTCGCCTTCGAAGGGCAGCTTCGCGCTGAGCATCTCGAAGACGATGACGCCGAGGGCCCAGACGTCGGTGCGCGCGTCCGCGTCCTTCGACGAGATGCCGAGCTCCGGCGCCATGTACGCCGGGGTGCCCATCATCACGCCGACCGCCGTGAGGTCGCCGCCGCCCTGGACCTTCGAGATGCCGAAGTCGAGCACCTTCGGGATGCGCCGCCCGCGACGCCCCGCGAGGAAGACGTTCTCGGGCTTGAGGTCGCGATGCACGACCCCGCGGTCGTGCGCCTCGCCGACCGCGCTCAGCACCGGCCCCATGATCTCCGCCAGCTCGGCGACCGAGAGCTTGCCGCCTTGACGCTGCGCGTAGTCGAAGAGCGTCTCGCCCTCGAGGTACTCCTGTACGAGGAATGGAGAGCCGTCCGAGTCCTGCCCGACGTCGGTCACGTCGACGACGTGCGGATGCTGCACGCGGTTCGCGGTACGAGCCTCGCGCAGGAAGCGCTCGACGATCTCCGGCACCGACGCCTGCTCGCGGCGCAGGATCTTGATCGCGACCGTTCGGTCGATCGCCGTGTTCGTCGCGCGGTAGACGTGGGCCATGCCTCCGCTGCCGATGACCTCCTCGAGGCGGTACTTGCCCGCGAGGAGCTGTCCCACGCGTGCCTTCGACTCCTCGATTGTCTCGGGCCGCACGTCGCGACCACGAGACGACGACGGCGGATCGTCGTAGAGGCGAGGGAGCGGCTTGTCGGTCACGGTTTTGGTGATTGTCAGGCCAAATTGCGCAAATTGGTATCCCGCTTGTGGACGACACGGCGGGCGGCTCGGCGGCCCAGGGCCTAGACCCCGTGCTTCTTGAGGAGCCGATAGAGATAGGTCCGCTCCAGCCCGGCTTCGCGTGCCGCGGCGCCGCTCGAGCGGTTCGTCCGGACCATGAGGCGGCGGAGGTACTCTCGCTCGCCCAGATCGATCCATTTCTCGCGGAATTCCTTGAAGCCGATGGCGAACCAGGGCTCGACGCCCGGGGGCACGGCGGACGCGCCGCCCAGCGCCTCTGCGCTCTGCGCGTTCAGCGCGGCGAGCGTCGGCGCCTCCATGGTGCCGTACTCCCCCTCGAACGTCGGGATGCGGTTCCCCTCCCACTCCGACGCCTCGATCGCTGCGGCGGCCGCCGCCCGATCGATCTCGCCCGACCTCATGCGCTCGGCGTAGACGCGCAGCTCGCGGACGTTGCCCGTCCACGGCAGGCGCTCGAAGTCGGCGAGCAGCTGCGGGGTCGCGAGCTCTTCGCGATCGCCGAGGAAGCGCTCGAGCAACGGCACGAGGTCGGACGGCCGCTCGCGGAGCGGCGGCACGCGCACCGTCGCGCCCGCGAGGCGGAAGTAGAGGCTCTCGCGGAACGCGCCCTGGTTCACCATCCGGCGCAGATCGCTCTTCGTGGTGACGAGCACGCGGAACGCTTTCGCGTCGAGCGGCGGCGTGAGCTCGCGCTGGATCGTGAGCGGGAGCTCGGCGGGCTCGTCGAGGACGAGCGTCCCTCCCTCCGCGCTCGAGAGCAGCTCCTCGAGCCACTCGGCCGCGCGCTCGGGCTCGGGGAGCGCCCCGCACTCGATCACGACGAACGGCTGACCGGCGCGTTCGGAGGCGTCGTGCAGCGCGCGCGCGAGCGCCTTCTTGCCGGTGCCCGGCTCGCCCTCGATGATCACCGGCGCGTCGCTCTTCGCGACCGCCGCGACCTGCGCGAACACCTCGCGCATCGCGGCGGAGTAGCCGATGAGCGATCCGAACGTCGGCTCCGACCAGAGCTCGTCGGGAGGCGACGGCGCGTCGTAGCTCACGCCGATGTCGGTCGTACCGATGCGGATGGTCGAGCCCGCGGGCACGCGCGCCTCGGTCACCTTCACGCCGTTGACGTAGCTGCCGTTGCGGCTGCCGAGGTCGCGGATCCACAGCCCGTCGACCTCTGCCGCGAGCTCGCAGTGCAGGCGCGACACCGCACGATCGGCGATCACGAGCTCGCAGTGGACCGCCGAGCCGGCGGTCCTGCGCTCGCGCAGGTCCACCTGATGCGCCCCCGCGGCGTCCGTCCATGTGAGCCGCGGACGGCTGCGCGGTGCGGGCGGCGGGATGGACCGACTCACTTGGGGAACCTCACGGTTCCCTCATTTTCGCTCCGCGAAAATGAGCCTCCCTCCCTTTCCTCACCACCGGCCCGCGCGCACGCCTTCGGCGCCGCGCGCTCCGCGCGCGAAAGCGCGCTGCGCTTCGATACCGGCTCCGGACGCGGGCGAATCAATTCACCCCGGGATCCTTCGGCGGGACGAGGAACAGCACCGTGCGCTTGTCGAGCTGGACGTTGCCCTGCACGCCGATCACGTCGACGAAGGCGTTGAAGAACTGGGGCTCGTTCTCGGGCTGCACGATCGTGTTCTTGGCCGGGATCACCTCGAAGCATACCGGAGTGCCGACCTTGACGGATAGGAACGTGTCCTTGATGCCGTCGTTGTCGGAGTCGCGCGCCGGAGCGGCCGGGCAGCCCGCGGCCGCGTTCCCCTCGTCCATCGCACGGAGGGCCTTGATGAACTTGGTCGCGTCGACGCCCTTCGCATTCTTCGGGTCGTTCGAGGGGACCGCCTTCACGTCGTAGGCGGCGCCCACGCTGATGGCCTCGATCGCCTTGACGATGCCGGTACTCACGCCGTTGCCGTTCGAGTGCTGGAACACGAGGCGGCAGCTGCCGCCCGGCCCGTCGGGGTTGGCCGCGCCGCCGTTGACGCCCGTGCAGCACTTGCCCGCGCCGCAGCTGCCTCCGAACGCCGCCGAGGGGACGTTGCTCTTGGTCGCGTCGGAGAGCTCGCGCGCCTGCGCCTGATCGCCCGACGACACGTCGACGAAGAACGCGTTCTTCGCGAGGAACGCCTGCTTGAGCGACGCCATCGTCGGCGTGGTGAAGTTGTACGGCGAGTGACCTTCGCCGTGCCAGTCGATGTCCGTGATGTTCACGATGACCGGCACCGAGCCCGGCCGGAAGTCGACGCCGCCCCACGCGCCCGGCGCGGCGGGGACGTGCGCGGGCACGCTGCCGCCCGACCAGGTGAGCGCCTCGCCCGTGAGGATGTGCTGCATCGCGGGGATGTCGGCCTCCGGTCCGTCGCCGCCTCCGCCCGCGGAGTACTTCGCGACCGCGGTCTGCGCCGCGGAGAGGTTCGTGGTGATCGTCTGGTGGACCTTCACCGGCCAGTCGCCCGGCGAGCCGTAGCCGAAGAGGCCGCCGACCGGGTAGTCGCGGAAGTCGACGACCGCGAGGCCGACGCTCGGGATGGCGGCCTGGAGCTGCGTGAGCAGCGTGCCGGAGAGCGCGTTCTTCAGGTTGGTGATCGAGCCCGACATCGAGCCCGTCGTGTCCATGTTGAAGACGACGTCGACCTGCTTGATGTTCGTGCTGAACTTCAGCGTGTCGTTCTTGGGCGAGGGATCCTGCCCGTAGGGGACGATGAAGAAGAAGTCGCGCTGCTCGCCCGTCTTCCGCAGCTGCACGATGGTGAGACGGCCGAGGCCGATGCCCTCCTTCGTCGTCGCCTGCACGGTCGTGCTCTTTCCGAGCACGCCGTTCGGCAGTGCCGCGGCCGACGTGAACGTCGTGCCGTTGAACGAGCCGAGGCTCGGATCCTCGATCGCGAACGTCGCGCCCGCGGAGACGTCGTTGCCCTTCGCGAGGACCTTGTAGACGACCGAGCCCGGCGTGGCCGGCTTCGTCGCGGTGTCGATGATCACCGTCGTGTTCTTCGGATCGAGCACGACGTCGCCGGTGGCCGTGCCGCCGAAGCCGGTGGAGCCCGAAGCGCCCTGCTGCTCGTCGTTCGGATCGGTCGCGTTCTGCTCCTGTTCGTCCTCGAACGCGCCGCGCAGGCCGCCGCCTCCGCATCCCGCGGCGAGCGCGAGCACGAGGCAACCGAAGGCAACCGAGCTGTGGGTCTGAGCAAAGCGAATCATCGCGTCCTCCCGAACGACCGTCGCGCCGATGAGCTGGCGCTCTAGCCGCGGCGGAATCATGAATCGGCGCTGGACGAGGACCGCATTTCAATTGGGTATCAACTCGAATGCGGGAGGAGGCTGGAACACATGGTAAACACCCCCCGTCCATGACCGACGACGCCGCTTCCACCATCGATCGCGGGCTCGCGACCCTCCGCGAGACCTTTCTGCCGCGCTTCCGCGCCGCCGCGACGGAGCAGGCCCTCCGGGACGAAAACGCCAAGATCCTCGGCAAGAAGGGCGAGCTGACGGCCATCCTGAAGGAGCTCGGGAAGGCGCCGCCCGACAAGCGGAAGGCGATCGGCGAGAAGGTCAACGCCCTCAAGCAAGAGGTCGAGGCCGGCTTCGAGCAGTGCCTCCGCGAGCTGCGGAGGAAGGAGCGCGAGGCGGAGCTGTCCGCGCCGCCGTTCGACCTGACGCTCCCCGGCCGCCCGCCGGTCACCGCCGGGCACAAGCACCCGATCTCGATCGTGCGCGAGGAGGTCGTCGCCGTGTTCCGCCAGCTCGGCTTCGCCGTCTACGACGGACCGGACATCGAGCACGAGGAGAACAACTTCACGCTCCTCGGGTTCCCGCCGGATCACCCGGCGACGGACATGCAGGACAGCTTCTGGACGAAGAGCGGCCACATCCTCCGCACGCACACGTCCAACGTCCAGATCCGCGCGATGAAGTCGGTGAAGCCGCCGATGGCGTTCATCGCGCCGGGCACCGTCTATCGCCGCGACGACGACGCGACGCACTCGCCGATGTTCCACCAGATCGAGGCGTTCCTCGTCGACAAGCACGTCACGCTCGCGCATCTGAAGGGCGTGCTCGCGGAGTTCGCCGAGCGCCTCTACGGGCCGGGCACGCCGGTGCGCCTTCGCCCGAGCTACTTCCCGTTCGTCGAGCCGGGCGCGGAGGTCGACATC
>JBDHVD010000112.1:0-20775 GCA_039809525.1 Labilithrix sp. | reverse complement strand
TCGCGGGACTAACTCAGTTGGTAGAGTGCCAGCTTCCCAAGCTGGATGTCGCGGGTTCGAATCCCGTGTCCCGCTCCCCTCCGCAAGGCCCTTCGGGGCCTTCGTCGTTTTGTGGTTCGGGGGGGCGCTGGGAGTCAGCGCGCGATCTCCGCGCGCTCACGTGAGTTCTACGGTTCGTACCCCAGCCCGTGCTTCTGGGCCTCCGCCGAGAGCTCCGCGAGCGCCGCGTCGCGATCCGCGTCGTCGCGCGTCTTGTATTCCAGGAGATCAGCGACACGAACGCGCCGATGCGTCCCCACCATGCGATGCGGGATCTTCCCTTGTTCCATGAGCGCCACGACGAACGGCCGCGATACGTTCAGCATGTCAGCGGCCTGCTGCGTCGTCAGCTCCGCGTGCACCGGCATGATCGTGACGGCGTTGCCGTTCGCCATCTGGCCGAGGATCTCCAGGAAGAGCTCGAATGCTTCCTTCGGGACGGCAACGCTCACCTCGTCGGGGCTCTCTTCTGGCCGGATCCGCACGCGGGCTGCGTGCCGCTTACGGCCAAGGCTGCCAAGGAGCCGCAGGGCTTCCTGGGCCTCTTGCGAGGTCTTCCGCGACGGAACCTTGAGCGCGCTCGCGTGCATTTGGGGCCTCGAAGGAAGTGTAGCCATCGAGCGCATAAACGCAATAATCGAAACAACCCCAAGAAGCGCCTCGCCGACCGCGCGGCGCGCCGGAAGCCGAAGCTGACGATGGTAAGGTCGTGAGCCTAAGCAGCGAGCGGACGGAGTAGGTCATGGCGTTCGTCGTTCTGTACGACGCGTGCGTGCTGTACCCGGCGCCTTTGCGCGATCTGCTGATCCGCATTGCGCGCACGGGCGTCGTGCGCGCGCAGTGGACCGACGCCATCCTGGACGAGTGCTTCCGCAATATTCTCGAAAACCGCACCGATCTCTCGACGGAGAAGCTCGCGCGTACGCGCGCCGCCATGAACGCAGCGATCCCGGACGTGCTCGTGACCGGGTACGAGAGCTTGATCGCCGCTATCGATCTTCCCGACCCGGACGACCGACACATCGTGGCCGCCGCCATCCGCGCGGGCGCTCAGGCCATCGTGACCTCCAACTTGAAGGACTTTCCCGCCGAGCAGATCGCGGCCTTCGGGCTGGAAGCAGTGCATCCGGACGACTTCGTGCTCGATTGCATCGACCTCGCCCCGGCCGCGATCGTCGCGGCCGTCGAGGCCCAGGCCGCCGCGCTCAAGGCGCCGCCGCAGACGGTCGGCGACGTGCTCGACACGCTCCAGCGGAACGGGATCGTGCAGTCTGTGGCGAAGCTCCGTGAGCTCTACGACGGCGGGGCTTTGGAGTGACGGCTCCTCCGAGCGGCGCGTTCCAGACGAGATGCTGCGCGTCGAATCCAGCACAGCCCGTCCTCGCCCTGCCGTCGGACCACGTCATTTCGCATCCGTAGCGGCTCCGTCCTTCGGCCGCGCGGCGTCGCCGATCGGGGCGCCCGGACCGCAAGACTCCGGGACCCGAGCCCTGCGATCCGAGGCGGTCAGGCGTCGTCGACGAGCGGCGCGGGCGGGCGCTGCCAGTACCCTTCACTCCACACGAACACGCTCGCAGGCGGCCGGTCTGGCTCCTCGCCACACGATGGATCGTACAGGGCGATGCCGAACTTCGATGACTTCGCTCCGTCGTCGTCGTCTGCGAGGGTCGGATCGAGGCGGCGCAGGAACTCGCGCACGACGCCGAGCGGCTTCTCGAACAGCGGGAAGCCGTCGAGCGTCAGCTTGGCCGGCGGGAAGGCTTCGAGCGCATCCACCACCAGACGCTGACCGTGGACCCGGTAGTAGATGTGGAGCCCGACGTCGAAGAAGTCATCCGTCGGAACGCCATCACGCCGCGAGTCCTTCAAGAACGAGTGAGTATGCGCCCAGCCCTTGCCGACGGCACGGAGGGGTTCGGCGAGGGCGGCCCGCGCGTTCCGGACGCTCATGCCGAACCGAATGGGACCAACAGCCTCGTACGAGCGAATCGGCCAATCCACGAACGGCATGATCAGGAAAGGGGGCCGCGCTTGCAATGCGCTCGCTCATCGATGGTCCGTCACCACCAATCCGCTCTCTCCGTCGACCGGTCGACGACGCTGAGAGAGATGTTCGCGGCCGCGTCCTTCACGCGCATGACGATGCGCTCCGCTTCGGCGAGATCGACAGCTCCCGGGACGACGCTCGCATCGGGGAGGAAGGTCATCCAACTGCTGCCGAGCGTCTCCTCCGTCGGCGTCTTCGCGAGCAACGAATGGAGACCGCCCCGTTGGAACACGGCGCGGTACCGCTCGCCCGCATGAACGGTCGAGACCACGAGCCTCTCGCAGAGCGCGGACAGGATGGCCGCGCCCAGCCAGAGGGGGCTCCCTGGGGCAGCGAGGGACATGAACATCGCGTAGCGCTCCGGGTGCGGAACGCCGCCCGGGCGCTCACGCATTTCGATGGGGAGCGGTTCGCCGTCGAAGGCGACCGACATCGCTGCGCCGCTCCAAAGAATCAGGCGCACCGCGGATGGCGAAGGGGGGCCGGCGGCGACGTTTCCGACGATGCTCTCGACGAGTCGACTGCACAACGTCCGCTCGGGCGTCGCCTGGCCGATGTACCTCGCGGTGTTCGGCGGACCCCTTCGAGTCCCTCGAGGACCTCGATGTCGCGCCTCGTGTACTTCATTTCCAAAGTCTATCTTCAGCATGTCCGGCGACGGAGATGAACGCGATGGGCTTCCGGTACTACAGGCGCCCCTGGGATGAGCTGCGCGGCGACGCGCTCGACGTGTGGGGTCCCTCCGTCTGGTACTTCGAGGTCGGCGAGGACGACCATCCCGTGCGCCAGGTGGAGCGCTATGCGCGTGGGCCGGTCCTCAGGTACTCCGCGGTGCACCTCGAGGACGAGTATGGCGGGCTCGGTGACCAGCCCCTCGACCGCGAGGAGTTTGCTGCGTTCGAGATCTCGAAGGACGAGTTCGAGGCAGCGTGGGCCGCGTCCGCAGTGAACACGGCCGAGCCGGATGCGTACAACGAGGTCTTCCGCGCGGTGCGCAACGAGGACTTGAAGTTGCTTCGAACGGTCATCGCGACGGGAGCCGACGTCAATGCCATCGACCCGCGACCTCTCGTCGGGCACATGAACACTCCGCTCCACGAGGCTGCGAACCGTGGCAATGCCGCGCTCGTGCAGATCCTCTTGGATGCCGGGGTAAACATCGACGCGCGCTGCGCGGACGGCTGGACGCCGCTGATGCGTGCCTGCAACGCCAAGGCGCTCGACGTCGCCAGGCTGCTCGTAGAGGCCGGCGCGGACATCCACGCCAAGAGCCGCGAGGGCTATACGGCGTACGACCGGATCCCCGGGGACGCGCGCGAGCTCCTCGCGTTCATGGAGTCGAAGGGGGCGCGGTAGTAGGACGCACCAGCCGCGGTACCACTCGGACGCAACGGCGACGCCGCGACCTGCGGAAGAATGCTGCTCAGGCTCGCATCTCCGCCGGGACGCAGACGACCACGGCCACGTCGTCGGGATGGGCTGCCGAGCGAAGCTTCGGGAGGTCGGCCAGCCTGTTGGCGATGTCGGCTACTTCGCCGGTGCAGCACGCCCGGATGGCGCCGCTCCGGGCGTTCTTGAAGAGCCCGTCGGTGGCGACGACGAGAACGCCGTCCACCATCCGTCGATGAAAACGCGTCGGTCGGGCCCGTCCGGTGCCCAGCCGAGTCCGATCTTGGCTCTCGGTCAGTCGATCGATCCGAGGGCCGACGATCCACGCTTCGCTGTCCCCGGCGCTGACGCCGGCGATCCCGTATGGACCGAGGACGACGACAATCGCGGTGGTCTCGCCCGCATCCTTGCTGCGGGCGAGCGTGGCATCTGCGGTCACGAGAAGATCCGACCAAGCCCGGATGTCGTAGGGGTCGAAGGGGCGCTCCTCCACCCTCGCGCGAGCGGCGTCGACCACGGCGTCGCTGGCCGCGCCCCCACCAGCGACACCGCCTGCCCCATCGGCGACCACCACCACGAGGGCGTCGTCGTGCTCGAAGACGGCCGCCCGATCTTCGGAGCGGGCTCCGGCGGATACGGTTGCCGTCGCGAACGAGAAGCGGGTGACCATCGTTTGCGCGAGAACCCCGCGCACCCGTCGCTTCTTCCTTCGTTTGACGGTCGTGAGCCGCGTGATGCACGACTGGCGCGCGAGCACGTTCGGGCCCGCGGGCGACCCTCGCTTCTCACGCGATCGTGGCTAGACTCGGCCCGCGTGGAGCTCTTCGTCTACAGCCGACGCGCGCTCGAGGCGGTGCGGCCGCACGAGGTGGCGCACGTGATCATCTCCATCACGAGTGGGCCGGACGACGTCGCGCGCCTTCGGGGCGGCGAGCACTGCCGGGGGATCCTCCGGCTCTCGTTTCCGGATGTCGACGCAGCGTCGGACAGGTTCCCCGAAGCCGAGCTCTTCTCCCCCGAGCACGCGCGCCGGATCTGGGACTTCGTTCTCCAGCATCCGGACGTCGAGCGCATCGTGCTGCATTGCGATGCGGGGATCTCCCGTTCGGCAGCGGTCGCCGCCGCGATCGGGCGGGTCCTGAACGGCGACGACACCGAGTTCTTTTCGGGGAAGTACCAGCCGAACATGCGTGTCTATCGACTGCTCCTCGATCACGCACCGGCCGGTCGTTCGTGAGCGGCGTCGCGCAGGGGCTAGCCCGCGATGAAGTCCTTCGCGAGGGAGCGGAGGAGGCCGTTGAGGCGGCCGCGGGCGGCGAGCTCGTCGTCGCTGCCGGCGTCGACGCGGGGCGTCTCGGCGTCGAACGTCGCGGCGGTCATCTTCGCCACGACGGCGCGGACCTCGCCGCGATCGAACCAGATGCCGTGCGCGGCGCATGCGTCGATCGCGATGGCGTAGAGCGCCCGCCGTGCGAGCGGCGCATGGCACACGACGCAGCGTCGCTCGTGCGTGCGCGGCGGCGGCGGATCGATCCGATCCGCGAGCGATGCGAGCTCGCTCGCGACGCCTGCGCCCGTGCCGTCCTCGAAGAGGGTCTTCGCCTGCGCGCGATCGATCCAGACGCCGCCGCAGCGCCCGCACGCCTCGAGCACCACGCCCTTCCGGCACGCGGCGAAGAGTCGAACCTGTTTGTTCTGCGAGCAGTCGGGGCACGCGTGCGACGACTGCCACGTCGTGATCGCGTCGTCGCTCGGCTGGGCCCTGCCGGGATCGTCGGCGCTTCGATACGGCCCGGACATCCTACTCGTGGAGGCTCTCGATCCACGCCTTCACGGTCGCGACGCCCTGCGCATCGACCTCGGTGCGCCCGGGCGGCATGCGCCGCTCGGTCGACGACATGCGATTGAAGACGAAGCTCTTGTCGGGCTGGCCGGGAACGACACGGATCCAGCCCTCGTCGATGAAGCCCTGCGCCTTCTTGCCGACGATCGACTGGAGCACGGACGTCTCGCGCGGGTCGGTCTTCTGCGTATCGGCGATCGAGAGGCGGAGCTGCTGATCGTTGACGAAGAACGCGCGGCCGCCCTCGGTGTGGCAGTAGCCGCAGTTCGCGTGGAAGTAGCCGAGCGCCGGCTTCGTCACCGCGTCGCCGGGCACGCGGTACGCCGTGCCCTTCGGCGGCGGGTTCGACAGGCGATGCTCGGCGACGAGCGCGTCGATCGTCATCGGCAGATCGGGCTCCGAGAGCTGCAGCGCGGAGAAGCCGAGCACGCCGCCGGGTTCGCTTCCATGACAGCGCGTGCATGCGTCTTGCGAAGGGATGCCGCGAGGACCGCCGTTCGGGGCGAGATCGGCGTCGGTGCCCTCGGCGTTCCATGCGAACGCGCCGAGGAAGTACTCGCCCGAGCCGTGCTCGGGATGATCCGGATCCGCGTCGCAGCCGATCTCGATGAGCCGCGTCTCGACGGGCTTGCCGTCCCTCGCGAGCTCCTTCCAGAGCTTGGTGCCCTTCGGGAAGACCCAGTGGTCCATGTCGCGGGTGTCGATCGCGCTCCCTGGGGGAAGACGGATCCACCGCTTCTTGACCGCCCCGTCGGACCAGAACTCGTAGCTCGGACGGAACTCGCGGACGCCCTCGCCGAGGGTCGACGTGGGCGCGCCGGACGGGTCGAGCGCGTAGAGCCCCGTCTCCGAAAGCTTCGAATACTTCTTACAATTCGCGTACTGCGGCCGCGCGATCGTCGCCTGGTCCTGCACCCCCGGTGCATCGCTCTCCTCGGTCGACGATCGGCACGCTGCGAGGGTCACGACGCCGGTCGCGAGGAGGAGGCCGAGGCCCCGTCCGAGGGTCGTCGAAGTGCGCATGGCCCGGATGTATGGAAGAATCGTACCGGCGAGGCTCACCGGGACGCGGTCGTCGTCGACGGCGGGCGGCGGCAGGCGACGATCGCCTCGTCGCGGGTGAGGCCGTTCGCGAGGACGCGGCTGGCGCACGAGGCGTTGGACGGCTGGCCGCGGTTCGCGCAGATCGCGACGCCCTGGTCGCGCGTGAAGCCGAACGTCGAGGACGCCGTGCTCGCGCACGTGGCCGTCTCGGGCGCGCCGCGCGTCGCGCAGAGGGCGAGCGCCTGGTCGCGGGTGAAGCCGAGCCCGAGGGCGCGGCTCGCGCACGTCGCGGTCCTCCCGCTGCCGCGGTGGGCGCAGAGCGTGACGATCGCGTCGCGGTCGAACCCCGCGCCGAGGGCGCTCGTCACGCATGCGGGGACGACCGCGCCGTCGCGATCGGTGCACACGGCGATCGCTTGCGCGCGCGACATGCCGAGCGTGCCGAAGACCGCCTGCGCGCAGTCGGCGGTCTCGGTCGATCCGCGCCCCGCGCAGAGCGAGACCGCGAGGTCGCGATCGAAGCCGTAGACGCCGTGGGCCTTCGCCGCGCAGGCCGCGGCGTCGAACCAGTCGTCGGCGCAGAGCGTCGCGGCCTGCGTGCCGTCGAAGCCGTTCGCGATCGCCTGGGACGCGCACGCGGCCGACGTCGCGCCGCGGCCGCCCGGGCTGTCCGCGCGGACGAGCGCGACGGTGAGCGCGTCGTTCAGGTCCACGAGGTCGACCTCGTCGTACGAGGACGCGTTCGCGTCGACGGCCTGAACGAGCTGCGCGAGGAGGCTCGTCACCTCCGCCGAGGCGTCGCCCGACGCGTCGAGCTCGCCCGTCGTCGCGCCCCCGTCCGCGGCCGTCGCCGTGGTCGATCCGGCCGGCGTCGCGCTCACGCCGTCGGACGAGGCCGTCGGACGCGCCTCCTCGCAGCTCGTCGCGACGACCATCGCGGCCGCGAGCGCACCGATGAGCCTCCCGCCCCGGACCTTCCCCATGCGTCACGTCGAAGCAAGACGCGTACGCGTGGGGCGGCGGAAGCCTCCCTCGTAGGGCCGTCCGTTCATCGCGGCGTCGAGCGATGCCGTCGTTGCGAACGTCGATCGTGGACTGGACGACGAGCTCGACGTGCGCGGTGCGAGACGTCCTCGGCGCGGATCAGCGCGGCCAGGGACCCGACGGCGGTGGGCCGTGCGGAGGCGGCGGTTGATCGCCGTGCCGGCCGTAGTACCCGTAGGTGGGGGCGTGCGGTCCCGCCGCTTCGCGCGCCAGCCAAGCGGCAGCGGCCGCTCGCTTCTTGTGTTCGTGCGCATAGGCGCCCACGATGAGGCCGACGGCCAGCACGAGCGTGGCGCCGACGATCTCGCCGAGCTGCCCGCTGACGTCCTTGCCCTCGTACGCGGGGATCGGATGCGCCACGGTCGTGGTCACCATCGCGTCCTCGACGATCTTGGTGATCGCCGCCGTCGCCCGGGCCGGTCCCATGACGACGAGCATGTACGCGGCGTCCTTCGTGTAGACGGAGACGAGCTCGTGATGCTCGGACAGCGCGAGCAGCGGCGTCGGGTTCGAATCGGAGATGTCGACCGAGCCGCGGAGGAAGCCGCCGTGCTCGGCGCCTCTCGGCGACGGGACGACGAAGGCGTTCGTCATCTTCGACTTCGCCGTCTTCGAGAGGCCCTTCGCGACGCCCTTCCCGTAGCCGGTGACGTAGGCTTCGGCCGTTCCGCGATGGACGCTCGACGCCTTGTTCTCGGCGCGCAGGAGCGACAGATAGCCGACCGCGTCGTCCGAGAGGTGCACGAGAGCGCTCGCGAGCACGTGCGCCTCGGACACCTTGGCGGAGGCGCGGGCCGCTTCGGGCTCGAACCCCTCGCACGCCTCCGCGTTCCTGAGCTCCGCCGGCGCGATGAAGCACGCGTGCGCCGGCGTGAGGTCGACCTGGAACGCGTCGCCGTCGCGGATGACGTCGTTCGCACGTGCCGCGCGCGGCCAGCACGTGATGCCCACCACCACCACGACCAGCGCGAGGAGCCCCCGGACCATGACGGGCAGGTAGCGCCCGGGGCGGCGCGCGTCATCCGCCCCAGGGCGTAGCGATCGATGGCCTCAGGAGCGCTGCAGCTCGGCCAGGAGATCCTCGAGCCGGTCGTAGCTGATGCCCGCGCCACGGGCCATGCCGGTGCCGATGACGATGTCGCGGACCTCCTTCGAGGGATAGCGCACGGTCACCGTGAGGCGTGTCTTCTTCCCTTCCTCGCTCAGCACCGCGGTGACGACCGAGACGGTGTCCGGGAAGTCCTCGAAGATCTCCGTGTAGACCATGCGCGACGGGGTCGCGACCTCGCGGACCTCGCCGTGGAACGCGGCCTCTCCGTTCGGGTGGCGGCTCACGAAGCGCCACTTCCCGCCGGGGCGGAGGTCCATCTCGCAGACCGGGACCGAATAGCCGTCGCCGAGCTGGCCCCACCAGCGCCGCACGTGCTCGGGCTTCGTCAGCGCTTCGAAGACGAGCTGCCTCGGCGCATCGAAGAGGCGCGTCATCACGATCTCCTCCTCCGTCGGCGTGGAGACGTCGAAGCTGTCCTTATTTGCGGTGTGGCTTGCGAGCATGGGTCTTCTCCTTGGCAGTGAGCTCTTGCAGGTAGGTGTCGAGACGATCGAGGCGGCCCTCCCAGAGGGACCGGTAGTGCTCGGCCCAGTCGATGATCTCCTTCAGCGGTCGCGGCTCGAGGCGGCACGGACGCGACTGCGCCTCGCGCCTCCGCGAGATGAGCCCTGCGCGCTCGAGCACGCGGAGGTGCTTCGAGATCGCCGGCAGGCTCATGTCGAACGGCTCGGCGAGCTCGGTGACCGAGCGCTCGCCCGAAGCGAGCCGCGCGAGGATCGCCCGGCGCGTGGGATCCGCGAGGGCGGCGAAGGTGGCGCTGAGGTTGTCGGAGGTCATCGTTATAAACCAATCGGTTAATTAACTGATTGGTTTAGTAACGCGCGCGCGGCTCTCCGTCAAGGCGCGATCGACGCCCGACCGGGATCAGCTCCGACGGATCAGAAGCGCAGCTCGAATGGACGCGCCGGGGTCGTCTGCTGCGAGACGCGGGCCTGGTTCGAGTCGCCGAACGACGCCAGGAAGAACACGAGCCCTGCCGCGGCCGAGATCGCGCCCGCGACGATGAGCCCGGTGCCGAGGCCCGCGCACGTCGCGACGCACTGGCCGCTCTGCTCGTCCTTCGTCGCGAAGTACACGCCGACGCCGCTGCCGAGCGCGGCCACGCCGACGCCGCCCATGATGATGCCGAGCTTGCGGAGTCCTGGGTTGTCGGCCGCGGGCTTCGGGGTCTTGTCGACCTTCTCCGCGGGCGCGGCGCCCGGCGCCGCCGAGGCGGGCGCCGACGGCGATGCGCCTTCGACCGCGACGCCCGCGGGAGGCATCGGCGGCATCGGCGGGACGGTGATCACCGTCGTGGTCGCGGGCTGGACCGAGACGTTCGCGACGAAGCTCTGTCGGCCGGGTGACTCGGCGCTCACCACGTGGTCGCCGGGATCGACCGGCACCTTCGTGCCCCATGCCGTGCTGTCGACGCGCTCGCCGTCGCGGAACACCGTCGCGTCCTTCTGGTAGACGCTGATGACGAGCTGCGGGACCGAGGGCTCGAGCGCCTTCGCGCGCTCGCGGGCGAAGTCCGCGCGCTTCGTGTGGCCGGTCGCAGCCGCGCCGGACGCCGCGCCGAGGTAAGCGTTGCGCGCGCTCGCGACCTTGCCGATGTGCTCGTAGCACTCGCCCAGGCGGAAGAGCGTGGTCGGCCGCGGCTCGAGCTGCTGGCTCTGCGCCAGCTTGGGACACGCCTCGGCCCAGCGCTGCTGGGTGACGAGCGACTTCGCCTCGTCGAACAGGGCCTGGGCGGCAGAGCTCGTTCGCGCCGTCTCTTCTTGCGCGCTCGCGGGGCCGGTTGCCGTCGCGATCGCGAGGGTCGCGAGCACGAGAGCGCAACGTCGGTTCATCGTTCCCATCCCCAGGGGTCCTCGGTCGCTGTCGGTTTTGCGGAGTGAGCGCCGGCTGCCGGCGTGCGCGTGTGCGGGCGCGGCGCCTGCGCGGCCGTGTTCGTCGCGGGGGCGGCGATCGCCGGCGGCGGCTCGGCGGCGGGCGGCGTCGTCGTCGGCACCGCCGTCGTCGCGGCCGCGGTGGTGGTCGTCCCGGCGGGCTCGGACGGCTTGTTCGCGGGCGAGTCGATCACCTTCTTCGGCGACGACGTCCCCGTCGCGTGCGGGTCGCGCGCCGGCTTGGGTTGGACGAGCGGGACGAGCGCGACGACCAGCGCGACGATCGACACGGCGATCGCGACGCCGATCCCGATCGAGAGCGCGCGGCGCTGCTGCTTGGTCCGCGTCGCCATCGCGGCGACCTGCGCCTGATCGATCTGCAGCCACGGGAACGAGCGCGCGCCGGTGCGGCCGTCGTCGATCCGCGGGAGCTTCGACGTCCGCACCGCGGGCATCTGCTTCGTCGACGAGCCGCGCGACTCGTCCCGCGAGAACGCGAGGACGTCACGCACGATGGTCGGCTGCGCGTCGACGTCGTCCTCGTCCGACGTGGTGTCGGGCGGCGGCGCGGTCGCGAGGATCTGGCGGATGCGCGTCGGGTAGCGCAGGCTCGTCGGTCCGGCGTAGGGCGCGAGCGCGTCGGCCAGATCGGCGACCGTCGCCCAGCGCTCCTCGGTGCGCGTCTTCAGGCAACGCTCGATGATCGCCCAGATCGGCTGCGGCATCCGCGGCGCCGGCGCGATGTCCGCGACGAGCACCCGTCGCACGATCTCCTGCGGGCTCGCCCCGGTGAACGGGCGCGTGCCGGAGACCATCTCGTAGAGGATCACGCCGAGCGACCAGATGTCGGCCCGTCCGTCGAGGTCGCGGCGTCCGACGATCTGCTCCGGCGCGCGGTAGTCGGGGGCCTCGAGATCGAGCCCCGCGACGGTGAGCCCGTGGTCTTCTTGCAGGCCCTTCGCATCGACCGCGCGGGCGGTGCCGAAGTTCAGGACCTTGATGAGCACGCTGTGGTCCGGCTGATCGACGCAGAAGATGTTCGACGTGCGCAGCGCGCGGTGGATGAGGCCGCGGGCATGCGCAGCCGCGACCGCCTCGCAGGTCTGGAGCATGACGTCGATCGCGTCGGTGAGCGGAAGCGCTCCGCCGTTCGAGATGCGCTCGGCGAGCGATGCGCCGACGAGGCGCTCCATCACGACGTACGGGCGGCCGTCCGTGAGGTGTCCGATGTCCAGGTAGCGGACGACGTGCTCGCTGCGGATGGCGGCCGACTGGCGGGCCTCGCGGCGGAGCCTCGCGGCGAAGCGCGGGTCTCGCTGCTGCGCGTCGAGGACCTTGATCGCGACCGGCTCGCGGAGCTCGACGTGCGTCGCCTCCACGATCACGGCTCGATCGCCTTTGTGCAGGACGCGTCCGAGCTTGTACTTCTGGTCGAGGACCTGCGCGGCCTTGGTCACCAACACAAACGCTACAGTCACCGAAAAGCGTAGCCAATCTCTTCGCAGGCGAAACCGCGTCGCACTCCGGCGCCCCGTCCGACACGGACGAGGTCTGCACGACCCTAGAGGATTGGCGCGGATGATGGGCGCAATGGGTCGGCGGTCGAGACCCGCTCTCGCGTGGCCGTCGCCGGTCCGCACACGCGAGAGATGTGTGTCGTGGTGGGTCACCGATTCTTCCGCGCCTCTCGTCCCCCTCGTCCCGCACAGCGACTCGTTCGCCTCACGTCGGGCGCGGCGCCCGAGGGCAACGAGCATCGCTTCGAGAAAATAGCGCCGGCGGCGATCGGTTCACCGTTGCAGGCGCCTCGCCCGCGGGTATACACGGGCGCATAAATTAACTACCGACCGATCGGTAGACAGTGTGCCGCATCGGCTTTCTGCGGGCTTCGCTCGCTCCAAGGTGCCTCATGAAGCAGCTCCTTCGTCTGTTGTCCGTCCCCGCGGCGCTCGCCGCCGTCCTCCTCGCCTGCGGTGACGACGCGGTCCCGGCGCCGGCGCAGTCGGTAGCTCCTGGCTCGCCCGCCCCCGCCCCCGAGGACGCCGCCCCGCCGCCGACCGCGGACGCCGGCGCGTCCAGGGACGCGAGCCGGCCCGTCGACCCCGACGTGGCGACCACGATCGCGAACATCGATCGAGCGATGGCCGAGGCCGTGTGCGGGCGCCTCGACGCGTGCTGCGCGCAGGACGACTACGAGAAGTACTTCCTCCAGTTCCAGGCCAAGCCGTTCGACCTGAAGAGCGCGCCCCCGCGCAGCGCGTGCGCGGCGACGCTCGCGAAGCAGCTCGGGCTGCTCCACGGCAAGTGGGCCGCGTCCATCTCGGCCGGGCGGATGAAGCTCGATCGCGCGCGCGCGCAGACGTGCGTCGCCGACGTGAAGGCCGCGGCTTGCGGCGTGCCGCTCACGAACGCCATCTACGCGAGCGCGTGCTTCGGCGTGCGCGGCAACGAGGTCTTCGCGAAGATCGCGCCGCTCGGGTCGGCGTGCGACGACATCGGCGACGGCACGTTCTTCGGCGAGTGCGATCCCGAGTTCGGCTACTGCGGCTCGAGCAAGACGTGCGAGGCGTGGAAGAAGACGGGCGAGCCGTGCTCGGTGTCGCCGACGCGCTCGTTCTGCTCGCCCGAGCTCGCATGCGACGGTCTCACGCCGTCGAAGCCGGGAAAGTGCTCCGGCGCACCCATCGTCCGGCAGCTCGGCGAGCCGTGCGTCGCGATCAGCGGACCGCTCGTCGACTGCGCGAGCGGTCTGTACTGCGACTTCGCCAAGGACGCGTGCGTCGCGAAGAAGGCCGACGGCGCGACGTGCCAGTCCGACGACGAATGCGCGACGGCGCACCCGTACACGTGCTCGCCCTTCGGCAACGGCACCTGCGGCAGCACCTCGTTCTGCAGCGGCAACCCGGACGGTGGCCGATGAGCGCGCGCCGGATGCTCGCGATCCTCGCCGGGGCCCTCGCCTTCACGTCGGCGTGCTCGAGCGCCGAAGAGCCGGCCGCGGTCCCTGCTCCGGCGGAGACGCCGGCGCCGCCGCCGGCCGCGAAGGAGCCCGAGCCGAAGGAGGCGCTCGCGGCGAAGCTCGCGACGTGGCTCGAAGGCCGCTTCGACTCGAAGGCGCAGGCGAAGCGCGACCCCACGTACTTCGAGATCTCGCTCGCGATGTGCGCCGTGGACGCGCCCGAGCTCGGCGCGCGCGCGCTCTACGTCGAGCAGGCGATGATCGGCAAGGCGCCGTACCGCCAGCGGCTGTACGTGGTGGAGCCGGTCGACGCGACGTCGGCGCGGTCGCGCGTGTTCGAGCTCGTCGCGCCGAAGGCCGCCGTCGGCCTGTGCGACCGCGAGACCCGCACCTTCACGCCCGCCGACGTGACGAGCCGCGACGGTTGTGACGTCGCGATGCGCTGGGTCGGCGATCGCTTCGTCGGTCACACCCCGGACGCGACCTGGGACGGCGCGCGTTTCGTCCCCGACGCGCGAGGCGCGAAGTGCCCGAGCGATCTGAACGGCGCGTCCTACGCGACGAGCGAGGTCGAGCTCCGCGCCGACGGCCTCGCGTCGTGGGATCGCGGGTTCGACGCCGCGGGCGCCCAGAAGTGGGGCGCCGAGAAGGGACCGTACGAGTTCGTGCGGCGTACGCCGCTGCCCTGACCCGAGGAGGAGACGAGATGAAGGAGCTGCTCTTGTTGGCCGCGCTCGCGACGAGCGCGTTCGGATGCGCATCGAGCGACGAGGGATCGACCACGGAGGACAGCGCGACCATGCCGGTGCCGGCCGGGACGTTGCGCGTGGTGGTGAAGGCCGGACCGAAGACGACCGCGGCGGCCGGCGCGCTCGTGGTCGCGCCCTATGCGAGCTGTCCGCCCGCGGGGCCGCCGGCGGATCTGAAGTTCTCGCGCGTGGAGCAGCCGACGTATCCGCGCACCGCCGAGCTCTCGGGGATGAAGCCGGGCACGTACCACGTGCTCGCGTACGTCGGCACGGGCATGCAGCCGGCGGCCGCCGATCCGCAGGTGTGCTCCGCGTCGGCGGTGACGCTCACCGAACGCGAGGGCGCGACGATCGACGTCGCGCTTCCGTGATGCGCGCGATCGTCTTGGCCTTCGCCGCCGCGAGCGCCGTCGCGTGCGGCCAGGAGGCGAGCGACGGCACGGCCGCGCACGCCGCCCAGCCCGCGCTGTCGGATCGGACCATCCGCCCCGGCGAAGGCATCGGGCCGCTCCGCCTGGGCATGCGCTACGCGGAGGCGCGCGCGATCCTCGGCGACGGCGAGACGATCGCGAGCCAGCGGCTCGGGTTCGCGCGCTACCCGGCGCTCGGGCTCGAGCTCGTGCTGACGACCCCGACGGCGGACGCGGTCACGCCCGACAGCCGCGTCATCGCCATCGGCGCGCGTGGACCGGGCGACTGGCGAGGCACGCCGCGTCCCGGCGATCGACGCGAGGACGTCGTCCGCGCGCTCGGTACGCCCGATCGCGTCGGCGAGCGCGACTTCTTCGCGAAGGGCGCCGCCGTGCAGTACGCGTCCCCCGACGCGTCCGACGCGATCGCGATCGCGGTGTTCGCGTCGTGGACCGAGAGGCCGACGCCATGATGCGCCGCGCCCTCGCCCTCGCCGCCGCGCTGTCCCTCGGGCTCGTCGCCGCCGACGCGCGCGCGACCGTGACCGTCGACGGACGCACGATGTCCGTCGTCGACATGCACCTGCATCCCGGACGCTACGGCCAGATCCCCGCGTCGGCCCGGGCGTTCACCGTCGGCGCGATCCCCGAGTTCGCGCGCCTCTACGCGCCGGCCGTCTTCCGCGAGCTGCTCGATCCGTTCGCCGAGCACGTCGGCATCCGCGAGCAGACGCGGTGGGCGGGCGTGGACCACGCCGTCTTGTATGCGGTCTACACGTATCGAACGAGCGGCTTCTTCACCAACGAGCAGCTCGACGAGGCGCTCGGCGGGACGGACGGCCGCGCGCTCGAGCCGGACGGTCTGCCCTGGGCGTGGGGCTTCGCCAGCATCGACTTCTTCGGCGACTGGGAACGCGAGGCGCCGGAGCGCCTCGACGCGCTCTCGAGCTTCTTCGAGGCCGACCGGCGCGGCCGCTTCATCGGGATCAAGCTCGCGCACGCGCACCAGGCGGTCGCGTTCGACGATCCGCGCTACCTCGGCGTGTACGACGTCGCGGCGAAGCACGGCGTCCCCGTGCTGCTGCACACCGGCTTCTCGCCGTTTCCCAACGCGAAGACGGAGCCGGCGTACTACGACCCCGAGGGCCTCGCGCAGGTCGTTCTCCAGCACGACGGCAAGCACGGACCGGGGCGCGTCGACTTCGTCCTGTCGCACGTCGGTCAGGGCGATGCGCGCTCGGTCGAGCACGCGCTGTCGCTCGCGCAGCGTTCGGACAACGTCTACCTCGAGATCAGCGCGCTCGCGCGGCCGCTCCTCGTCGACGGAGACGGGCATCCGACCACGGCGACCGAGCCGCAGTACCCGTTCGTCCTCGCGCAGATCAAGCAGCGTGGCCTCGCGAAGAAGACGCTCTACGGGTCCGACGGCCCGCAGTTCTCGGGCATGGGCAAGAGCTACCTCGCGAAGATGATCACCGGAATGAAGGACGCCGGCTTCACGCTCGACGAGATCGCCGACGTCCTCTCGGCCAACTTCTTCCGCCTCTACCAGCGCAGCCGTCCGCGCTGAGACCTCCGCGGCGCGGTTCCTGCTCGGCCTTCTCTCCGGAGGTCGACCATGGGGATCGCACACAGCGCGGCCGTCACGCTCGGGAAGGCTCTTCGTCCGATCCACGCGGGGAACGACAAGCTCGTCTCCCAGCGGCTCGGCTTGGGCAATCTGACCTCGATCGTGGTGAGGAGCGACTCGTTCGCCAGCGACGGCACGCTGCCGCTCTCGGCGACCGCCGACGGAGCGGGAACGCCGCCGCACCTCGAGTGGCTCGGAGTCCCCGCGTCGGCGCGCTCGATCGCCGTCGTCGTCGAGGATCCGGACGCGCCCTTCCCTCGCCCGTTCGTGCACTGGCTGGTCTACGGCCTCGATCCGTCGGTCGACGCGCTCGACGGCGCGCGCGTCGCCGGGCACGAAGGGAAGAACAGCATGATGACGATCGGGTTCTCGCCCGCCGCACCGCCGCCCGGGCACGGTCCGCATCGCTACCACTTCCAGGTCTTCGCCCTCGACTGCCCGATCGACCTCGAGCCCGGGGCCGGACGCTCTGCGCTCCTCGCCCGCATGCGCGGACACGTGGTGGCCTGGGGCGAGCTCGTCGGGACGTACGAGCGCGCTTGATCTAACGTGCGCTCGATGCGTCGCCTCGCGCTCGCCTCGCTCGTGCTCCTCGCGTGGTCTCCGGCGTGCGCGCGCACGAAGACCGAGTCGAAGGACGCCATCGCGAAGACGTCGGCCGCGCCTCCCACGACGCCGCCGCGCCCGGGCGAGCTCCTCACGGGGACCGCCGCGCTCGGCGACTGGACCACCGACGCGCCCGGCGTCCGGCGGCGCATCACGACCGCGGACATGCCGCCCCCGGGCGCCACCGAGTGGGTCGACAACGGGCCGACGGTCGTCGCGCGTCCCGCCGGTGCGATGCCGCGCGTACCCCCGGGCTTCCGCGTCGATCTGCTCGCGGAGGGGCTCGTGAACCCGCGCATGGTGCGCGTCGCGCCGAACGGCGACGTCTTCGTCGTCGAGTCGCGCGCGAACCGCGTGCGCGTCCTCCGTGGCGGCGCGATGCACGTGTTCGCCACCGGGCTGAACGAGCCGTTCGGCCTCGCGTTCCGTCCGGGCTGGGTCTACGTCGCGAACACCGACTCGGTCGTGCGCTTCCCGTACGCCGACGGCGATCTCGAGGCGCGCGGTCCGGCGCAGACCGTCGTCGGCGGCGTGTCCGGCGGGGGACGCCTCCGCGGCGGCGGGCACTGGACGCGCGACATCGTCTTCTCGAAGGACGGCACGAAGCTCTACGTCTCCGTGGGATCGCGCTCGAACGTGTCCGACGATCCGCGCGAGGAGCGCCGGGCGTGCATCTTCGAGTACTCCGCGGACGGCACGAACGAGCGCCTCTTCGCGTCCGGCATCCGCAACCCCGTCGGTCTCGCGGTGCATCCGGTCACCGGCGATCTCTGGGCGAGCGTCAACGAGCGCGACGAGCTCGGCGACTTCCTGCCGCCCGACTACGTCACGCGGGTGAAGGACGGCGGGTTCTACGGCTGGCCGTGGTTCTACATCGGACCGAACCAGGACCCGCGTCACGCGGGCAAGCACCCCGAGCTGCGCGACGAGGTGATCGTCCCGGACGTCCTCCTGCAGCCGCACTCCGCGTCGCTGGGCATGACGTTCTACACGGGCACGGCGTTCCCGCCGGAATACCGGATGAGCGCGTTCGCCGCCGAGCACGGCTCGTGGAACCGCGCGCGGCGCACCGGGTACAAGGTCGTCTTCATCCCGCTGAAGGACGGGATCGCGACGGGCGAGTACGTCGACTTCATGACCGGCTTCGTGGTCGACGCATCGTCGGTCTGGGGACGACCCGCCTCGGTCGCCCAGGCGAAGGACGGCGCGCTCCTCGTGAGCGACGACGGCGGCAACCGCATCTGGCGCGTCGCGTACGAGGGCGCGCGCTGACCCGCTCCGTCAGTCGTTGCAGGTGCGCGGCGGAGGCTCGCCCGCGATGACCGCGCGGAGCACCGCGAGCAGCTCGTCCGGCGGACACGGCTTCGACAGCACGCAGACCGCGCCGCAGTCGTGCGCGCGCTGCTTCAGCTCCCGCTGCGCGTGTCCGGTGAGCACGACGATGGGGATGTCGCGCGTCCGCGGATCGGCATGGAGGATCCGCGTCGCCTCCCAGCCGTCGAGCACGGGCATCGCGAGGTCCATGACGATCGCGTTCGGATGAGCACGGAGCGCGCGGCGGACCGCCTCGCGGCCGTCGCCCGCGGTCTGGGCACGGTAACCCGCGTAGTCCAGGTACTCGGCGTACATGTCTCGCGTGTCGGAATAGTCGTCGACGACGAGCACGAGCGGCGCTGGGATCGGGGGCTTGGCGGCGGGCACATTCATCCAGACGCGGATAGTGCAATGCCTGCGCCAGAAGCCCGAAGCCCGGTGCCCGATGCATCGTGCGTCACGCGTGGCCGCGGGAATTTGACGCTCCGCGGTAGTGCATGGTGCGATACCGTGTGCTAACCCGCTTTTCCCTTGCGGAGAACGACTCGATGACGGCGGATTCGGGAGCGGCTCGGAAGGATCGCAGGCGCGCAGAGAGGACCCCCGCCGTGCTGGCGGTGGCCATCGACACCGCCGACAAGCAGAACCGGCACGGCGTCACGCGCGACCTGTCGGCGACCGGCCTGCTCGTGGTCACGCCGAGCAGCTTCAAGCTGGGCGACCGCGTCGAGGTGCGGGTCCACGCCGGAGGCGACGGGCTGTCGGCCATCGGCCACGTCGCCCGCATCGACGAGAACCCCGTCTCTTCCCCCGAGCTGTGGCGCTGGCGCGTCGGCATCGCGCTCGAGCACCCCCTGCCGCCCGATTTCGTCGAGCAAGGCGCGCGCGTGAGCGGCAGGACCAAAGTCGCCTGATCGCGACCCGTCCCGTCACGCCGCCTGTGCGTTGCGGCGGAGCCGGTGCGCGAGGAGCCCGAACGGCACGAGCGGCACGACCAGCGCGAACGTGAGCAGGCCGACGACGATCCCGGCCACGGCGGCGAGCGCGAACAGCGCGACGTCGCCCGCGCGGGTGCGGAGATCGACGTCGTCCGGGGTGAACCGCGCGCGCACGTCGCCGACGGTCCGATCCAGGAGGGCCTCGAGATCGTCTTCGCCGTAGACCGTCCGGTGCCGGCGCCCCCGGACGAACGCGGCGAACGTGCGCCGCGGCGCGCGCACGAGCCCGGCGGCGATGCCGCCGAGGTTGAGGACCCAGGCGGCGGCGAACGACTTGCAGCCCGCGCCGATCTCCCACGCCGAGATCTCGAACTCCCCGACGATGTCCGTCGCGTAGCCGGTCAGCAGGTGGTGCAGATCGTGGTAGCGGACCGCGCGGACGCGCGCCGGCGTGTTGGGGAACGGGAACGGCAGCGGGCCGAGCTTGAAGTCGACCCACGGGTCGTCGTAGCCACCGTTCGGTCCGAACGCGTTCGCCTCGAAATACCGGCGCCGCGCCTCGCGCATCGTGATGTCGTCGGGGTAGCGAGCAATCATGACTATGCTCATTATCTTGGAGTCAGCGTGGCCAAGGTCAAGCTCAAAAAAGTAGCCAGTTCGGGTGAGCGTGCTCATCGCACCCAGGCGGCGCGCCGCGCCGAGACCCGGGAGCAGATCCGCGCGGCGGCGTGGGAGCTGTTCACCACCGTGGGCTTCGAGGCGGCGACCACCCAGGCCATCGCCAAGCGCGCGGGCGTCGCGGCGGGCACCGTGTTCCTCCACGCGAGCGACAAGGTGGACCTGCTCTTCCTCGTGATGCACGACCGCCTGTCGGAGGTGGTCGAGGCCGGGCTCGCGTCGGTGCCCGACGGACCGCTCCTCGAGCAGCTCCTGCACGTGTTCGCGGGCATCTTCCGGATGTACGGCGAGCATCCCGACGTCGGACGCGCGTTCGTCCGTCACACGCCCGGAGCGAGCGGTCCGAACGCGCGCGTCGTGTGGACGATGACGTTCGGCTTCATCCATCGCCTCGGCCTGCTCGTCGCCGAGGCCCAGGCGCGGGGCGAGGTCTCGCGCGAGATCGATCCGACCGCCTGCGCGCAGAACGTCTTCGGCCTCTACTTCATGGTGCTGATGGGCTGGCTCAGCGGCCACGTCTCGATCGAGGCCGCGCTCGATCCGCAGCTCCGGAGCGCGCTCGCGCTGCAGATCCGCGGCTTCCGCCCGTGACGCGCCGACGTCAGCGGACGACGGCGGCGAGCACGGCGGTCACGGCGGCGAAGAGCAGCGCGATGGCCACCGCGGGCGGGAGCCCCGGACGCGCGGCGGGCGATGCCGGCGGCGCCGGATGCGCGGCGAGCGCGCGCTCCACCTTCTCGACGGAGGGCATCGGCGGAGGCGGCGCGGTCGCCGCGACGTCCGAGGGCGGCGGGCCGACGCGCGTCGGCGCCTCCTCGTCCTCGCCGCCCTGACGGACGATCGCGAGGATGTCTGCGGAGGCCTGCCCCACGACCGTGCTCACCTCGTAGGGATCGGCATCGGCGGGCGGCGGGCGGGTCGTCGTGGACGTCTTCGGCTCTTCGTCGTGGGGCATCGGCTCGGTCTGCGTTCGGGGGACGGCTGCTATTCTCACAGTCCTGGGCGGGTCGGGCAATCGTGAAGCATTTCGCGTTCCTCGGTACGGTCGTCGCCGGCTTGGCAGGGGCGATCCTCGGCGTCGATCGCGACGGCTGCGCTCGCAC
>JBDHVD010000111.1:0-20829 GCA_039809525.1 Labilithrix sp. | reverse complement strand
GACATGTTGACGATGCGCGCCGCCGGCGCTCTCTCGAGCAAGGGAAGGAACGCCTGCGTCACGGCGACGAGCCCGAAGACGTTCGTCGCGAAGAGCTCGCGCATCGCGGCAACCGACTGCTTCGAAGGCGGTGCGCTGCCGTTCGCGATGCCGTCGATGCAGCGGTGGAGCGCATTCGCGCGCTTCGTCGCCGCTACCCTCGAGGTCACTTCCTCGTCGAAGAGCTCGATCCGGTGCGCGACGCCGATACCCTCAGCGGGCTCGGTCACGGCAAGTCCTTCGTCGAAATGCACGCGGGCAAGTTCGACCGATGGCGCGCGATCCCGGAGGCGATGGGGAGGGCTCGTCGTTCGAGTACTTCCTCACGCGGTACGGCTCGCTCACGTGGATCGTCTCGGGCGCGATCGACCGCGGTCTTCCGATGTTCTACTGCGGCAACGTCACGGGCGGGGGCTGGTGCTGCCTCGAGGTCGGCGACATCGACGTCGATCTGTCCGTCCTCGATGAAGCCCTTCGGTCACTGGCTCGAACGCGAGGTGCACGAGATCGCGAGCGAGCTCGTTCACCGTCTGCCGTACCTTCGGGCCGCGTAGCGCCTCCACGACGGCTCGGTGCGTAGCCTCGTCGGGTCGCCGTGCCTTCCGGGGCTCGACGGCGAGGGGGCCGAGCGGGGCGTTGCCGAGGCTCGTGATCGTGAACGCCTGAGTAGGCGTGCCGACGATGTAGAACGTGTCGAACGCGAAGCGCGCCGGCCCAGTCGCCTCGTCGCTCCCGCCGTGGTAGCGATCGCTCGCGATGTCCGCGCTCTTCCACGCGCACTCTGGCCTCCGCTTCCTCGTCCTGCTCGCCGGAGCCGTGAACCTCGTCATGCTCGCCGCGGCGCTCCTGCAGAAGAAGCCGTACGCCAAGCCCCACCGTGCCGCGGGCGCCGCGTTCGCAGGGCTCCTTCACCTCCAGGTGATCCTGGGCCTCGTGATGGTCGCGATGGGTCGCTACTACCCGGCGCTCGTCGGTCACATCGTGATGATGCTCTTGGCCGCGATCGCTGCGCAGGTCACGATGTCCCTCAATCGACGCCGAGCGACGCCGACCGTCGCTCTACCGCTGGTCGGCGTCGTCGTCGCGCTCGTCTGCATCACCGGCGGCGTCATGGCGATCGGACGCGGCCTGTTCACGATGACGGGGCTGTGATCCCTCGAGCATGGAAGAGCCTCATGCCCAAGCGTAAGCGGATCTGGGCGACGGGCGGGATCGTCAGCGCTCTTCTTCTCCTGGCGATGGTTGCTGCGGGTGCGTGGTTCGTTCGCGAGCTCCGGAGCATCTTCTCGGGGGACTGTCCGCCCGAGATCGCACGCGTCAATGCAACCTGCACGCGCCTCGAGAACGAGAGCGAGCCCCGGCTCCAATGCGGCTCCACCACCGGTACCCGCGAATGGGCGGCGTGCGAGCAACGGAGCTCCTTCTTCCTCTGGTGGGCTCCGATGCCAGACGCGGGATGGCAGAGCGAGCCGTTCGCCAGCGGGTGGGTGAGCGAAGCCGGCGAGAGCGCCGAGGGCGGACGTTGGTCGTGCTCGAATGGCCACTACGAGGTCTCGCTGAATCCGGGGTCGATTCCGGCTGGCGAGGAAGGTCGCGCGGCGATGGCGTTCGCGAAGGTGTGCGCTCGATTGACCGATGGTTCCTACGATGCTTCTTCGGACCGCAGGTGAAGCGTCGGACGGCGTCGCGGCGCGACGGCTCGGCGAAGACCCGCGAGGACGGACGCGCAGCGCCTGCGTCGTTTGCGCTGCGTCGCCGGGGACCGCCGCTCAGAGGTGCCAGTCGCCGGCGGCTTCCGGTTGATACGCGATCGCGACGATCCGCAGCGCTCCACCATCGCTCGACTCGTCGAGGGCGCCGCACGAACGGCCGACACGCATGCCGAGGAGCGACCGGCCGAGCGGCGACGAAACGCTGACCGTGCCGCGTTCGCCTTCCCGCCACGGATAGACCACCGTGACCTCCTTCGGCGCGGCGCGGCGCGGCGCGGCGCTCTGCTCGTCGTCGTAGACCACGGTCGAGTTCATCGTCACGAGGTCCGCCGGCGCAGAGTGCGCGGGGATGACGGTCGCGCGCCGCAGCTCGTGCGCGAGCCGCGCACGATGTTCGAGCTCAATCGTGATGCGTTCCGAAGCGCGCCACGAGCTCGGTGCGGTTCGCCACCTCGCATTTCTCGAGGAGGGAGGCGATCTGCTTCTTGACCGTGTTCGCCGACGTGCCGAGCGCGATCCCGATCTCGGCGTTGGTGAGCCCGCGCCCGGCGTGCGCGAGGACCTCCCGCTCGCGCTCCGTGAGGCGCGGAGGTCGCGGCCGAGCGAGCTGCGCCGCGTATCCGAGCGACAACGTCGGCAGCGCGTGCCGGAGGATGTCGAGCTGCCTCGCGAAGCTGGCTCCGCGCGACGTGCGACCGAGGTAGATCGCGGCGATCGGCTCGTCGCGGAACGTCAGCACGCACGCCGCGATCGCGCGGATGCCGAGCCCGCGCACGACGTCGCGATAGAACGGGCGAGCGTCGCGCTCGCGCGCGCCGAAGACGTCGAGGTCCTGCGCGGCGCCGCCTCGCGCCAGCGCGGCCTCGTGCAGGGCGAACCGGTCGGGCCAGTAGCGGGCGGCCGTGGCCTCGCACCGCGAGACGTAGGCGTCGCCGACGCCGGCCACGACGGGGCGGCGCCTCCGCACCGGCAACGCGGCGCCGAGATAGAACGTGTCGCAGCCGATCGTGCGAGTGAGGCCCTCGGCGATCGCGGCGTCGTACTCGGCGAGAGACTTGCACTCGAGCCCCGCGCGCGCGAACTCCTGGAGCATCCCCTCCAGGATAGCTCGCCGCACCGCCGGAGGCTCAGGGCTTTGTGTACGTGCGGGAAGCCTCGACCGCCTGGTTCGCGTCGTCGCCCATGAACTGCGCCTTGACGTTCCACGTCGAAGGTGGGGCGGTGAGCGGGATCGACATCTGCGTCGAGGAACCGCCGATCTCCCAGACCTTCCCGTTGACGGTCATGCGGACCTTCTTCGCGAGCGCGGTCCCGTCGCTCACGCGGCGGACCGTGACGAACACGGTCCCGAACGGCGCGCTCGACTCGCCCTTGTAGGTGCCCCACGACAGGTCGGAGAGCTCGAGCTTCGTCAGCCCCTTGAACATGCCGAGGTTCGCCTCGCCCGTCGACGATGCGGTGTCGTCGTCACCGGCGAAGCGCGCGGTCAATCGATACGCCCCCTGGGCGAGCTCCGGGATCGCGAACGAGAGCTTGGCCTTCCCGGAGGCGTCCGTGACCGCAGCGCCCGCCGCGACCGCGCCGCCCGGCACGCTCGTCCCGTTCTTGCCCTCGATCCGGAACGCGATGCTCTTGCCCGCGATGGGCGTGTCGGCCGCGCCCGACGTGAACAGCGCTTCGAGCACGCGGGTCTCTCCGGGCACCGCCGCGGTGCTCGTCACCTTCAGGGTCCCGATCCGGAGCGCCTTCGGCAGCGTCTTGACCACCGGCGTCGGGCCGGCGGTACCGACGGTCTCTGCCGCGTCGACGCTGGAGGCGACGACGACGAGCGCCCCCGGAAGCAAGACGGAGATGAACAGTGACCGAATCTTCATCGATTCGATCGTGGCACTGGCGCGCGCCTCCGCCCATGGCCCGATCGGGTGAGTTACGGCGGCGGTGGAACACGCGACGATTCAGGGCGATGCGAAGCTCGAAGCACACCCTCCGAAACGGCTGTCTCCTCGGGATCGCGGCCTCGTTCCTCGCGTCGTCCGCGAGCGCAGCGGTCTGCCCGGGAGGCGACTCGCCCGTGAGCTGCCACTCGCTGGCGCCGACGGCGGTGCAGGCGAAGGGCGGCGGCACCCCGCTCGCGATCGCGGGTTACCCGCCGCTCGGCTCGCTGGCGGGCGCGATCACGCTCGCAGCGACGAACGCGAACACCCATGCGTCGGACCCGGGCCTCGTCACGGAGGCCTCCGCGGCCGCGTGGGGCTCGGCAGGACGCGAGCCCATCGTGGCGGCGTCGATTCGCTACGAGTTCAAGCCGGCCGACGGGCTCCTCTACCTCAACGACGAGACGAGCTACTCGTTCTCCTGCGATCCGGCCACCGACGCTCTCTGCTTCCCCGACGGCACCGTGGTGAGGACGGCCCGCGCCACGCTCAAGCGACGTTACCGCGTGGTGGTGGCGCCCGGCGCCACGCTCCCTGCCGACGTGTCCAGCGCACCGATCCTCGTCGACTACGAGGTCTACTTCGCGCATCAAGGCTCGCATCTCGGGTCGGAGGGCGCTCCGATCGCGGCGACGTGGGCGCAGGCGAGCGTGA
Source organism: Labilithrix sp. (assembly GCA_039809525.1). Lineage (GTDB taxonomy): Bacteria > Myxococcota_A > Polyangia > Polyangiales > Polyangiaceae > Labilithrix. The sequence continues at coordinate 16,490 of JBDHVD010000111.1, read as the reverse complement.
AGTTCGGCAACTACAGCGCCTCGGGCGGCGGGTTCATCTTCAACGGCAAGGGCGTGGACTGCAGCTCGCGCAACGCCGGCGTCCTCGAGTGCCGGAGCTCGACGGGGAACGCTCCGACGAAGGGGACGCTGAGCCCGATGCAGGTGAACATCGGCGAGAATACGAGCTACTTCTTGCAGATCCTGGCCGCCGCGCACCGGAACGACGCGGCGACGTGTACGCCGCGCGTGCAGATCGAAGGCCAGCCCTGCCTCGTGGATCCGTGGTCCGGCAGCGCGAGGGTCGTGACGGATCCGTACGTCTACGTCGATCCCGCGTGGCCGCACGCCGCGAGCGTCCTCGTGCAGATGGCCGAAGACGAGGACGCCACGACCTGGGTGGTCCCGCAGCGCACGCAGCTCGACTTCGACACGATGAAGATCGTCGACACGCCGCCGGGCGGGACGGACGCGGGCGCCGCGCCGCCCGGATCGAAGGAGCCGTCGCCGGCGGATCCCGGGGCCGCTCCTCCGGGGCCCGAGGGGGCACCGGCTGGGGAGGCCGCCGCAGGTTCGAGCGACGGCGGCTGCGCGCTCGCGCCCGCTTCGAGCGCGACGTCCGGCGCGCTGATCTTCTTCGCGGGACTGGGACTGCTCGTGACGCGCGTGCGGAGGCCGTCGCGGCGGCGGCTGAAAACATAAACTTTGGTTGAGTGGTCGACGGCTCATCTCATCGTATCCCCATCGACGATAGGGACGCTTCGTCCCGTCGTTCGCCGGAACGGATCGGCATTCGCCCGATGCGATCACGGAAGGAAAGATCACGATGAAAACAGCCCGTCGTACCTCGTTCGTCCTCCTCGCGCTTCTCGGCGCCGCCGCGCTCGTCAGCTCGCACGCCGATGCTCAGCGGAGGCTGCCGGTCGACGTCAGGAGGCTCCCGGAGGCCACGCCCACGCTGAGGACCAACATCGCGAACCTGAGCACGGACGTGGGCGGCGGCGGAACCGTGAACGTCGGGACCAACGGCTCGCTCGCGGGCATCCCGATCCTGAACGGGTTCCACTTCCGGTTCGGCAACGGCGATCACAAGTTCCAGCGCATCGGCCTTCGCCCCACCGGGGACCAGACGGCGTACGTCGTGTTCCGCGATCACAACGGCGACGACCGGTACAAGGCCGAGGCGACGTGGATCACGCTGAACGGCGGCGGCGTCAAAGGCGAGGTCGCCGCGCGGATGTGGCAACAGAGCTTCGTCAGGCTTCCGACGCAGCGTCCGGCGAACCATCGCCTCGTGCTGACGGGCTTCGAGCTCCGCTTCCCCGACGGGCACGATTACAACGTCCGCATGATCGGCATCTGGCTCGACGAGGCGACGAACATGGCGCGCGTCTCGTTCATCGACGGCGGCTACAGCCCGGGCCTGGGCTCGGCGGGGCCGTCGTTCACGGCGAGCAAGGAAGCGAAGATCCAGCCGTCGCCCGATCTCGATCGGTTCTCGGGAAACCTCAGCTCCGACGGCAAGCCCGGCAACTGGGTCTGGGAGAAGGACACCTGGACGTCGAGCTCACCGGAGGCGGCGGTCCGTCTCCAGTACGCGTGGATCCCGAACGAGGCGGTCGCGGGTGAGCAGACCCTGACCGGAAACCAGCGCACGCCGGACTCCGGTGCGCAGTTCCCCGCGCGCTCGGGCATCCAGGGCTTCGAGTTCCGCTACGACAGCGGAGGGGATCACCACCTCCTCGAGATCGGCATCATGCCGCCGCTGCCCGGCGCCGCGACACGCACCGCGTCGGGCGTGCCGGCGAACGAGCTCGTCGCGTTCCAGGACAAGAACCGCGACGACGCGATCAAGTGGGTGGTGAAGACGCTCACCATCAAGTGACCGGACCTGCGCGCCCCTGCTGGTCGTTGCGGCTCCGCCGCCGGTCTGCGAACGTCGGCGCATGCGTGCGTGGTCGCTGCCCGTCCACGCGAACAACGGCGCGCGGAGCCTCGCGCCGTTCGTCGCGGAGCACGAGGCTCGCGCGACAAGAGCCGCTCGGCTGACTGCGCATGACCGGATCCGCACCCGCACCGCGTACCGCGCTGGCGCTCTGGCGCGGGTGGGTTCGCGGTGCCACGAGCCGTCGCGCTGCTCTGCCGATGCGGTACGAGCCATGCTTTCTCGCGCGGGATGAGCGCGAAGGCACACCGCCGTGCTTTCATCGACGGCGTTCCGCTCCACTGGGTCGAGATGGGCCCGTCGATGGGCGATGGTCGCGGTGCCACTCCGGTGGTGCTCCTCCACGGCCTCTACGATTCGCACCGCACGTGGAAGCACGTCGACGAAGCCCTGGCGCGCGATCGCCGCGTGCTCATGCCGGACCTCCCCGGGCACGGTCTGTCTGGCCGGCCCGACGCAAGCTACGCCCTCGCCTGGTACGCCCGCGTCGTCGCTCGGTGGATCGCGGCGCTCGGGCTCGAGCAGGCCGATGTCGTGGGTCACTCCTTCGGCGGCGGAGTCGCGCAGATGCTCCTGCTCGAGTGCCCCGAGCGGATCCGGCGGCTCGTGCTCGTGGCGTCGGGCGGTCTCGGCCGCGAGATCCGGCCGGTGCTCCGCCTCGCCTCGGTCCCGGTCGTGGTGGAGGCCTTCGGTCAACCCTTCATGGGTTTCGGCACCCGTCTCGCGCTACGAGCGGGCAGCGGCTTCTCGAAGGAGGACATCCAGGAGCTCGCGGTGATGAACGCCAAGCCGGGCTCGGCGCGGGCGTTCGCGCGCACGGTGCGGGACATCATCGACTGGCGCGGTCAACGAAGAGGGTTCTTCGAACGGGTGCACGAGGTCACGGAGCTGCCGCCCATCGCCGTCTTCTGGGGCGATCGCGACAAGATCATTCCCATCGGTCACGGCAGGACGTTCGTGGAGCTGCTCGACGGCGTGGAGTTCGTCACGTTCGAGGGCTGCGGGCACTATCTCCACCGCGAGCAGCCGGACGTCTTTGCGCGCGCGCTGCGTGCGTTCCTCGACGCGGCTCGAGTGCCTCCGGCAAAGCTGCGTACGCGGGCGGCCGCAGCTGCGAAGCCGGCGTGAGAGGGGTCAGGGCAGCGCGATGGGCTTGCCCTCGATCGGGAACACGAACCGAGCACCGAGGCCCGCCTCGTCCGCGAAGGCGTTCGCCGCGGCGGTGTGGCCGTCGATCCTCGGACCGCTCGGCGCGCGCCATTCGCCGGTGCGTCTTCGTGACGCACGAACGTTGGAGCCCCAACGAGTTGCGCGGCTGCGCTAGGTTGAAAGTCCGGCGTTCGGAGGCCCGGCGAGAGATTCGGAGGCGGGATGGCGGATGACAGTGCGCGCGACGATGGCGTCGCTGGTGGGGAGCAAACGATGGACGCGATCGCGCAGATGACCGCCGCCCGGCGAAGGGCCCTCCTCGAGCATGCGCGCGAGGCGCTGTTCTCGACCGAGCTCGACGGGACGCTGCTCGATGCGAATCCGGCCGCCGCCGCCGCGCTCGGGATCGACGTGAGCCTCGTGCATCCGGAGGCCCTCCTCTTGTGCGTCGGTCAGGCGGACGCCGACTGCGTGCGACGCGTGCTCGAGACGATCGCGCATACCGCGTCCGCGGAGCTCGAGCTTCATCTGCGAACTCCGGGCGGCCGTGCGCTGTGGGCGGTGCGCGCGAAGTTCAGACGCGAAGCCCATGCCGTGCTCTGGTCGGCCGCGACGAACGGCGAGGTGGAGGTCACGGGACTGCGCCGGCTCGTGCTGGACAAGACGGAGCTGCTCGATCGCGAGCGACGGAGAAGCGCGATGAGCGACGCCGCGAGCGAGGCGAAGGATCGCCTGCTCGCGATCGTGGCCGAGGATACGAGCGCGACGCTCAATTCGGTGCTCGGGTGGACGCGCATGCTCCGCCAGGAGGTGCTCGACAAGACGGCGCGCGACATGGCCCTCGCGGTCATCGAGGGGAACGTCGACCGCCATCTCATGCTGCTCTCGGAGCTCCTCGAGGTCGCGCGGATCGTCGACGGAGATCTGGCGATCGACGTCGAACGCCTCGAGGTCGGGCCGCTCGTCGAGCGCGCCATGGGAGCGGCCGCGACGGCGGCGGCCGACAAGGGCGTGACCGTGCACTCCGCGTCGGGATGCATGGATGACGTCGCAACGGTGCTCGGCGATCGCGGCAAGCTCGTGCGGCTCGTGCACGCCGCGATCGAGGGCTTCGTCGATCAGGCCGAGCGCGGCGACGAGCTGACCGTGACGACGGTCCGCGAAGAGGCGGCGTTCGTGCTCCGCGTGAGCGCGCGACGCCCGAGCTTCTCGCGGTCGACCGACACGCCGCTCCTGGTCGCGGGAACGACGCCGTTCGTCCGGCCGACGTCGACGTTCGCGTTCCTCCTCGTGGGCCGGATCGCGCGCATGCACGGCGGGAGCGCGACGCAGTCGTGCGAGAGCGACGGCTCCTCCTGTCTCGAGGTCCGGCTTCCCCTCACGCGCGAGGCCCGCATACAGGTCGTCCCGCACGCGCCCCGGCCGCTCCAGGGGATGCGCGTGCTCGTCTTCGCGCCGGACAGCGACATCCGCGAGCTCGCGAACCTGGAGCTCCGCGACCATGGCGCGAGCGTCCTCTCCGCCCGTGACGTCTCGACCGCCTCGGCCGCGGTCGCGTCGTTCCGTCCGGACGTCGTGGTCGCCGACATGGATCAGGACGGCGACCGGCTGCTCGACGAGCTCGAGGCGCATCTCGCGAGCGCACCGTGCGCCGTCGTCGGCTTGACTTCGTCCACGACGATGCGCGCGCGCACCGAGGAGGCACGCAGCCGCCGCTCGCACGTGATCCTCCCGATGCCGCTCGCCAGCGGCCGCCTCGTCGAGGCCGTCGGGCGCAGCCGCGCGACCGCCGGATCATCGACGGAGAGTACGTGAGGACGGACCGACGCTGGTCACGCTGCGCGCGTCAGAGATCGAGCTCCGCCCACGCCTTGTACATGCGGTGGCCCGAGCCGCCGTTGTCGAGCGGGTCGGCGCCGAGGTCGCCCTTGACGCGGTTGTGCGAGAAGAAGACGAAGTCGAGCTTCGCGCCGTTGTTCGCCATCGTCCCTTCGCCGCTCCGGCAGGCGCCGGCGGCGCAGCGGACGCCCTCGTCGGCGAACTTCTCGCGCCGCGCGTCCGTCTGGTCCGCCTCGTCGAAGAGGCCTCCGCCGAAGTTGCCGCCGCGCGTGAGCCGGTAGAGCGGATCGAGCGTGTCCCGGTGCGGGCCGGCGTTGAAGTCACCGGCGACGACGACCGCTTGCCCGCCGCGGATGCGGTCCTTCAAGAGGGCGTGGATGCGCTGCGCTTGCCGCCCGCGTGCAGCCTCGGCGGCCGCGGGGTCGCTCCCTTGTGCACGGAGATGCGTGACGCACGCGAGGACCTTCCGCGCGGTCTTGGGCATCGGGACGGCGCCGCAGAGGAGGGTGAAGTGCTTGTCGCCGGAAGGGTCGACGTCGCCGAGGTCTTCGCGCAGCTCCTCGACCATGGCTCGACGCGACGCGAGCACCTGGCCCTTGGCCTCGCCGTTCGCGCATCCGGGATGCGAGGCGCGCATCTGGGCGAACAGGACGTTCCACGTCGGGTACCGCGCCTTGAACGACTCGTACTGCGAGTGACAGACCTCTTCGAGCATCACGACGTCCGGATTGCGCGCGTCGATCTGCGAGAAGGTGTACGCGATGCCCTTGTCTCCGGGATCGTTCTCGGCGCCGCCGCCGATGTTGTGCGTCAGGACGTCGAAGCGCTGGAGCTTCTTCTTCCCTTTGACCTCCGCGGAGCTCTCGGCGGCGTCCTCCTCCTCTTCGGCCGCGCACCCCGCGAGGGACCCGACGAAGGAGACGGCGAGAGCGAGCACGAGCAAGGCCGACGATGAGCGCATGCGCCGGACCTTTCACGGCGCGTGCCGGCGCTCGCGGCCCGATCGAGCGGCGGGGGCCTGCCCTCGTTGCGTGAGGACTTGCGCATCCTGCGCACGCAACCGTCGCCGTGCTCGGCCCACCGACCGGCATCGAGCGATCCAGGTCACGCGGGACGTCGCCGCCGCCGGTCGAGCAAGAAGAGGCCGAGCCCCACGCTCGGCGCGAGGACGAGCCCGACGCCGCCGCCGATCGCGCGGACGATCGACTTCGTCAGCATCCGCTGCTCGTAGGTGTCGTTCGGGCGCCGCGCGAGCTCTTCGGTCGCTCTGGCGTGGCGATCGATCCCGCGGATCAGGACGATCGCGGACGTGAGGAAGATCGCCAGGAGGCCGAGGGCGACGCCCACCCGCACCGCCGTCGGGAGCGCCCTGCGGATCGCCTCTTCCTGACGCCTCACCCGGGCGTGCTCGTTCTCGCGCCGAGCGGCGAGATCGGCCTCTTGCCGTGCGAGACGAGCGCGCATCTGGGCTTGCTTGTCCGCGCTCATCGGGAACGCGCCTGCCGCGACCTGCTGCGCGAGCCACGCGGGGAAGGTGCCCACGAAGCGTCGCTGGTCGTCGAGCCCCTCGGCGGCGGGGAAGACGTCGTAGCGGATCGCGTCGCCGGCGCCGGGGCCCGCGAGCGGATGAGGCACGAGCCGGAACCAGAGCGCCTGCCCGCCCGAGTGGACGTTCAAGCCTTCGACGGTGCCGAGCTCGACGCGCGCGATCTCGTCGTAGGGCCAGACGAGCGAGTCCTTCGCGACCGGATGGGGCGCGGACTCGAACATGCCGCCCGCCTCCGTGCGGAAGAGGATGAGGCGGGACGAGGTCGCGACCGCCAGCCAGTGCACGTAGAGCTGCGGTACGCCGAGGCGATTGAACCGCTGCGGCTGACGTACGTGGCCGAGGCCGAGGACCTGCTCGCCCGGATGCAGTCCGCTCGCCACGTGTGCTCGCAAGAACGAGTCGACGCGTCCCAAGACGTGTCGAGTCTGTCAGCGGCCGAGCGGCGAGGAAAGCGCGGGAATGTTTACGGCGTCGTACGCGAAGGGGTGCGCGCGCGGTAGGTGAGCCACACGACGCCGCTGTCGAACGTCCGCGTGCTCTCGAGGACGAGCCGGTCGACACGGAATTCGCCTCTTCGAAGGGGCGTGCCGCGACCGATCCACAGCGGGTTCACCTTCACGACGAGCTCGTCGATCCGATCGGCGAGGTGGCCGGCGAGCTCTCCCCCGCCACACAGCCACAGGTCCCGACCGGGCGCGCCCTTCAACTGGCGGACGATCTCGCGCGGATCGTCCCGGCAGATGCGGAGCCGGCCGGTCGTGCGCGCCTCGAGTGTCCGTGAGAAGACGAACGTCTGGAGCGGGGCGTACGGATCTTCGATGCCTGCCGCGAGCGCCGGCTCGTACGTTCGGCGACCCATGAGCACGGTGTCGAAGCGCGCGGCGCGATCACCCAGCCCGAGCGCCGCGCGCACGTGCGCGGGCAGCGTCTCGGGGAGATCGCTCGCCTGCGCGGCGATGTGATCGCCCTCCATGGGGAAGAAGTCGAAACCGCCGGCGTCGTCGGCGATGAAACCGTCGACCGTCATCGCGACGAAGTAGCTCAGCGAGCGCATGCCGGCAGGCTACACCGGTTTGCCGTTGCTCGAACGCCGACGGAGGAGATCGAGCGTTCGGTCGCGTTCGACGATCGCGCCTCCTTGCAGCCGTGCCGTTCGCGGGGCGCGGCAACGACGTCCTCGAGGTCTCGCAGGAGCTTCACGCGACGGACCGCTCGCGGTTTTCCCCGCCGGCGTCCGACCTAGGCTTGTGCAATGGCCCGTTCGCTGTTCCACAAACGCGCCGTCCGTGTGCTCGGGATCGTCCTCGTCGTGCTGATCGCGGCGATCGCCGTCGGCGTGCGGATGCTCGACGGGTTCTTGACCCGGAAGGTGCAGGCGGAGGCCGCGGCCTACTCCGCGCGCATCGGCCGACCGATCGAGGTGGAGCGGGTCGATACCCGGATCCTCACCGGGCTCGGCGCCAGCGTCTCGGGGATCGAGGTCGGCGCGGCTCCCGGCGAAGAGCTGCCTCTGGCGCGGGTGCCGCGGCTCGACGTGCGGATCGCGGCGCTCCGCGCGATCTCCTCGCTGGGCAAGGACATCGAGATCCGGAGCGTGGAGGCGCACGAGCCGGTGGTGAACGTCCTTCGCTTCGCCGACGGGAGCACGAACCTCCAGAGGCTCCAGCAGCGGCTCGCGGAGACCGAGCCGAAGCAGCCGAAGGCGTCCGAGCCTGCCGATCGCTCGGCCATCCGCATCAGCCATGCGGCCGTCACCGACGGGCGGATTCATCTGGTGGACCGCGGGGCGAGCGTGCGGCGCGAGCTCACCGCCTCCGATCTCGACGTCACCGTCGAGGATCTGCGTGCGGGCCGGCCGCTCGACGTCGTCCTCGAGGCGGCGGTGTCGGCGCCGCAGCACAACGTCGAGCTGCGCCTGCGGACGGCGCCGCTCCCGAGCTCGCTCGTGCCCACGCCCGAGCGGATCGTGCTGAAGGTCCAGCCGATCGATCTCGCGCCCCTCGCGCCGTTCCTCCCCGAAGCCGCGGACCTCCGAGCCGGCCGGCTGGACGCGGACTGGACCGCGGAGCTCGGTGCCGCGGTGCCCGGAGGATCGGGCCCGACCCGCGCGAAGGGCGGCATTCACGTGCGCGGTCTGCGGTTCGCCGGGACGGACGCCGCGCCGATCGACGTGGCGCTCGACACCGACTTGAACGGGAACGCCGAGACGGGCGACGTCGACATTCGAACCCTCTCTCTGACGGCCGGGTCCGCCGGCATCACGGGACATGGGCGCATCCGGAACTTCGCCGGTGAGACGCCGCGGATCGAAGACTTCGAGATCGTCGGACACGATCTCGACCCGGCCGTGCTCGCGAGGTCCCTGCCGCCGCTGCGGCGCGCGTTGAAGGGCGAGGTGGCCGGGCCGATCGGGCTGCACGTGCATGCGTCGGGAACGCAGGCCGCGCCCGCCCTCGCGATGACGCTCGACTTCACCGCGGCTCGCGTGGCGATCCCCGAGCAGCTCACCAAGGCCGCCGGAGCGCCGATGAAGGTGGACGCGCAGCTGCGGGGCCAAGGCCGGCACACGTATCGGTTCGACACGACGTGGCAGCTCTCCGGCGTCGACCTGAGGCCGGGGACGGTCTTCGACAAGCCTCCCGGGAAGACGCTCGACATCGAAGCGCGAGGGACGTTGCAGCGCGGATCGGCGACCCACCTGAAGATCGATCGCTGGACCGTCCGCGCGCTGGGCGACGCGCTCAGCGGGACGGCCTCCTTCGACCGCGTGGGCGGAGGACCGGGGAAGCGCGCGAGCACGCAGCTCCAGCTGACCGCCACGTCTTCGCACCTCGATGCCGACGCGCTGTTGCTGAAGGCGCCTTCCGAGGCGCCGCCTCGCCCGAGCGCGCCGCCTCCCGACCCGCATCGGTTCGACGGCCTGCGAGCGAGCGTCCACGCCGAGGTAGGGAACCTCGTCTTCCATCGAGTGCCCTGGCGGAACGTGGCGGCGGACGTCTCCGTCGTGGACGATCAGCTCGACGTCAAACGGTTCAGCCTCGACGCGATGGGCGGACAGCTCCGCGGTGACGGGACGAAGGTGCGGCTCGCGCCGGCCGATCATCCCTTCGATCTGAAGCTCGCTGCCCGCGGGCTCGCGCTGGGCGAGGTGCTGACCTTCGGAGGGAAGGGGAAGGCGTTCGGAGGAACCTTCGACGGATCCGTCGCGCTCACCGGACGGGGAACGACCGCCACCACCGTGGAGAAGACGCTCGACGGCAAGATCGACGGCCATCTGAAGAACGGAGCGTTCCTGGGCGCCGATCTCGTCACCGCGGTGGCGATCCCGCTCGCCAAGACTCTGCCCTTCGGCACGCAGATGCAGCAGGTCCAGCAACTCGCGGGACGGGGCGAGCAGACCCCGCTCGGTGACCTCGACGTGGGGATGACCGTGCAAGACGGCGTCGCGCGCCTGAACGCGCCTCTCGTCGTCGATACCCCCGCCGCCGTCATCGAGCTCGGCGGCGGCATCGCCCTCTCCGGCGATCTCGATCTCGCGGGGACCGTCGCGCTCACCCCGTCCACGATCGAGACGCTGACCGGAGGCAAGGTGAAGCCTCCCGAGAACATCCCGGTGGCGCTCACCGTCCGTGGCCCTGCGTGGGCTCCTCGGATCGCGGGCGTGGACGTGAGGCCCGCGGCGGTCGCGATCGCCAAGCTGGCGGGAGGCAGTGCGCTCCGCTCGCTGCTCGGCACGAGCGACGTCGCGAAGGCCGCCAGCGGCATCCTCTCCGGAGCGTCCGGCGGGGATGCCGGCGCGGGGCCGACGAGCGCGACGCCCCCGGCCGGAGCTCCGCCGAAATCCGAGTCCGACCGGCTGAAGGAGCAGGCCGAGGACGCGGCTCGCAAGAAGCTGCACGGGATCCTCTTCGGCAAGTAGGTCGCGCGGATCAGCCGCGCGCCGGTCCCGTGCGAGGGCGATGGCGCAGGAGATCGAGCGAGACGGCGCGTGCCTGCGCGTCGAGGAGGTCCCGCAGCTCCGCTGCGCTGGTGACCGCCAGCCGGCTGTACATGTCCTTCTGGTAGGACTTGAGCGTGCTCGGCGTGACGCCGATGAGCGCGCGGATGTCCGGCGCCTGACGTCCCTGCCACTGGGCGACCGCGATCCGGCACTGCTGCGGGGTCAGTCCGGCGTACTCGAGCGCGCGCATGACCCGGAGCGTCCGGTTCATCTCGAGCGCGATCTGGATGCCGACGTAGCTCGTGCGATCGTGTGCGTCGAGCGCGTAGGCGCGAAGACGGAGGCGTCCCCCCGCGACCGGGAGCGTCGTCGTCGGGACGCGACGCGGGCCCGCGCTCTGCGAGGACATCGCGCGTGCGCGCAGGAGCTCCTGCACGAGCGCGACGCACGCGGCGGGGACCACGCCCTCCTCGACGAGCGGTCTGCGGTCGGAGGAGACGGCCGCGTCCTCGAGCCAGCTCCGCCCCTCCGGCGATGCCCAGACGATGCGACCGCGAACGTCGACCACGACGAGACCGGTGTCGACCTCGTCGAACAGCGTCCCCGGAGACCGTTGCGCGCCGGCATGAACGAGATGCCGGTACAGCTCGTTCGCCGTCGCGACGTCGCTGCGCGTGAACTTCGGAGCGCCCTCCTCGCGGAACAGGCCGAGGATCCCGATCGGCCCCGTCCCGTCCCGCATCGCGATGTCGAGGCAGTGATGGATCCCGTTCCGCTTGAAGAGGTATTGATACGTCGCGCCCGTCACGTACTCGGACGGCGTATCGACCAGCGTGCCGACCGGGCGCCGGTTGCGGAGGAGGTTCCCGAACGCGGCGGGATCGCTCGACCGGGCGGCGAAGTGCGCCCCGGCGCTCGCGAACAGGCGGTGGCTCTCCTCGTCGAAGTACTCGCTGTAGTGCTCGCGCGGAGCGCACCGCTCGTCGACGCGGATCATCGACAGGCTGAAGCACGGGATGAGCTTCTTGAGCAGCTCCGACACGACGGGCATCAGCGTCATGACGTCGACGCCTGACGTGAGGTGCATGTGAAGCAGGGCGAGGGCTCGACTGCGCGTCATCGGACGGAAGCAGTCGAGCCTATCAGAGCGACGCTGCTACTTGGCCTCGACCGTGAGCGTGTACGCGCCGTTCCACGAGCGCGGAAGCGGGTCACCGGTGCCGGTGCCCGGGTCCTCGCTGTTCGCGAGCCCGCCCTTGATCCAGTACTTGCCGGGCGCGAGCGTCGCGACGCAGCTCGCCATGTCCTCGGCGGTGTCGGTCGCGTTCGTGCTCATGCCGAAGTTCGGATCGTCGCACGGCACCTCCGTGTCCTCGCCGTTCCGCACGGAGAAGTACGCGGTGCTCTCGCCGGGGACGTTGACGCGCAGGGTGGCGGTCTTCTTCTCGGCGAGCTCGAAGGTGTACCAGTCGTCGGCGGTCGGGCCGACGAGCCGGCTGTCGTCCGGGCCGATGCCCGCGTGGAGGTACGCCTTGATCGGCGTGTTGATCGCGATCCGCTTCGCGCTCTCGCGCGTGTCGTTGCCCTCGTAGCAGTCGACGAGCGCCTCGTACTCCCAGGAGATGGCGTAGCCGTTGGTGCGGTCGTCCCGGAAGTTCGTCGTGTGGGCGCGGAGCTCGTAGGCCGTGCCGCCGTGGAGGCGCAGGTAGAACGTCCCGCTCTCCTCGTCGAGGACGCTCGCCTCCCAGCGCGCCTCGTCCTTCTTCGCGCCGTCGCCGCGCCAGAGCGCCACCTCCATCGCCTGCGTCTGCGCGGTCATCGTGACCTTGAGCAGCCCGCCTCCCACGTCCGTCTTGGGGAGCGGGATCGACACGACGTCGGAGCCCGAGGCGAAGGTGCCCGACTTCGAGCCCGCGATCGCCGCGGGCGTGTACGCGTTGCACTCGCTCCGATCGCCGCCGTCGACGCCCGCGTCGCTCTGCGGAGTGGACGGCACGCCGCCGTCGGGCGCGGGGCAATCGGCCATCGCGGAGCTCTCGCGCTCCGTCGTCGTGCAGGCGAGCAGACCGAGCGCGGCGGAGGCGAGGAGCGAGAGGGTGACGAGGGAAGCGCGATGAAGGGTCATGGGCACTCCTTTGAAGAGATCGAGGTCACGAACCTCGCAGCCTAGGTCGCGGCCGCGCGCCCCGAGTACCCACCCGGGGGGGTAGTGCGTTCGATCACCGAAGCGCCCTCTCGCCGCGCGCCTGGTCGGGACCTGTACCCGTTCCCGCGGTTGACGACGCGCCTCGGCACCGGCGACATTCGAGTCATGCGCGCCCATGCCTGGGCTCAGACGCCCGAGAGCCTGCGCCGCCTCGGCTGGGGGCGCGACGCGCGCCACCTGTTCGGCCGCCTCCTGCGCCTCGGAAGCTGGGACGAGGGCGGTCCGGTGCTCGGACGAGAGGCCCGCGCGTTCGTCGACGCGACGCTCGATCTCGCGCTGCCGGAGATCGTCGACGCCTCGCCGTCGGCGGACGGATCGACGCGGCTCGTGCTCGCGCTCGCCGACGGCGCGCGCATCGAGGCGGTGCACATGCCGCGGAGCGTGCGCGGGTCGCGCGTGACGGTGTGCCTCTCGAGCCAGGTCGGCTGCGCGATGGGATGCACGTTCTGCCGGACGGCCACGATGGGGCTCGTGCGGAACCTCGGCGCGCACGAGATCGTCGGGCAGCTGCTCGCGGTGATGCGCCGCCTCGGACCGACGACCGCCGAGCCGCTCAACCTGGTGTTCATGGGGATGGGCGAGCCGCTGCACAACGTCGAGGCCCTCGTCCGCGCGCTCGAGGTGCTGTGCGATCCCGCGGGGCTCGGGGTCGCGCCGAGCCGCATCACCGTCTCCACCGCGGGTCACGTCGCCGGTCTCGAGCGGCTCTCGCGATCGCGCTACGTGCCCGAGCTCGCGGTCAGCGTGAACGGCGCGAGCGACGCGGTGCGCACACGGCTCATGCCCATCGGGAAGAGGTGGCCGCTCGACGAGCTGCGCGCCGCGCTCCTCCGCTGGCCCAGGCGTCCGCACGGGAAGATCACGCTCGAGTACGTCCTCATCGCCGGCGTGAACGACGATGCGGACAGCGCCGATCGCCTCGCGGCGTGGGCGTCGGGCACGAGGCACGTGCTCGACGTGATCCCGTTCAACCCGTGGGTGGGATCGGAGCTGCGCGAGCCGGCGCGAGAGGTGGTGGATGCGTTCGTCGCGCGCCTGCGCGCGGGCGGGTGCCTGGTGAAGGTCCGGCGCACCCGCGGACGCGATGCGCGCGCGGCGTGCGGGACGCTCGCGGCCTGAGAGCCGCGCCTCAATAGCGAACGAGGAGGCCGGCGCGGTACTCGTCGTAGACCGCGGTGCCGACCTTCACCGGATCGCTCGCGAGGCGGAGGCACGCGGGACGGATGTCGCCCTTCAGCTCGCCGATCCCCGCGCCCGAGAACTTGTCGCCCGGGGTGCCGCCGACCTTGAGCGGCCAGGCGCCCTCGACGATGTTCGTCGCGTAGTAGGTCGAGCCCGCGCAGCTCACGCCCGGCGTCGCGACCGTGCACTTGTGTCCGAGCTGCTCCTTCGGCGTGCCGTACGCGCTCGAGCAGTCGTTGTCGACGAGGACGAGCACGATCGCGCCCGAGGTCTGCACGACGAGCTCGGCGACGCCGACGGCCGAAGGCCCCGCGCTCTTCGCGCTCGGCGCCCAGGGCCCGCACCCGGTCGCGGTCGTGCAGCTCCGCTTCTCGATCACGACGCTGTAGTTGCCGAGCACGGCGACCGACGCACCCGGGGCGAACTTGCTCGAGAGCGAGAGCGCACCCGGGCCCGGGCAGCTCCCCGGATCGAACGGATCGTCGCCCGCCGCCGACGCGTCGCCGGTCGAGCCGTCCGCCGATCCGCCGTTGCCGCCGTCCGCCGGCCCTCCTCCTCCGTTGCTGCCCTTGCCGCCGCTGCCGCCGCTGCCGCCGTTGCCGCCGCCGGCGCCGCCGGCCCCGCCGTTCGCGGGCGCAGCGCCGTCCGCGCCGTCGTCCTGCGCGGGATCCGTCGCGGCCCCGCCGCCCCAGACATCCTCGGGATCGGCGCCGCTCGAGGCGCAGGCGACGGCGCCGAGCACGACGGCAGCGGCGAGAACCGTGATCACGGGCGAGGTCATCGCCGCAGTTTACGTCGTAAAGGAAAGAAGCTTCCCTCGCGCCCGGGCGCCGGTCACCGTCCGTCCGCGCGAGGCGCTCGAGCGCGCGGTTGCACCATGCATTCGGATTAATCGAAAGTTAGGTTCGAGCCGGGCGATGCCCCGAGAACGGCAGGGGGCGGACGCCCACATCGGCCGCTGCCGCACGTCCTCCGTTCGTGCATTCCGATCCCCGCCGGGCTGGTGATACGACGAGGGGATGCGCACGGTCCTCGCTCTCTCCACGAGCTCGCTCTTCGTTCTCCTCGCAGTGGGTGCGTGCGTCGGTGACGATCCGTCGGCGGAGTCGTCGTCCTCCTCCTCATCTTCGACGTCGTCGAGCGGCGGGAGCTCGGGCAACGCGAGCAGCAGCGGAGCGACCAGCTCCGGCACGCCGTCGTGCGCGGGCGACACCGTCGACGCGTGCGGCGACGCGTGCACCAAGTGCACGGCGCCGGCGGGGGGCACCGTCGCGTGCACCGCGCGCAAGTGCGCGCCGAGCTGCGGGACGCAGACGCTCTGCGGCGACGCCTGCGTCGACGTCCAGACCTCGACCGCGAGCTGCGGGAAGTGCGGCCACTCCTGCGGCGCAGGGAGCTGCGTCGCGGGCGCGTGCCAGGCGATCACCGTGGCGACGTTCAAGAGCGTGAAGGGGATCGCCGCGTCGCCGAAGGGCGTGGTGATCGCCGCCGATACGGACACCGAGTCGGTCGTCACGTTGTGCACGAAGCCGGAGGGCTGCACCGCGTCGACCTCGCTCACCACGATCAAGAGCGGCATCAGCCAGCTCAACAGCGTCACCGTTCACACGTCGGGCACCACGTCGACGGCGTTCTGGGACGGCAACGAGGGCGACTCCGAGGTCGTCTACAGCTGCCCGGTCGACGGGTGCCCCGCGGGCCTGGCCACGCCGGTCGACAACGTCGTCAACGACGCGATCGGTCGCGTCGTCGCCGGCCCGACCTCCGTCGTCTGGACGCGCGATCAGGGCTACTACGGACCGTACTCGTCGAAGTGCACGCCGCCCGCGTGCACGACCGTCGATCCCGTGCGAGCGAAGTCGGCGACGGGACCGTACTACAACGACGTCAGCCGCGAGATGACGGTGCCCTCGACGATCTTCAGCGTCGGGGCGACGAAGACGATCTGGGCGACCGGCAGCCTCTACAACGACAACAACAAGCAGCTGCGGTACTGCACGTTCGGTTCGGCGTGCACGACGCCGGCGGAGATCAGCCGCGGGCAGTTCTACGGCGTCAGGGCGCTGACGTACTTCAACGGCAACCACTACGTCGCGATGGGCAACTCGACGAACCCGACGGGCGACATCATCGCCAGCATCAGCGACGCCACGCCGAGCACGCCGAGCCCGCTGGTCGGCGACTCCATGGGCATCAAGGCGATCGCGGTCGACGCGAGCGGCATCTACTGGGTCAACGGCACGACCGGCCGCGTCGCCCGCTGCGCGACGCTGACGGGCTGCATGGGGAGCGGCGAGACGCTCGCGACGGGTGAGGCCGGCGTGAAGGACGTCGCGGTCGACGACAAGTACGTCTACTGGGCGACCGAGACCGCCGTGCGCAAGGTCGCGAAGTGATCGCGCCGCGATAATCCCGCGGCAAAAAAAACGCGCGTGCGTGTCGATCCGGCGGCGGCCCGGTTGTCGTCCGGACATGGCACGCAAGAACTCCACGTCCCTGACCGCGCTCCTCGCCTTGGCCACCGCCTTCGCCGCGACCGCATGCGGGGGCTCGCCCCGGCCCGCGGCGCCCGCGAAGGACCCGGCGGTGACCCACGCCGCCGTCTCCAGGCCCACGCCCGTCCGTAGCGGTCGCGTCCCGGTGCGCGGCGTCGACTACTACTACGAGATCCACGGGCAGGGAGAGCCGCTCCTCCTCCTCCA
>JBDHVD010000110.1:0-21075 GCA_039809525.1 Labilithrix sp. | reverse complement strand
TGCCGCGCCTTCGGGCGCGCGGCGCTCTCGGAAGATCGGAGGACACGATGATGAACGCATGGGTGATCGACGCCGCGCGCACTCCGCGTGGACGTGGCAAGGCAGGCAAGGGCGCGCTCTCGAACATCCATCCGCAGGAGCTGCTCGCGCAGGTCCTCCGGGCGCTCCCGTCCCGGACCGGGCTCGAGGCGCGCGAGGTGGACGACGTGATCGTCGGGGCGGTCTCGCAGGCGGGCGAGCAAGGCGCGAACATCGCGCGGAACGCGGTCCTCGCGGCGGGCTGGCCCACCGAGGTGACCGGCGTGTCGCTGAACCGCTTCTGCGCCTCGGGCCTGCAGGCGGTGAGCTTCGCCGCGATGGCCGTGGGCTCCGGCGCGATGGACCTCGTGGTGGCCGGCGGCGTGGAGAGCATGTCGCGCGTTCCGATGGGCTCCGACGGCGGAGGGCAGGACGGCGGCAACGAGCTCCTCCGCGAGCGCTTCTTCCAGGTGCCGCAGGGGATCAGCGCCGACCTGATCGCGACGCTCGAGGGCTACTCGCGCGCCGATCTCGACGAGGTCGCGCTGCGCTCGCAGAGGAACGCGGCGATCGCGCGCGAGCAGGGGCGCTTCGCGCGCTCGCTCGTCACGGTGAACGATCCGAGGACCGGAGCGATGGTCCTCGCGGGCGACGAGTCGCCGCGTCCGGACACCACGCTCGCCGGGCTGGGCGCCCTCGCGCCGTCGTTCACCGCGCTCGGCGAGACCTTCGATCCCATCGCGCTCGCACGCTTTCCGGAGGTGAAGGCGATCCGTCACCTGCACACGGCGGGCAACTCGAGCGGCCTCGCCGACGGCGCCGGCGCGGTGGTGGTCGCCTCGGAGAAGTACATCCGCGAGCACGCGGTGAGGCCGCGCGCGCGCATCCGCGCGATGGCGACCACCGGCAGCGATCCGGTGCTCATGCTCACGGCGCCCGCGCCCGCGAGCGAGAAGGCGCTCCGCATGGCGGGGATGAAGGCGCGCGACATCGACGTCTGGGAGATCAACGAGGCGTTCGCCGCGGTCGTGCTCCAGACCATCCGCGCGCTCGACATCGATCCGGAGCGCGTGAACCCGAACGGCGGCGCGATCGCGCTCGGGCACCCGCTCGGCGCCACGGGCGCGATGCTCCTCGGCACCGCGCTCGACGAGCTCGAGCGCACGGACAAGCAGACCGCGCTCGTCACCATGTGCATCGGCGGCGGCCAGGGGATCGCGACGATCCTCGAGCGCGTCTGACCTGGCGGTCAGCCCGCGTGCGCGACGCCGCGCACCGTCGGACGCACGAAGGGCAGCGCCTTGCGCATGCTCTCGCGCCGCTCCTCGTCGACGACGAACCCCGCGCGCCGGATCGCCTCGCCGGTCCGGCGCGTGAGGTGGCAGTTGCCGGCGACGCGCATCCAGAACGGCTCGAGGCGGCGCTGCCACGCGAGGCGCGGGGCGCCTTCGTCCGCCGCGACGTGCTCGAGGTAGACGAACGCGCCGCCCGGGCGGAGCACGCGCTTCACCTCGGCGAGCGTCGTCGCGACGTCGGGGACCGAGCAGAGGACGAGCGTGGACACGACCGCGTCGAAGGCGCCGCTCTCGAACGGCAGCGCGTCGGCGGATGCCTCGCGGACCTCGACGTCGGGGCGGCCGCTCGCGCGCACGCGCGCCTCGAGCTTCGCGCGCATGAAGCGATCGGCCTCGGTGAGCACGAGCCTCCGGACCGACGGCGGATAGTGCGGGAGGTTCGCGCCGGTGCCCGCCCCGATCTCGAGCACGTCGCCCGTCAGGCCGGCGAGCAGCTCGCCGCGCCACGCGTCGAGGCACGCGCGCTCCGAGGCGCGCATGAAGCGATCGTACGCCATCGCCATCAAGCGGCTCATCGCGCGCGAGGGTAGCATGCGCGGATGCCTCGTCCGGACGGCGCGCGAGCTGCGATCGCCGGGGCGGTTCTCCCTCGACGGCGGCTGAACCGCTCAGGACGCGCTGCGACGCGAGAGCTGGTGGAGCGCGACGAGGACCCGCGACAGCCGCTGCACCATTCCTCGCTCCCAGTCGTGTGCGGGGATGATCCGCTCGGCGAAGTCGAACACGTCCCCGAGCTCCGCGAACGTGAAGGTCGCGACCGAGCTCGGGTCCTCCGCCGCGGCCGACGACGGGCCGCACGTCCCGCACGCGATGCGGACGCCTCGCACGGTCTTCACCGGAGCATCGGGCATCAATACGAGGATGAGCGCGCCGTCGATGCCTGCCTCCGTGGCGCAGCCATCACACCGAAGAGGATTTTGCATGATTGGTCGTCGTGACCGTTACGTGCGGACAAACCGTAGTCGCTACGCTGCGCGGGACAAATGCGTATGCCGATCGCATGCAAGCGCAGCCGTGCGTGCGCGGCGGTACGCGTGTTGCTCGGACCTCGGCGGAGGCCGCCGTGACGAGCAAGATCTGCATCCTCGGGACGCTCGCGTTGATGACAATCGCCGCATGCGCGCAGCGGAGCGTCGCGCTCGCGCCCGACAGCATGGATCAGCTGCACGCGGCGGTGCTCGCCGATGCGGAGGCGGCGACCGAGCAGGCGCTCCTCGACGAGAGCCGCGCGCTGCCGCCGATGGATGCGCCCGCGGAGCGCGAAGGCGCCGTCGCGAGCACCAGCGTCGGCGCGACCTCGCCCGTGACGGAGGAGGAGGCGCCGCCGAAGCCGGCGGAGCCGTCGACCGAGGGCTCGAAGGCGAAGTCGCCGCCGCCGACCGGTCCTTCGGGGATGCGTCCGCCGCTCTCGGCGAGCGAGGCCGCCGAGCGTGCCGGTCAACCGGGGCACCCCGCGCAGGGCGCGCCGTCGAGCAGCGCGTCGGCGCCCGCACCGGTCTCGCCGAAGGCGCCGCCGGAGCTGTGGAACCCGCCGAGCAGTCCGCGCCCGTGACGGATAGACTGGGGGCATGAGCGGCGACGACCTCGACGTGCTCGTCATCGGCGCGGGCATCTCCGGGATCGGCGCAGCGGTCCGCCTCCAGACGCGCTGCCCCGGTCGGACGTTCGCGGTCCTCGAGGGTCGCGACGCGATCGGCGGGACGTGGGACCTCTTCCGTTATCCGGGCATCCGCTCGGACTCGGACATGTACACGCTGTCGTTCCCGTTCCGCCCGTGGCGCGGCGACAAGACCATCGCCGACGGGGAGTCGATCCGCGCGTACATCGAGGAGACCGCGCGCGAGCACGGCGTCGATCGCAAGATCCGCTTCGGGCATCGCGTCGAGCGGGCGACATGGTCGAGCGACGCCGCGCGGTGGACGGTCGAGGCGAGGAAGACGAGTACCGGTGAGACCGTCCGGCTCACCTGCCGCTTCCTCTTCATGTGCACCG
Organism: Labilithrix sp.; assembly: GCA_039809525.1. Classification (GTDB taxonomy): domain Bacteria; phylum Myxococcota_A; class Polyangia; order Polyangiales; family Polyangiaceae; genus Labilithrix. The sequence continues at coordinate 17,710 of JBDHVD010000110.1, read as the reverse complement.
GCTACTACGACTACGCGGCCGGCTACACGCCCGAGCTCCCCGGCGCCGATCGCTTCCGCGGACGCATCGTGCATCCGCAGACGTGGCCCGACGACGTCGTGGTCGCGGGAAAGCGCGTCGTGGTCATCGGCAGCGGCGCGACCGCGGTCGGGATCGTGCCCGCGCTCGCGAAGGAGGCGGCGCACGTCACGATGCTCCAGCGATCGCCGACGTACATGATGTCGCTCCCCGGCGTGAGCCCGGTCGCGCGCTTCGTCGAGCGGCGCGTGAGCTACGAGCTGGCGCGCACGCTGAACGTCGGCCTCTCGAAGGCGTTCTACGCGTTCTGCCGCGCGCGGCCGGAGGAGGCGAAGCGGCTGCTCCTCCACGGCGTCCGGCGGCGCCTCGACGAGGGCTTCGACGTGGCGACGCACTTCACGCCGCGCTACGCGCCGTGGGACCAGCGCCTGTGCCTCGTGCGCGACGGCGATCTCTTCTCCGCGATCCGCGGAGGCAAGGTCGACGTGGTCACCGATCACGTGGAGCGCTTCACCGAGAACGGGATCCGGCTCCGCTCGGGCAAGGAGCTCGAGGCCGATCTGGTGGTGACCGCCACGGGGCTCCGCATGGTGCTCCTCGGCGGCGTCCCGCTGTTCGTGGACGGACGCGCGATCGATCTGCCGACGACGTCGATGTACAAGGCGGCGATGCTCGCCGGCGTGCCGAACCTCGCGCTGTCGCTCGGCTACGTGAACGCGTCGTGGACGCTCCGCAGCGATCTCATCGCCCAGTACGTCTGCCGTCTGGTGAACGAGATGCACGCGAAGGGGTGGCGCTCGTGCACCCCGCACCTCCGTCCGAGCGACGCGCTCACCGACGAGTCGGTGATGCCGCTCTCGTCGGGCTACGTCGCGCGCGTCGCCTCGATGCTCCCGCGCCAGGGCGACAAGCATCCGTGGCGGACGGCCCACGGATACGTGCGCGACGTCGTCACCCTCCGCTACGCGCCGATCGAGGACGGGGTGCTCCGGATCGCGCGCTGAGCGCGCACGCGATCGGACCGTGCACCGCGACCCGCCGAGGCGAGGTTTCGCGTGCACCCGTGTTCCGGCCGTGATAATCGAATGCTTGCACACTTGATGAAGTGTTGGTTCGTCATCCCGGCGGCCGTCCTCGCGGTCGCGTCGAGCGCATCGCCTGCACGCGCCGAGGCGACGGCGGAGACGCGCGCCTGCGCCACGCTCTCGCGCGCGAACCTCGTCGCCTGCGTCCTCCGCGACAGCCCGCGCGTGCGCGCCGAGCGCGAGGCGATCGCCGGCGCGGTCGGACGCCGGACCGCGGCGAGGCCGTGGTTCCCGAGCGCGCCCGTCCTCGCGCTCTCGGCGGCTCACCGCGCCGCAGCCGGCAGCCGCGACACCGCGGTGAACTACTACGCGTCGCTCGCGCAGGAGGTGGCCGTCGGCGGCGAGCGCGCCTCGCGGCGCCGCGCGGCCGAGGCGGACGTCGACGCGCGCACGAACGACACCGTCGCGGTGTCGCGCCACGTGGCCGCCGACGCGTACGCCGCCTACTTCGATCTGCTCGCGGCCCGTGACGCCGTCGCCGTCGCGCGCTTGCTCGAGTCGACCGCCCTCGCGATCGCGCGGGTGACGCGCGCGCGCGCCGAGGCCGGGGCGGGCTCCGGTCTCGACGCCGACGTCGCCGCCGCCGCGTCGCTTCGCATCGTGCAGAGCCGCATCGCGGCCGAGCGCGCGCTCGCCGGCGCGGGGGCCACGCTCGCATCGCTCCTCGGCCGCGACCCGCTCCGCGACGTCCCCCAGGCGACGGGCGAGCTCGAGCCTCTGACCGGGAGCGACGCGCTCGCGCAGTCGGCGTCTCCGCGCGTCGTCGCCGAGCGGCCGGAGGTGAAGGCGCTCCGCGCCGACGAGCGCGCCGCGTCGCTCCGCGCCGAGGCCTTCCGGCGCGCGCGCGTCCCGAGCCTCACGTTCCAGGTCTTCGCGCAGAACGACGGGTTCAACGAGCGCGTGCTCGGAGGCGGCGTGAGCCTGCCGGTGCCGCTGCCCGAGCCGATCGGGCGCCGCTTCACCGGCGAGATCGCCGAGCTCGAGGCCCTCTCGCGCGAGACCGGCGCGCGCGCCGACACCGCGACGCGCGATCTGTCGAACGACCTCGCCCGCGCGGTGGTCGAGTTCCGCTCGCGCCGCGACGAGCTCGCCCTCTATTCGCGCGAGCGGGTCTCGCGCGCCGAGCAGCTCCTCGGCGATATCGGAAAGGAGATCGAGATCGGCCGGCTGCCCGCGCGCGACGCGCTCGTCGCCCAGCAGCAGCTGATCGAGGTCCTGCGCGGCTACGTCGAGGCGCGCCGCGCCCTCTGCCTCGCGTCGGTCGATCTCGCGCTCGCCGCCGGCGTCGCGCTCGAAGGAGCGGCACGATGAAGACGCGGCTCCTCTTCGCGACCGTCCTCGCGCTCGCGGTCGCCGGATGTCCGAAGGCGACGAAGAAGCCGGACAAGGAGGAGCCGGCGCCCGGCGCGTCGACCTCGCACGAGGGCGAGAAGGAGCACGACACCATCCCGAAGCGGGCGAAGCTGACGAAGGAGGTGGTCACGTCGGCGAAGATCCGGACCGCGCCCGCGACGAAGCAGCCACTCGCCCCGACGCTGGCGCTGCCCGGCGAGGTCGCCGCCGATCCCGATCGGAGCGCGCGGGTGGCGAGCCCCGTCGCGGGGCGGCTCTCGGACGTCCGCTTCAAGGAGGGGAGCGAGGTCAAGAAGGGCGACGTGCTCGCGGTGCTGCGCATCCCCGAGATCGGCAAGGTCCGTGCGGCGCACAGCGCGACCCGGGCGAAGGCCGCGGCGGCCAAGGCGAACGCCGATCGGCTCGAGGGCCTCGCGGAGAAGGGGATGGCGGCGAAGCAGGAGGCGATCGCCGCACGGGCCGAGGCCGACGCGCTCGACGCCGAGGCGAAGGCGCTCGGCGAGCAGCTCGGCGCGCTCGGCATGGGGACGGGGGGCGCCGGCTCCGAGCTCGTGCTGCGCGCGCCGGTCTCGGGCGTGGTCGTGACGCGCGACGCGATCGTCGGTCAACCGGTGACCACCGAGCAGACCATCGCGAGCATCGCCGATCTCTCCGAGACGTGGTTCCTCGCGCGCGTGTTCGAGAAGGACCTCGGCCGTCTCGAGGTCGGTTCGCCGAGCGAGGTCACCCTCAACGCCTACCCGAACGAGACGTTCGCGGGGAAGGTGGAGTACGTCGGCAAGCAGATCGATCCCGTCGGCCGCACCCTCACCGCGCGCATCCGCCTCGCGAACAAGTCGGACATGCTCCGCATCGGCCTCTTCGGCACCGCGCGCGTCGTGGCGAAGGGCGAGAAGACCGGCGACCCGGTGCTCGTCGTCCCCCGCTCGGCGCTGATCGACGTCGCGGGCAAGACGGTGGTGTTCGTGCGCGTCGGGCCCCCCGGCCACGACGAGGAGTTCGAGCTCCACGAGGTGACCACCGGCGAGGCGGCGGCCGGCAACGTGCGCGTGCTCTCCGGTCTCCGCGAGGGGGAGGAGATCGTCGTCGAGGGCGCGTTCACCATCAAGAGCGTCATCCTGCGAGGCACGCTCGCCGACGAGGACTGAGCGTGGCGCTCCTCGGCTTCCTCGTCCGCTGGTCGCTCCGGAACCGCGCGGTCGTGCTCGTCGCGACGCTGCTGTTCGCGGCGATCGGCGTGCGCTCGATGCTCGAGCTGCCGATCGACGCGGTGCCCGACCTCACCAACGTGCAGGTGCAGATCATCACGCCCGCGCCGGCGCTCTCGCCCATCGAGGTCGAGCAGTACGTGACCGTGCCGGTCGAGCGGGCGATGGCCGGCATCCCGAAGTCGACGCAGGTGCGGTCCGTCTCGAAGTACGGCCTCTCCGTCGTCACCGTCGTGTTCCGGGACGACACGAGCATCTACCTCGCGCGCCAGCTCGTCGCCGAACGCATGCGCGAGGCGCAGGAGGCGGTGCCGCGGGAGTACGGCTCGCCCGAGATGGGCCCGATCAGCTCGGCGCTCGGCGAGGTCTTCCAGTTCACCGTCCGGAGCGATCGCCACACCCTGATGCAGGTCGAGGAGATCCTCGACTGGCAGATCGGCCCGCAGCTGCGCACGGTGCCCGGCATCGTCGAGGTGAACAGCTTCGGCGGGCAGGACCGGCAGTACCAGATCGAGATCGAGCCTGCGCGCCTCCAGGCGTCGGGGCTGTCGATCGCGCAGGTGGCCGACGCGCTCCGGAAGTCGAACGCCAACGCCGGCGGCGGCTACATCGAGCACAACCGCGAGCACTTCGTCATCGGCACCGACGGCCTGGTGAAGAGCCTCGACGACCTCCGGAACGTGGTCATCGGCGCGACGCCCCAGGGCGTCCCCATCACGGTGGCGACGGTCGGCGAGGTGAAGTTCGGCCCGCGGCTCCGGCGGGGCGCGGCGACGCGCAACGGCGAGGGCGAGGTCGCCGTCGGCGTGACGCTGATGCTCGTCGGCGAGAACTCGCGCACGGTCACCGAGGCGGTGAAGAAGAAGATCGCGGCGATCGCGCCCTCGCTCCCCGAGGGCGTGCGCGTCGAGCCGTTCTACGACCGAAGCGAGCTGGTCGACCGCACCATCCACACGGTCTCGCGCAACCTCGTCGAGGGCGCCCTCCTCGTCATCGTCGTCCTCCTCGTCCTCCTCGGCGACATCCGCGCCGGCCTCGTGGTGGCGACGGTGATCCCGCTGTCGCTCCTGTTCGCCGTCGTGGTGATGAACGCGACGGGCATGTCCGGCAACCTCATGAGCCTCGGCGCGATCGACTTCGGGCTCATCGTCGACGGCGCGGTGATCATCGTGGAGAACGCCGTCCGGCGCCTCTCCGAGCGCGCGCGCGAGGCGGGGCGCCCGCTGTTCCCCGAGGAGCGCGTGCGCGTGGTCGAGCAGTCGACGCTGGAGGTCCGCTCGGCGAGCGTGTTCGGCGAAGCGATCATCGCCATCGTCTACGTGCCCATCCTCGCGCTCACCGGGATCGAGGGGAAGCTGTTCCACCCGATGGCGATCACCGTCCTCCTCGCGCTCGCGGGGGCGTTCGTCCTCTCGCTCACGTTCGTCCCGGTGCTCACCAGCTACCTCGTGCGCCCGAGCACCGGCGAACACGAGACGTGGCTGCTCCGCAAGGCGCGCGAGCGCTATGCGATCGGCCTCGGCCGCGTCCTCCGTCATCGCTGGCTCACGCTCTCGGGGGCGCTTGCCGCGGTCGCGGGGACGGTCCTCCTCGCGACCAGGCTCGGCGCCGAGTTCGTCCCGCAGCTCGACGAGGGCGATCTGCTGATCGAGGCGCGGCGGCTGCCCGGCGTCGCGCTGAGCGAATCGGTCGAGACGGGCCTCCGCCTCGAGAAGGCGCTCCTCGAGATCCCGGAGATCGAGACGATCACCACGCGCACCGGCGCCCCGGAGGTGGCGACCGATCCGATGGGGCTCGAGCAGAGCGACGTGTACATCGTGCTCCGCGATCGCGAGCGGTGGCGGCGGGGGATCACGAAAGAGGACCTCGCGAAGGAGATCTCGGAGGTCATCGAGACGCGCGTCCCGGAGATCGCGGGCGCGATCTCGCAGCCCATCCAGATGCGCACCAACGAGCTCGTCGCGGGGGTCCGCTCCGACGTCGCGATCCTCGTCTACGGGCCCGACATGGACACGCTGAAGGACCTCGGCGATCGCGTCGCGGCCTCGGTGCGCGGCGTCCAGGGAGCCGCCGACGTCCGCGTGGAGCAGGTCGCGGGCCTGCGCTACCTCCGCATCGTTCCCGATCGCAGCAAGCTCGCGCGCTACGGCCTCACCATCGCCGACATCAACCAGATCACCGAGACCATCTCCGTCGGGCACCGCGTCGGCGTCGTGCACGAAGGCGACCGGCGCTTCTCGGTGGTGATCAAGACCGCGCACCACTTCGCCGGCGACGTCGAGGCGCTCCGCGCGCTCCCCCTCCGATCGCTCACCGGTCAGGTGGTGCCGCTCGGCGACGTCGCCGAGCTGTCGTTCGTCACCGGACCGGCGCAGATCAGCCGCGAGGCGCAGTCGCGCCGTCTGACCGTCGAGCTGAACGTCCGCGGCCGCGACCTGCTCTCGGTGGTGCACGACGCGCAGGCCGCCGTCGCGCGTGACGTGAAGCTGCCGGTCGGCTACCGCGTCGAGTGGGGCGGGCAGTTCGAGCACTACGTCGACGCGAAGGCGCGGCTCTTCGTCGTCGTCCCCATCGCGCTCGCCCTCATCCTCTTCCTCTTGTGGCTCGCGTTCCGCTCGCGGCGGGCGGCGCTCGTCATCTTCCTCAACGTGCCCTTCGCCGTCGTCGGCGGCGTCGTCGCGCTCTTCGCCCGAGGCCTGCCGTTCTCCATCTCCGCCGGCGTCGGGTTCATCGCGCTGTTCGGCGTCGCGGTCCTCAACGGCCTCGTCCTCGTCTCGTTCGCGCGCCAGCTCGAGCTCGCGGGCGCATCGCACGTCGACGCCATCCGGCGCGCGGCCGAGCTGAGGCTCCGCCCGGTCCTCATGACCGCGCTCGTCGCATCGCTCGGCTTCCTCCCGATGGCGCTCTCGACCGCACCCGGCAGCGAGGTGCAGCGGCCGCTCGCGACGGTGGTCGTCGGCGGCCTGGTGTCCGCGACGCTCTTGACCGTGCTCGTCTTGCCCGTCGTCTACGCGATGGTCAGGCTGCCAGGACGCGGCGGTCCGCGCGATTCGTTGCGCGTGCCGGCCGCGCCCCCCGCCGGAGAGCCGCATGAGCCATGACCATCGTCACGACCACGCGTCCGCTCCGGGCGATCCGGGACACGCGTTCGCGATCGGCGTCGCGCTCAACGCGACGTTCGTGGTGGTCGAGGTCGTCACCGGGCTCGTCGCGGGATCGATCGCGCTCGTCGCCGATGCCGGGCACAACCTCTCCGACGTGCTCGGCCTCGCGCTCGCGTGGGGCGCCGCGCACCTCGCGAAGCGGAAGCCTTCGCGCCGCCGCACGTACGGGCTCCGCCGGACGACCATCCTCGCGTCGCTCGCGAACGCGCTCCTCCTCCTGGTCGCCGTGGGCGCTCTCGGCTGGGAGGCGATCCGGCGGCTCGGCGAGGGGTCGCACCCGCAGGGCGGCCTCGTCGTCGCGACCGCCGCGATCGGCGTGGTGATCAACGCGGGCTCGGCGCTCCTCTTCATGCGCGCCCGCAAGTCGGACGCGAACGTGCGCGGCGCGTTCCTCCATCTCGTCGCCGACGCGGCGGTGTCGGCCGGCGTGGTGGTCGCAGGGATCGTCATCGTCCTCACCGGCTGGCAGTGGGTCGATCCGGTCGCGAGCCTGATCGTCTCCGCCGCGATCGCCGCCGGTACGTGGTCGCTCCTGCGCGAGGCGCTGAACCTCGCGCTCGACGCGGTGCCCGAGGGGATCGACACCGAGGAGGTGAACGCCTACCTCGCCGCGCTGCCGAACGTCTGCGCGGTCCACGATCTGCACATCTGGGCGATGAGCACGACGGAGAACGCGCTCACCGCGCACCTCGTGGTGACCGACACGTTCCCCGTCGAGGTCCTCCGCTCCACCGAGCACGCGCTCGAGGATCGCTTCGGCATCCACCACGTGACCTTGCAGGTCGAGCCCACGGACGCGCCCGGCGAATGCCGGCGCGCGGGGGCCGACGTGCTCTGACGCACTTCCTACGGACTCAGGGCCGCGCGCTCACGAAGCCGATGGGCAAGAGGCCGGGGAGGAGCTCGCGCGTCGTCACCGTGAGCCCGGCGTCGCGGACCGCCCGCGTGAGCTCCTCGAGGGTCAGCCGCCGGCGGCCGGGGAACCGCGTGAGCGCGAGCGCGCGCGACGCGATGCGGGCGACGGCGGTCTCCGCGTGGCAGTACGTCGGCACGACGAGCACGCCGCCCGGGCGGACGACACGCGCCATGCTGCGGAGGGCGGCGCCGAGGTCCGGCACGAGGTGGAGGACGTTCGCGGCGACGACCGCGTCGAACCGTCCGTCGGCGAAGTCGAGCGCGCCGATGTCGGCCTGCGCGACGGTCACGTTCGCGAGACCGTCGGCGCGGAGCTTTCGTTCGAGCATCGCGAGCATCGCGGGCGAGTAGTCCGTCGCCAGGACGTGGTCCGCGGAACGCGCGAGCACCTCCGTCACGATGCCGGTGCCCGCGGCCAGCTCGAGGACGTCCTTCGCGCCGGCGACCTCGCGCGCGACCCGGTCGAGCATCGGCGGGATCGGTCCGCCGAAGACGCGCATCGAGCGGTCGTAGTGCTTCGCGTTCTGATCCCAGTACGTACGAGCGGTGTTCATCGGAGCGCTCCGCGCAGTCGAAGGGCGTTGGCGATCACGGAGACGGAGCTGAAGCTCATCGCCGCGGCGGCGAGCATCGGACCGGGCGTGATGCCGAAGAGGGGATAGAGGACGCCGGCGGCGACGGGCACCGCCAGCACGTTGTAGCCGAAGGCGAGGAGGAGGTTCTCGCGGATGTTGCGCATGGTCGAGCGTCCGAGCTTCACCGCGCGGACGATGCCGCGGAGATCCCCCTTCACCAGGGTGACGCCCGCGCTCTCGATCGCGATGTCCGTCCCCGTCCCCATCGCGATGCCGACGTCCGCGGTGGCGAGGGCGGGCGCGTCGTTGATGCCGTCGCCGGCCATCGCCACGATCTCGCCCTTCGCCTTCTGCTCGCCGACGATGCGCGCCTTGTCCTGCGGGAGGATCTCGGCGAACACCTCGCCCTGGTGGAGGCCGATCTCGCTCGCGATGGCGAGCGCGCTCGTCCGCGCGTCGCCGGTGAGCATGAGGATGCGGATGCCCGCCTTCCGGAGCTCGGCGATGGCCGTCTTCGCGGAGCGCTTCACCGTGTCGCCGACGCTCCACAGCCCGGCATAGCGGCCGTCGATCGCCGCGAGCGAGACGGTCTTGCCCGAGCTCCGGAGCTCCTCGGCGCGGCGCGTGACGTCGTCGGGGATGCTCACGCCCTGCTCCAGGAGGAGCATCGACGTACCGAAGACCAGCTTGCGGCCTCCGACCTCGGCGGTGATGCCGAACCCGCGCACCGCATCGACGCGCGTCGCGGACGGACCTCGCGGCGCACCCTCGGCATCGGCGTGGTCCACGACGGCGCGCGCGAGCGGGTGCTCGCTGCCGCGCTCGGCTTCGGCGACGAGCGCGAGGACCTCCGCGCGATCGAGATCGGACGCGATCTCGACGGCGTGGACGCGTGGCTTGCCCTCGGTCACCGTCCCGGTCTTGTCCACGATCAGCGTGGTCACCTTCGACAGCGTCTCGAGCGCATCGGCGTCCTTCACCAGCACGCCGGCATGCGCGCCCGCACCCGTCGCGACCATGATCGACATCGGCGTCGCGAGGCCGAGCGCGCAGGGGCAGGCGATGATGATCACCGCGACCGCGGTGGTGAGGGCGTGCGCGAAGCGCGGATCGGGCCCGACCGCCAGCCAGACGACGAACGCGAGGACCGCGATCGCGACGACCGACGGGACGAACCATGCGCTCACGCGGTCGACCAGGCGCTGAACGCGCGCCCGCGAGCGCGCGGCGTGCGAGACCATCTCCACGATCTGCGCGAGCATGGTGTCCTCGCCGACGCGCTCCGCTTCGATGAGCAGCGCGCCGTCGCCGTTGAGCGTGCCGCCGGTCACCCGATCGCCCTTCGCCTTGTCCGCGGGGATGGGCTCTCCGGTGAGCATCGACTCGTCGACCGCCGACGCGCCCTCGACGATCGAGCCGTCGGTCGGGATGCGCTCGCCCGGGCGGACGCGCAGCCGATCGCCCACGCGGACGTGGGGCAGGGGCACGTCCTCCTCCGTCCCGTCCGGCGCGACGCGGCGCGCGGTCTTCGGCGCGAGCTGGAGGAGGGATCGGATCGCGTCGCTCGTGCGGCTGCGCGCGCGGAGCTCGAGGACCTGACCGAGGAGGACGAGCGTGGTGATCACCGCGGCGGCCTCGAAGTAGACGGCGACGACGCCGTGCTGATCGCGCATCGCGGGAGGGAACAGCCCCGGCGCGAGCGTCGCGACGAGGCTGTAGCCGTACGCCGCCGCGATGCCGAGCGAGATGAGCGTGAACATGTTCAGGCTGCGCGTCCGGAGCGAGCGAACGCCGCGCACGAAGAACGGCGCCGCCCCCCAGACGACGACCGGCGTGGCGAGCGCGAGCTGCAGCCAGACGAGCGCGTGGCCGCCGACGGCGAGGAAGTGGCCGCCCATCGCGAGCACGAAGATCGGCGCCGTCAGGATCGCCGAGATCACGAAGCGGCGCCGCATGTCGACGAGCTCGCGATCCTCCTCCGCCTCGGCGCTCGCCGTGCGCGGCTCGAGGGCCATGCCGCACTTGGGGCAGCTCCCCGGGCCGAGCTGCACCACCTCGGGGTGCATCGGGCAGGTGTATTCGGCTTCCGATGAGCTCGGCCGCTCGTGGCGATGCGGATGGGCGTGGGGATGGGCGTGCGCGGTCATGGCTTCGATCACGCAGACGCACGAGCCGCGCCACCCTTACAGCCGTTCGCGCGGCCTTGACCGGCGCGGTCGCGGCGCTTATTCAAGCAATCAATTGAATGGCGGATCGGTCGCGCAAGGACGCGCTCTACGAGCAGGTCGCCCGCGTGGGCAAGGCGCTCGCCGCGCCCCGCCGGCTCGAGCTCGTCGATCTCCTGGTGCAGGCGCCGCGCACGGTCGAGCTCCTGGCGCGCGAGACCGGCATGTCGATCGCGAACACCTCGCAGCACCTCCAGGTGCTCCGGGCCGCCGGCGTCGTCGACGCCGAGCGGAGCGGCACGTTCGTCACGTACCGGCTCGCATCGCGCGACGTGGCCGAGCTGTTCGTCGCCCTGCGCGGGGTGGCCGGCGCGCGGCTCGCCGAGGTGGACCGGCTGAAGCGCCAGCTCTTCGCGACCGACCCCCACGTCGACGCGATCGACGGCAGCGAGCTCGTGAGGCTCGTGCGTCGCGGCCGCGTGGTGCTCGTCGACGTGCGCCCGGCGGAGGAGTACGCGGCCGGGCACCTCGCCGGCGCGGTCTCGATCCCGCACGACCAGCTCGAGCGCCGGCTGCGCGAGCTGCCGAAGGACCGCAGGATCGTCGCCTACTGCCGCGGGCCGTACTGCGTGTTCGCCGCGCATGCGGTGAAGCTCCTGCGCGCGCGCGGCTTCGATGCGACGCGCATCGAGGACGGCGTCGCCGACTGGCAGGCGCGAGGCCTGCCGATCGAGACGGAGCATGCCGCATGAGCGACGACGTTCGGCTCGGGCTACGCGAGAACCTCGGACAGTTCTCGCTCCTCGTCGTCGTCAACGCGTTCGTGGGCGCGATGGTCGGCATGGAGCGGACCATCCTCCCCCCGATCGCGGAGCACGAGTTCCACCTCGTGGCGAAGACCGCGGTGCTCTCGTTCATCGTCGTCTTCGGCGTGACGAAGGCGCTGACCAACTATCTCGCCGGCCGCCTCTCCGACCGGTTCGGGCGAAAGCACGTGCTCGTCGCCGGCTGGCTCGTCGCCGCGCCGGTGCCGTTCCTGCTGATGACCGCGCCGACGTGGGGGTGGGTGCTGTTCGCGAACGCGCTCCTCGGGATCAGCCAGGGGCTCACGTGGTCGACGACGGTGATCATGAAGATCGATCTCGCCGGACCGCAGAAGCGCGGCCTCGCGATGGGCCTCAACGAGTTCGCCGGCTACTTCGCGGTGGCGGCGAGCGCGCTGGCGACCGGGTTCGTCGCCGCGCACCACGGGCTCAGGCCGCAGCCGTTCTACCTCGGCGTCGCGTTCGTCGCGATCGGCCTCGTCCTCTCCGTCGCGCTCGTCCGCGAGACGAAGCACCACGTCGCCGCCGAGTCGCGCCTCCACGGCGAGCTGCCTCCGGGCGGGGTCCCGTCGCCGCGCGAGGTGTTCTGGCGGACGACGCTCCTCGACCGGAACCTCTCGAGCGTCACCCAGGCGGGCCTGGTGAACAACCTCAACGACGGCATGGCGTGGGGGCTGTTCCCGCTGGTGTTCGCCGCGGCGAACATGGACCTCGCGCGCATCGGCACGCTCGCGGCGATCTACCCGGCGACCTGGGGCATCGGCCAGCTCTTCACCGGCGCGTGGTCGGATCGCGTGGGCCGCAAGTGGCTCATCGCCGGCGGGATGTGGGTGCAGGCCGTCGGGATCGTCGCCGTCGTGCTCGCGACGGGGTTCGCCGGCTTCGCCCTCGGCGCCGCGCTCCTCGGGATCGGGACCGCGATGGTGTACCCGACGCTGCTCGCGGCGATCGGCGACGTCGCGCATCCGTCGTGGCGCGCGTCGTCGGTCGGCGTCTACCGCCTCTGGCGCGACCTCGGCTACGCGATCGGCGCGCTCGTCGCCGGAGCGATCGCCGATGCGTTCGGGCTCCCCTGGGCGATGGCGCTCGTCGCGGCGCTCACGTTCGGGTCCGGCGTCCTCGTCGCGATCCGCATGCGGGAGACGAAGGCTTCCTGAGTCCGTTTGCGGTACGGTCGTTCGTCGGCTAATCGTTTCCAACATGATTTCGCGTTCGATCGTCCTCGGCTTCGCAGTCGTCATCGGCCTCGCCGCGTGCGGCGGCGACGACAAGGGAGGCTCGTCGTCGTCGTCGTCGTCCTCCTCTTCCTCTTCTTCGGGGTCGTCGGAGACCGGCGACACCGACGCGGGCGGCACCACGCCGAAGGCCGCGGGACCGAAGATCACCGAGGTGATGAAGATGATGGGCAGCCTCCACGTGATGTGGGAGCTCCCGAAGGAGACGTGCGACAGCGTCCTCGTCGAGCGCAAGGACGGCGATGCCGAGTTCGAGGTCGTCTACACGCTGCCGGGCGCGGCCGACAACAAGCACGATGCGAGCGCGACGGCGGACATGACCTACACTTATCGGACGCGCTGCAAAGTCGGTGCAGAGTACACCGAGTACTCGAACGAGATGGGCGGCAACCCGACGAAGTGAGGTCGATCATGCGGTTCGTTTCCGGCAGTGTCTTCACGTGTCGCCGCGCCGGGGTGCTCGACCGAGCACGACGCCGGCGGCCATGGGGATCACGGGGCGGAGGCGCCCCCGGCGAGCCCGCCCGCCGACGCGAGCGAGCTCACGCCGATGGAGGACCGGAACCCGGATCCGAACGTCGTCGAGATCGATCTCGAGGCGCGCGAGGCGACGAAGACCTTCGGCGTCTCGCCGGCCACCCCCGTGTGGACCTACAACGGCGTGACGCCGGCGCCGCTCATCGACACGAAGGTCGGCGATCGGCTCGTCGTCCACTTCAAGAACTCGCTCCTCGAGCCCACGACCGTCCACTGGCACGGCGTCCGCTTGCCCGCGAAGATGGACGGCACGCTCGCGATGCAGAGCCCCGTCCCGCCGGGCGGGACGTTCACCTACGAGTTCACGCTGAAGGACGCGGGTCTCTTCTGGTTCCACCCGCACATGCGCTCCGACGTGCAGACGCAGAAGGGGCTCTACGGCGCGCTCCGCGTGCGCGGATCGGCCGAGCCGGCGGCGGACGTCGAGCGCGTGCTCGTCCTCGACGACATCAAGCTCGACAAGGACGGCAAGGTCACCGAGTACCTGGACGACCACTCGCTGATGATGGGGCGCGAGGGCAACACGCTCCTCGTCAACGGCGTGGTGAACGGCCGCGTCGCGATCCCGCCCGGAGGGCTCGTGCGGCTCCGCCTGGTGAACACGGCGAACGGCCGGTTCTTCAACCTCCACGTCCCCGACCGCAAGCTGCGGGTCATCGGCACGGACGGCAGCTTCTTCGCGAAGCCGTACGACGCCGACACGCTCCTGATGGGCCCGGGGGAGCGCTACGACGTCATGTTCGTGGCGCCCGCGGAGCCCGGCGCCGAGCTCCCGATCATCAGCGAGCCGTACGAGCGCGGCCACGAGTCGGGCAAGCTGCCGCCCGTCGAGGTCGGGCGCTTCCGCGTGACCGACGGCCCCGTGCTCCAGGCGAAGCCGATGCCGGACGCGCTGCCGGGGATCGAGCGGCTCGCCGACGGACCCGTCGAGTTCCCGATCCGGCTCGACGAGAAGATCATCGACGGCCAGGTGATGTTCACGATCAACGACGCGGTCCACCCGAACGTGCCGGTGATCCGCACGCCCAACGCGAGCGTGCGCGTCTTCGAGGTGAGCAACGCGAGCGAGATGGACCACCCGTTCCATCTCCACGGGTTCTTCTTCCAGATCCTGGCGAAGAACGGCGTTGCGCTGCCGCCCGAGACGCTCGCGAACAAGGACACCATGATCATCCCCGCGAAGACCTCGTACCGGCTCGTCGCGCGCTTCGACGAGCCGGGCTCGTGGATGTACCACTGCCACATCCTCGAGCACGCCGAGCACGGGATGATGGGCGAGCTCGTCGTCGAGTGACGCGCTACTTCGTGCGCCGGCGGTAGGCGCCCGGAGGCATGCCGCTCCACCGCTTGAACGCCCGGGAGAACGTCGCGAGATCGGCGAACCCCGTGCGATAGGCGATCTCCGCGAGCCCGAGCGACTCGTCGGCGAGCAGCTCGCGCGCGCGGCGCTCGCGGGCGCGCTCGAGGACGTCGGAGAAGCGCGTGCCCTCGTCGTCGAGGCGGCGCTGCAGCGTGCGCGTGCTCATGTGCAGATCGGCGGCGATGGCATCCGCGGCCGGCGCCTCGCCCCGCCCGAGGGACGCCGCGATCCTCGTCGCGACCACGTCGGCGAACGCGCCCTTGCGCGGCACGTTCGCGAGCGCCGCCGACGCGAGGTGCGTCGCGGTCGCGAGGAGCCTCGGATCGGCGCCCGGCAGCGGCCGGTCCGCGGCCTCCGCCGCCAGGGCGAAGCCCGTGTCGTCCGCGCCGAAGTCGATCTCGCTCGTCCCGAGCGCGGCGAAGAGCGGCGTGATCGAGGGCGGGCGCGGCGACGCGATCCACGCACGCCGCGGCGCGATCCCTCCGCCGCGTGTGACGAGCGCGAGGACCGCCGCGATCACGTACTCGTCGGTCGCGAGGCCGAGGCCGCGAGGATGCCCCGGGAAGCTCAGCGCCACGCGGAGCTCGGAGGCCGATGCGTCGACCGACGCGGCGAGCCCGGGGAACACGAGCGGCGCGTACGTCACGACGAGGGCGGCGACCGCGCGCGGAGACGCAGCCGCGCGTGCCGCGAGGGCGAGCGCGTCGTAACGCCGGAACGGCAGCTCGGCAGGCAGCGCCAGCGCGACGTGGGGCTCGGCGAGGTGCTCGCTCGCGAGCCGGAGCATCTGCGCCGCCGACGACGGCGCGATCGCCACCTCGTCGGCGTGCTCGGCGGCCTCGACATCGAGCCTGCCGGCCGCCGCGATCGGCGCCGGATCGAGGCCGCGCGCGCGCACGAGCCGCAAGAGCGCGGGCGGCAGGGCCGACGGCCCCTTCGTCTCGAGCTTCGGTCGCCCGGCCATGCGCGAGCAGCATGGCGCAACCGCGGACCCGCCGCGACCTCGTCGGCCATTCTGTCGTCCGGAGCAAAACGTTCCGGCGCCGGACGTCATGGCCGCCGTCCGCTCCGCCCTCTACGGTGACGGGCATGAGGATCGAGATCCGGCACCACGAGGGACGCCTGCTGTTCGCCACCGAGCGCGCGCGCGACCTCCGGATGGCGCTGCACGAAGCGCGCGAGGCGGGCGTCGATCTGTCGGGCGTGATGCTCGAGGGCGCGGACCTTCGCGGCGCCGACCTCGAGGAGGCGCGCCTCGACGGTGCGCGGCTCGCCGGCGCGACCTTGCGACAGGCGAACCTCGAGGAGGCGATGCTCCGCGGCGCGGATCTTCGCCGCGCGCAGCTCGACGGCGCCAACCTGGAGGAGGCGAACCTCGAAGGCGCGATCCTGATCGAGGCGAGCCTGCGCGGCGCGAACCTCGAGGAGGCGGTGCTCGCGCGTGTGGACCTCACGGGCGCGAACGTGGAGGGCGCGAACCTGGAGGACGCCGATCTGCACGGCGCGCGCATCGAGCGTGCGTCGTTCGCGCGCTCGAACCTCGAGCGCGTGCGGCTCGTCGACGCGAGCGGGGAGGGAGCGTCGTTCGCCTCGGCGAACCTGGAGAAGGCGCTCTTCCGCCATGCCGATCTCCGCGGCGCGAACATCACCGCCGCGGATCTCGAGAAGGCCGATCTCCGCGGCGCACGCCTCGCGTCCGCGCTGTTCAACGGGTCGAACGTGGAGAAGGTCGACCTCCGCGACTGCGATCTCACGAACGCGGACTTCTCCGAGGCGAACCTCGAGCGCTCGCACTTCGAGGGCGCGCGCATCGAGGGCGCGCGCTTCGAAGGCGCGAACATGGTCGGCGTCCGCGGTCTCGGCTCGGGGACCGGTCCGGCGTCGGGGCCGTATCGATGAACGTCGGGAGAGCGGACGACGCACGCTGCCGCTGCGGAGGACGGCTCGCGCCGGTGCGCAGCCTCGACCCCGAGGAGCTGCGCGACATCGTCGTGCGATGGCCGGCCGGCGTCGTCGTCGACGTGCGGGCGTGCGATGCATGCGGGACCGAGCGCGCGTGCCTCCGGCGATCCACGCACGGCGGCGAACGTGGATCACCCGGTGCGGGGTGATCCGCCCGCACGCCGCTTCGCCTGAAGGCGCTTCCACGCGCCGATGCCGAGCAGCGCGGGCGCCGCGACGACGCACACCGGGCATACCGCGCCCCCGAGCACCGCGCCCGCGACGCCGATCGCGGCGATGCCCGCGCCCGTCGCCATGAGCGTGTTCGCCTCTTGCTGCTTGTCGTCTTCCTTCACGGCTTCCTCCGTTCGTAGCCCTCCGCGAGGGCGTGGTTCACGTGGAGCACCCCGTCGTTGATCCGCGCGAAGCCGTAGCTCGCGTCGATCGTCGGCAGCCGCGCCGTAGGCGGACGCGACCGCGATGGCGCCGGCGGCTGCGAGGATGAGCGGCTCATCGTCACATCCGCCCGCGAAGCATGCCGTTCCAGTACGTCTCGGGCAGGCCGTAGGCCTCGAGCGCGTACATGCTGTAGCGCTCGCGCGACTGGTCGAACGGGAAGGACTCGGCCGGGCGGCCGTCGTAATCGAACTCCGCCAGGACGAGCTTGGCGACGCGGTCCTTGATCCACGTCACGCCGTCGGGGATGTCGTCGGCCTCGTCGCGGACGGTGATCGACTTGTCGAACACGCCACCGCCCACGAGCGTCCAGAGCGGCTGGTAGTAGTGCTCGTCCGACGGCTCGACGAGGGTGACGTCGGGCGGCGACGGCGGGAGGTTTCGCAGCCGCGCCGCGACGCGGATCCCGGCGGTGCCGCCGCCGAGGACGAGGACGGAGGTGTGGTCGTTCACGCGCGGCCTCGTTCCGTGAGCCCCTCCGTGAGTCGGGGAGCGGGCGCCTCCTCGAGCGAGCGCCCGAAGAGCTGGGCGACGCGCACGAGGAACCCGACCGCGCGCTTCACGTCGTCGTCGGCGCCGAACAGGCCGACCTCGCGCGCGGGCTCCGATCGAGCCGTTCCAGCACAGCGGCGATGCTGCGCTCGGCCGCGCTCTTCGTGGGGACCGTCTCGTTCATGACCCGTGAGAGCCGAGGGCGCGCGCGAAGGGTTCGCGAGGCACGACGCTTGCGAGCATCGAGCCCATGCCCATGGCGGCGCCGCGCACCGAACCGGTCGTGCTCGTGACGGCGGCGCTCCTCGCGGCGGCGTGTGCGAAATCGCCGCGCGAGGAGCACGGCGCGACCGCGACCACCGAGGCCAGCACGCAACCCGTG
>JBDHVD010000109.1:0-21108 GCA_039809525.1 Labilithrix sp. | reverse complement strand
AGTGGTTCGAGACCTTCAAGGACGTGAAGCTCGGGTTCTCGCGCGTCTGGGTGAAGGGCGAGACGATGGTCCTCGAGTGGGTCATCAACGGCAAGCACCACGGCGAGCTGTTCGGCGTGAAGGGCACCGAGCAGCCGATCGGCCACTACGGCCTGAGCGTCGTGACCTTCGACCCGGACGGCAAGGTCGTGCGCGAGAACCGCTACGGCGAGCTCGGCGCGGTCATGACCCAGGTGGGCGCCGCGGGCACGAAGGCGAAGCCGCGCCCGATCCCGCCGGTGCCCGAGAAGCCCGAGATCATCGCGGCCAAGGGCACGCCCGACGAGGAGAAGAACCTCGAGGTCGCCAAGACGCTCCTCGGCGCGCTCGAGAGCAAGAAGGAGGCGGACTTCACCGGCGCGATCACCGACGACATGGAGCACGACGGCCTCTTCCACCTCGAGACGTCGAAGGGGAAGGACGGCGCGAAGAAGTTCTTCAAGAGCTTCACGACGGCGTTCCCCGACGCGAAGTTCGAGGTCACGAAGGCGTTCGCGATCGGCGACTACGTGATCGCCGAGTCGACGCTGAAGGCGACGCACAAGGGGCAGCTCGGGCAGATCGCGGCGACCAAGCGCCCCGTCGCCCTCCACCTCGTCGACGTGTTCAAGATCAAGGACGGCAAGGTCGCGCGCGCGTGGACCTACCAGAACAGCCTCGAGCTCCAGCACCAGCTCGGCCTCTTCGACGTGAAGGCGGGCAACATCCCCGCGTCCCAGACGCCCGCGGCCAAGCCGGAGGCGAAGGCGGACGCGAAGAAGGAGCCCGCGAAGCCCGCGGACGCGAAGAAGGAGCCGGCGAAGAAGTAAGAAGAGTCTCTCGGACTCTCCGGAAAGCCCGTCCGATCGTGACGGGCTTTTTCGTATCCTGAAAACGATATTGACAACCGTTTTCAACAAGAGCAAGGAACGGAGTCATGACGCGATCGCGCCTCCTTCTCCTCGCTTCGTCCCTCCTCTCCATCCTCGGTCTGGCCGCGGCCTGCGGCGACGACGACGCAATGGTCCGCACGCGGCCCGACGGCGGCGCCGAGGCCTCGGTCCCGACGGACGGCGGCGACACCGACGCCGGCTCGCTCGCATGCGGCGTGTCGATCCCGACGACGTACGACGCGCCGGCGTTCACCACGAACGCGAAGGTGGAGCTCGAGCTCCGCCAGCATTTCGCGGCGCTCGAGGCGAAGATGCGCGAGCCGGAGGGCACGAGCATGGCGGTGGTCACCACCGCCGATCTCACGGCGATCTACGCGCAGGGCGCGCCGAGCCTCCGCGCGGTCTCCACCGCGAACGCGCAGTCGCTCGTCGACGCGTACCTCACGCAGTACGGCGACGCGGTCGGAAAGGCGTGGACGCCGAGCGACGCGGACAACGACGCGGGCGCCGCCGCGACCGGCGGCAAGTACATGGACACGTACCACTTCGGTCCGACGGGCATCGACCTCCGCGAGACCACGCAGAAGGTGCTGCTCACGGGCGCGTTCTACAACGACGCGCTCGGCGTCGCCGCCGCGCCGATGACCGACGCGAGCGTCGATCGGCTCCTCGCCGCGTTCGGCGCGAGCACGAGCCTCGCGAACCGCACCGACGCCGACGCGGGGGAGATCGGCGACGAGCTCATCGCCGAGTACGCGTCGAAGCGCGACGACGACACCGCGCCCACGGGGCCGTACCGCAAGATCCGGAGCGCGCTGCTCACGCTGAAGGTCGCCGTCCCCGCGGGCGAGAAGTGCAAGAAGGAGGTCGACGACGCGATCGCGACGTACTTCGCCGAGTGGGAGAAGGCGTCGCTCGCGACGGTCATCTTCTACTTGAACGCGGCGGTGACGAACGCGGGCGCGACGAAGAACACCGCGGCGCTCCACGGCTTCGGCGAGGCGCTCGGCTTCGTGCAGGGCTGGAAGGGGCTCCCCGCCGACAAGCGCAAGATCACCGACGCGCAGGTCGACGGCTTGCTCGAGAAGATCGGCGCCGCCTCGCCCTACAAGCTCGTGCTCGTCAGCTACCAGACGGCGCGCGTGCTCGCGATCAACAGCGCCATCAACGACATCGCGGCGATCTACGGATTTTCCGCCGCCGAGGTCGAGGCGTTCAAGAAGAGCTTCTGATTGGGCGCGCCGCGGGCGAACGGCCCAAGACGCAATCGTGCATCATCGATGTCCAGACCAAGCCGAGCGAACCTCACGGCGCTCCTGATCCTCGCGGCTGCGGCCACCTCTGCGCGCGTCGCGCGCGCGGAGGGCCCGTCGGAGGTCGAAGAAGTCCGCGTCCGCGGCGACTCCGCCGACCGCCTCGTGCGCGACTCCGGCTCGAAGTCGAGCGTCTCGCGCGTCGACCTCGAGCGGCAGCGCCCGATGAGCGCGAACGAGGTGTTCCGCCGCGTGCCCGGCATGACCGTCCGCGAAGAGGACGGCATGGGCATGCGCCTCAACATCGGCATCCGCGGGTTCAACCCGTCGCGCACCCGCCTCGTGCTCGTCACCGAGGACGGCGTGCCCGTCGTCGTCAGCCCCTACGGCGAGCCGGAGATGTACTACTCGCCGCCGATCGAGCGCGTCGAGCGGCTCGAGGTGAAGAAGGGACCCGACGTCCTCACCGAGGGCCCGCAGACGGTGGCCGGCGTCGTCGAGCTGCACGACTGGTCGCCGCCCGACCGTCGGACGTGGGCGCTCGAGCTCGACGGCGGACAGCGCGACTACCTGAAGGGCCTCGCGCGCTACGGCGACTCGATCGGCGACGTGCGGGTGATCGGGCAGGTCATGCGAAAGCAGGGCGCCGGCTTCCGCGACATGCGGTTCGACGCGACCGACGCGCTGCTCAAGATCGCCATCCCGCTCGGTCGCGACGACGAGCTCGCGCTCCGCGGCGTCTTCTACGACGAGACCTCGCACACCACGTACGTCGGGCTCACGAACCCGATGTTCGTCTCCGATCCGCGTCAGCCGACGGTCGCGCCCAACGACGTCTTCGGCATCCGCCGCTACGAGGGATCGGTCAAGCATTCGCACGTGTTCTCCCCGCGCGTCCGGCTCGACTCGATCGCGTACGTCACGAACACGTCGCTCCTCATCGGACAGCAGGACTTCGATCGCCAGCGATCGATCGACGCCGACTACGAGCGCGTCCTCGGCGATCCGACGGTGACCGGAGGCGCGCTGTTCTTCCGCCGCAC
Organism: Labilithrix sp.; assembly: GCA_039809525.1. GTDB lineage: Bacteria > Myxococcota_A > Polyangia > Polyangiales > Polyangiaceae > Labilithrix. Next base: position 17,901 of record JBDHVD010000109.1, on the reverse strand, counting down.
GCGCTCGCTGCGCGATCGCGACGACCTCGTGGTCGGCGTCGATCCGCGGCTCGACATCCGCTTCGACACCGGCGACGTGCGCCATCGCGTGCTCGCCGGCGTCCGCGGCATGGTCGACAGCGCGCGCCGCAGGCTCTCGGCGGCGCCCACGCCGGCGGCCGACGCCGGCGCCGTGCTCACCGACGACACCACGACGATCCTCGCGGGCTCGGCGTTCGTGCAGGACCGCATCGCGTTCCGCGACGACCTGGTGGTCACGCCGGGCATCCGCGTGGAGCACGCGATCTCGCGCCGCCAGACCGATCTGGTGCTCGACCGGGGGCAGCCGAAGCCCGTCGACTTCCACGGCAGCACGTCGTCGACCGGCGTGATGCCCGGCATCGCGTTCGCGTACGGCAAGCCCCACCTCAACCTGTTCTGGGGCCTGCACAGCGGCTACTCGCCTCCGCGCATCAGCCAGTCGATCAGCCCGTCGGGCGCCGACGCCGGGCTCGATGCCGAGCGCAGCATGAACTACGAGCTCGGCACGCGCGCGCGCGCGGGCAAGTGGGGCCGCTTCGAGCTCACCGGCTTCCTCGTCAACTTCGACAACCAGCTCGTCTCGAACAACCCGCTCACCAGCGGCAACCTCGCCGAGTTCAAGAACGGCGGCGCGACCCGGCAGCTCGGCGCGGAGGCGACCGCGCTCCTCACCGCGCGGCGGACGCTGAACCTCCCGCTCCGCTCGAGCTTCTCCGTGCAGTACACCTACGTCGACGCGCGCTTCCGCGGCGGCAAGTGGGACGGCAACGTGGTGCCGTACTCGCCCGATCACCAGCTCAACGCGACGCTCGACGAGGAGCACGAGAGCGGCTTCGGCGGACAGGTCTCGTGGTCGCTCGTCGGGCAGCAGTTCGTCGACGAGCGCAACACCGTGCGGCCCGATCCGACCGGCCTCGTCGGCGAGATCGCGCCCTACCACGTGCTCGACGTGGGCCTCCGCTACCGTCACGCGCCCACCGGCCTCGGCGCGCGCCTCCTCGTCAAGAACGCCTTCGACGACGTCTATCTCGCGAGCCGGCTGCCGAACGGCATCTTCACGTCGGGCTTCCGGCAGGTCATGGTCGGGATCAGCTGGACGGGCCCCTGAGGGCGATCGCTCGCGCGCGCTTCAGCGGACGCAGGTGGATGGGGGCGCCTCCGGGCTCCGGGAGGATCCAGCTCGCGCGCCCGATCCCGTCCTCGACCTTCGCGAGATCGACCGACGGATCGATCATCGGCGCGGCGGGACGGCCGTTGAGCGACGCCCACGCCTCGGCGCGCACCTCGACGTCGTCGTAGCCTCGCGACCGCGCGTCGACGGCGATGCGGTGCGCGAGCTGGAGGATGAGGTCGGGCTGTCCGCCGAGCTCGCGCTCCTGCCGGGCCACGAGCCAGCGACGCGGCGACTCGTACCACGTGCGCCCCGCCTTCTTCGACGACACGACGTAGGTGACGCTGCCGTTCTTCTGGCGGACCATCACCTTCCACGAGAAGCGCATGCCCTGCTCGTGCCAGAGCACGTTGCCGCCGTAGGCGAGGTGGCGGAGCGGGAAGAGGATCTGGAACGCGCAGTACGCGGCGACCGCGACCGGCGCGAGGCGCGCGAACGTTGCCGGCAGGCGAGGCGCGTCCGCCGAGGCCGCGCCGTTGCCGTCGAGCCGCGCCGCGAGCCGATCGAGGCGCAGGCGCGCGAGCACCGCGCGCGGCCACGACGGCGAGAAGAAGACGAGGACCGACGCGGTCATGATGAACGGGAACATCCCGATCGGGAACAGCACGCCGACCATCAGGTGGAACGCGACGACCGCCGCATACGCGAACGGGCGCGTCCGCCGGAAGAGGAGGAACGCCCAGACGGTGGTGTCGAACAGGAAGCCGCCCCACGCGAACGCGTAGGCGACCGCGCGCTCGTCGAACACCCCGCCGAGCAGCGGGAGCTCGGTGCGCGCGGAGAGCCAGATGTTGAGCGGCTGCGCATGGAGCAGCCAGTCGCTCGTCGCCTTCGCGAGGCCGGCGTAGAAGTAGACGACCGCGATCTGGAAGCGGAACAGCCACGCCATCCAGGCGGGGAAGCTCTCGAGCCGCGTGCCCGGCCGGCGCCACGCGTCGACGCTCCACGCGCGCCCGAGCGGCAAAAAGCACGCGAGCAGGAGCAGGAGACCGACGAGGTAGTAATGGTTCAGCCAGTTCGTCACGTCGACGAGCTGCACGTACGCGAACAGCACGAGGAGCAGCGGCGTGACCACGCGGGTGAACGCGCCGAGCGCGAACGCGGCCCCGAGGACCGTGATCGCCGCGCACACGAGGTGCATCCCGGGCGCAGGCAGCGGCCTCACCCAGCCGAAGCCCCAGTAGGTGAAGAACGTCGTCGGCTGCGTCCAGAGCTCGTCGACCCAGCCGAACGCGAGGAAGCGGATGCCGCTCGCGCAGACGAGCGCGCCGAGCACGAAGCGGAACACCGCGAGCGACGCGACGTCGACCGGACGTCGTGCGGCGTTCACCACGCGCTCAATCATTGTCGCTCGCGACCCGCTGCGGCGGGTTCAGGTCGAGGACGGTGGCGACCTCGGACTTCATCACCACGAACATCGCGCGCAGCGCCTCGAAGAGCGCCTTCACGCCCGCCGGGTTCTTCGCCAGGTCCTCCTCGAACGTGGGCTCGGTGAGCCCCGCCAGCGCGGCCTTCGCCTGCGCGAGCAACGAGGTGAGCTTGTCGCTCGTCGCCTGCGCACCGACCGCGACGAGCAGATCGTCGAAGCCGAGCCCTTCGCCGCCCGGTCCGCACCCGCGGACGATCGCCTCGAACCCGGCGAGGTTGTTCTTCAGGTGGTCCTTCGAGCGCTTCGCCCACGGCGACTCGACGAGATCGAGGCACGGCGGCGTGGTGCAGTCCGGCGTGAGCCCGGCGGGCTTGCCGATCTTCATCGTCTTCACGAAGTCGTCGACGTAGTAGGCGGCGTCGCTCACCGCGTTGAACGCCATCTGCTGCGAAGAGAAGGTGTTGTTCGGCGCGAGCGCGAGCGTGCCGGCGAAGTTGCCCTTCGCCGGATCCCACGCGTCGAGCAGGACCTGCGCGCGCTGGGCGGTGTCCGCCGAGGCCGCCTTCGCGTAGGCGAGCTTGCGCTTTCCGATCTCGTCGGCGCCGAGCGCGGCCCACGTCCCGTCGGTGTTGATCTTCACGTTCGCCGCGCAGGCGTTGTCGGTGCCCTCGTAGAAGAGGAGGTACTCCATCGCCCCGAGCCCGCGCGTGGACGACAGCGCGGCGGGGAACAGGGGATCGGCGTAGGTCTTGTCGACCAGCTGCGTCTCGATCGGGCAGCGCCCGACGAGCGGCCACGCATAGATGCCGTCGCGCATGTCGAGCGCGCCCGGGCCGAGCATCGCCGCCGGCCCGTACTGGAGCACCTCGGCGCGCTCCCAGATGTCGACCGCCTTCTTCCACGCGTCGCGCGCCGCGTTCCGCGCCTCGGGCGTGCCCTCGTCGCTCGCGCGCTGCGCGGCGGTCTGGAGCTCCGTCGCCGCCGCGGAGAAGTCGCGGTACGAGCCGAGCGCGCAATCGGCGAACGCGCGAAGCAGCTGCTGCTTGTCGAACGTGCCTGCGTCGGGGCCCTCCGAGGTCCCCGGCGCGTCCTCCGCGCCCTTGCGCGAGCAGGCGAAGACCAGCGCGGCAACGGTCGCGCTCGCAAAGATAATGAATTTCGTTTTCACTGCAGAGTCGTTAGCACGAGCGCAGGCGCCCGTGCAACGCCGGCAGCGGCGTGCGTATGCTTGCCTCCGTATGGTGCTTGCCGACATCGTCGAGAAGCTCGCCCGGCTGGGACGCGAGGACGGCGCCGGGCTCCCGTCGGACGGCCCGCGCGCCGCGGTCGCGGCGATCCTCCGCGAGCATCCCGGGCGCGAGGGGATCGACCTCTTCTTCATCCGCCGCGCCGAGCATCCGAGCGATCCGTGGTCGGGCCACATCGCGTTCCCCGGCGGCCGCCGCGATCCGGACGACGCCTCGCTCCTCGCCACCGCCATCCGCGAGACGCGCGAGGAGGTCGGCATCGATCTCGACCGGTCGCATCTCGTCGCGCGCCTGCCCGATCTGCCCGCGTTCAACCGCACGAAGCGCGCCGGTCTCGTGGTCGCGCCGTTCGTCTTCGCCCTCCGCGGCGACGTCGCGGTCACGCCGAACCGCGAGGTGGCCGAGACGCTCTGGGTGCCGTTTCAGAAGCTCGCCCGCGGCGAGGGCCGGGGCACGTTCGACTGGACGTGGGAGGGCAAGACGCTCGAGCTTCCGTGCATCCGGCTCGATCCGGGCCAGCACGTCCTCTGGGGCATGACGTACCGCATGCTCGAGACGATGCTGGACGCGCTCGCCGTCCCGCGATGACGTGCTAGGTTGCTCTCTGCGCCGTCCTCCGGCGCGACCATGACGACGACCTCCGTTTCCTGATCCGCACCCCGCGTTTCTCGAAAATCCAAGGAGGTATTCCATGGCTACCGTGCTCGAAATGCACGGCGTCGAGGTGTCGTTCACCTCGAGCCTCGCCGTGCTCGAAGACGTCGATCTGCGTCTCACCCCCGGCTTCTACGGCCTCGTCGGCGCGAACGGCGCCGGCAAGACGACCCTCTTGCGCGTGCTCGCCGGCGACCTCGCGCCGTCGCGCGGCTCGATCCGGATGTCGCCGTCCGGCGCGACCGTCGCGTACTGCGCGCAGGAGGACGACCGCGCGATGGCGGCTTCGCCGGGCGAACGCAAGCGCGCGCAGCTCGACGCCGCGCTCGCGACGCGGCCCGACGTGCTCCTCCTCGACGAGCCGACGAACCACCTCGACGGCGCCGCGCTCGCCGGCCTGGTCGCGACGCTGCGGCGGTTCCGCGGCATCTGCATCCTCGTCTCGCACGATCGCGAGCTGCTGGACACGCTGCCGAACGCGATCATCCGCGTGCACGATCGGCGCGCCACGCTGTACCCCGGCAACTACGAGGAGGCCTCGCGCCTCTGGCGGATGGAGCGCGACGCCGAGGTCGACGCGCACCGCCGCGCGAAGGGCGAGGTGCGCGCGATCGAGCGGCGCCTCGCCGACGCCCGGGCGAAGCACGCCGCCGCCGACCGCGCGCGGAGCGCCCGCACGCGGATGAAGAACAAGAACGACCACGACGCCAAGAGCATGGGCGCGAAGGTCGTGGCGGGCTGGGCCGAGGGACGCGCCGGCCGCGAGGTCGGTGTCGCGCGCGCCGATCTCGCGCGGGCGGCCGCCGCCGTCCCGCGCATCGAACGCGATCGCACCGTCGGCGCGAACGTGTTCGCGAGCTGGGCGCGCGCGGCGACGCCGATCCTGTTCCACCTCGACGAGCCGTCGATCACCGTCACGCGCGACGATCGCGTGCGCATCGCCGGACCGAACGGGGCGGGGAAGACGACGTTGATCCGCGCGCTCCTCGCGGCGTCGCACGTGACGGACCACGTCCTCTACCTCCCGCAGGAGCTGCTCGAGGACGACGTGGCCGCGCTCACGCGCGACGTCGCTGCGCTCGACCCGGAGACGCGCGGTCGCGTCCTCTCCGTGTTCGGCGCGCTGGGTAGTGATCCCGAGCGCATCGCCCGACGCGGCGCGGGGGACGCGTCGCTCTCGCCGGGCGAGGCGCGGAAGCTCGCGCTCGCGTTCGGGCTCGGGCGCCACGCGTGGGCGCTCGTGCTCGACGAGCCGACGAACCACCTCGACCTGCCCACCATCGAGCGCCTCGAGCGCGCGCTCGAGGCCTACCCCGGATGCATCGTGCTCGTCACGCACGACGAGGCGTTCGCCGCGACGTGCACCACGCGCACGATCGATCTGCCGTGATCAGGCGGGCACGAGCCCGACGGGGCACGCGACGCCGGTGCCGCCGAGCCCGCAGTACCCGTCGGGGTTCTTGTGCAGGTACTGCTGGTGATAGTCCTCCGCGTAGTAGAACTCCGGTGCGAGGACGATCTCGGTGGTGATCGCGCCGAAGCCGGCGTCGCGGAGCATCTGCTGATAGGCGTCGCGCGACGCCTCGGCGGCGCTTCGCTGGACGGGATCGTAGACGTAGATGCCCGACCGGTACTGCGTGCCGACGTCGTTGCCCTGGCGCATGCCCTGGGTGGGATCGTGGTTCTCCCAGAACACCTTGAGCAGCGCCTCGTACGAGACCTTCTTCGGATCGAAGACCACGCGGACGACCTCGTTGTGCCCGGTCATGCCGCTGCAGACCTCGCGGTACGACGGGTTCGGCGTGAAGCCCGCGGCGTAGCCCACCTGCGTCGAGACGACGCCGGGCGTCTGCCAGAACTTCTTCTCGGCGCCCCAGAAGCAGCCCATGCCGAACATCGCGACCGCGAGGTCGGGGTCGAACGGGGGCTCCATCCGCGTGCCGAGCACCGCGTGCTTCGGCGCGACCGCGATCTTCTCGGCGCGGCCCGGCAGAGCTTGTTCCTTCGTCGGCATGCGGATCTTGTCGGCGTAACCCATCTCGGACCTCGTTCAGGGGAAACGATACGCACGCTCTACGCGGCAGACACGGAGGTCGTATCGCGCGTAGAAGGTTTCGCGGCCCCTGGCCTGGGCGAGCTCGTGCTCGGGGTGGTCCTTCCAGCGCCGGATCGCATCGAGCGACGCCCAGTAGGAGACGGTGATGCCGAACCCATCCGGGCCGCGCGCGCTCTCGACGCCGAGGAAGCCCGGCTGCGCTTCGGCGAGCTCGACCATCCGGCGCGCGGTGTCGTCGTAACCCTCGGGCTCGCCGCGCAGGCGCGAGCTGAACACGACCGCGTAGACGTCCTGCGCGCTCCGCGGCGGCGGCGTCCGGGGCCGCGGCCGCCCGAGGCGCGCGGCGACCTCGGCCTCCGCGTCGCGCTCCCATTCCTGCATCGCCGGCAGGGCCAGCATGCGCTCGTACCAGGCGCGGGCCGCGTCGTCTTCGATCGGGACGTCGTACGTGCGGAAGCGGAAGACGACGGGCGCGAACATCGCGTCGGCGATCGAGAACGCGCCGAAGAGGAACGGTCCCTTCGCGCGCGACCAGATCTGCTGCACGCGGCGAACGTCGGCGTCGGTCTCGGTCGAGAGCGTGCGCCGCGGGTGGCGCGCGACGACGTCCATCGACAGATCGCTGCGCATCGACGCGAAGCCCGCATGCATCTCGCTCGAGACCGCGCGCGCGAGGGCGCGGTCGCGCGCATCGGGCGGCCACAGCCGCGCCTCGGGGAAGCGCTCGGCGAGGTGCTCGCAGATCGCGAGCGAGTCCCACACGACGAGGTCGCCGTCGACGAGCACGGGCACGCGTCGCGAAGGCGAGACCGAGGCGATCGCGTCGCGGAAGTCCTCTCGCTCGAAGAGCATGACCTGCTCCTCGAACGCGATGCCCGCCTGGCGCATCGCGAGCCACGGCCGGAGCGACCACGACGACAGGTTCTTGTCGCCGGCGATCAGCTTCATTCGATGCGGAACTGCACGCCGAACCCGGCGCCGAAGGTCCGCGCGCCCTCGTCGTCGGTGATCCGCGGGAAGAGGATCATCGTCTTCAGATCGACCGCGCTCGCGACCTGCACGCCGAGACCGAAGCCGAGGAGGAAGTCGGTGCGGTCGCCGCCGTCGGGCGCGAGGCGGAAGCGGAGCGACGTCATCGGGCCGAGCCAGGTCTTGTCCGAGACCTGGAACCAGACATATCCGGGGATGGTCAGATGGAGGATGGTCGGATCGTAGAAGAGCGTGGGGATGTACGGCCCGGTGTCGATGCGCACCGAGCGGCCGAGATGGAACGCGAGCGGCATGCCGAACATCCCGCCGACGCGCGAGCCGGGCTCGATCGGCAGGTAGAGACGCCAGTCGAGACCGAGCTCGACGACGTCGCCCTGGTACGCGGCCCAGCGGACCTTGAACTCGGGGTTGGCGACGTCACCGCGGTTGTTCGTGCCGTACGTCTCGGTCCACAGCGTGCGGCCGTAGCTGTCGGCGTTCGTCGCGCGGCCGTCGTTGCCGAAGCGCACGCCGGTGCGCAGGCCGAGCTCCACCTTCTCGGTCACGCCGAACGCGGCCTCGAGGTTGAGGCCCGCGCCGGTGATGTTGTCGTCGGGCAGCGGACCGCGCGGGATGAACGTGTGACCGACGCCGAGCCCGACGTCGCCGGCGAAGACGTGGCGATCGAGCGTGATCGCGCGATCGACCCACGGCGGTGCGGCGCTCGCGTCGCGCGCGGCGAGGAGGGTGACGGCGGCGAACGCGAAGGGGACCGCGAGCCGGTTCATCCTGCGGACTCTACGGTGCCCGCAGCGCCTCTTCAACCTGCGGCTCGTCCCCCGCACTCGTGCGGCGCTTCGCCAGCAGCACGAGCGCGATGGCGATCACCGCGAGGCTCCAGTACTGCGCGAACGTGAGGCCCGCGTGACGCAGGTCGCCGCCGGGCCCGTCGTGCTCGCGGAGGAAATCGAGGACGAAGCGGAACGGTCCGTACACGAGACCGCCGAGGATGGTGAACGTCCCGAGCTTGACGTCCTTGTTCCACAGGCGCGAGAAGCCGAGCGCGATGGCGGCGAGGAGGAAGAACTCGAGCAGGCCGAGATCGAACCGCGCCTGACTTCCGCCCGTGACGACGTGCAGCGGACCGAGCACGTGGTGCGTCCCGTCCTCGGGGCCGAGCGGCCAGGCCACGGCGAAGAGCGACGAGAGCGTGCCCTTCGGCACGGTGATGCCCGGATGGTCGTGGATGAGCGCGCAGCCGAGCCGGCCGAAGGCCCACGCGACCGGCCACGTCGCGACCACGACCTCCGTCGCGCCGAGGAGGGAGACGCCTGACGTGCGGCGCGAGGCGCGCCAGCGTCCGTCCTCCTTGCGGATGTAGAGGTGACGCCAGAACACGCCGCCGATCACCGCGCCGACGATCGCGCCGGTGGAGCTGAATCCCTGGAACGCGAAGAGCGTGCTGACCACGCTGCGGCCCGGCGGGTGGTAGAAGACCGCGTCGATCAGCCACGCGAAGAAGGTGCCCGACACGAGCACCCAGAGCGTGCAGATGCGGAAGTCGGCGCGATCGAAGCCTCGGCGGACCGCCTGGCGCATGACCGCCCAGTCCCACGCGAAGAAGCCGAGCGCGCACGCGATGCCGTACGGGTGGAACGGCCCGAGCTTGCTCTCGTCGAGGAAGACGAACGGCAGCACGTCCGACGCTTAGCAGCTCGTCGCGCGGGCGTCAGTATTCGAAGCAGTACACACGCGCCTTCTCGCTGCAGTTCAGCGTGGCGTCGTCCGTCCAATTGCCGGACTTCGACGCGAGGGCGGAGCCGACCTTCGCCGGGCTGTCGGCGTTCGACCAGCCCTCGCAGTCGTTGTTCACCACGCCGTCGTTCTGCGTCCCGGTGAAGACCTCGTCGGTGTCGATGACGACGCTGCCTTTCTCGTCGAGCGACAGCGGCGCCTGCGGGCCGTTCTGCAGCAGGTCCGCGAGGCTCGAGGCGATGACCGTGCCGTCCACGCGCCGGATCGGCGCCGTGGCCGCGAAGCGGTCCTTCGCGTTCTTCGTCTGGGTGCTGATCCACGCCACGAACGTCCGGTTGGCGAGGAGGGGATTGGCCGCCTTGCGCGTGTTGCAGATGGTGTCGGCGCCGGAGAGGCCGAGGAGCGTGCCGAGGTGCGTCGTGCTCGTCACGAACGCGTAGCGCGTGCAGCCGGGATCGCCCTGACACCCCGCGCCGGCGTCGAAGCCCGCATCGGCGTCGCGCGCGGCTCCGTCCGAGCCGCCGTCACCGCCGTCGGAGTCGTCGACGAGCACCGTCGTGTCGCCCTCCGTCTCGCGGGCGGCGTCGGCGTGCGCCGCGGGCGCAGGCACGTCCTCCTCCTCGGCGCCGATGCCGAGGAGACCTCCGCACGCCACGGCCCCCGATGCGAGGACCACCACCATCCGCCGCACGCGTCGATGGTAGCACGTGCGCCCCGCGCGCTACTTGTTTGCTCGGGCCTCGATCGCCGCGATCGCGTCGTCGAGCGACGCGTCCTTGCGCAGGCACGACCAGCAGTCGCGCATGCCCATGAACCCGCATCCGCGCGGCTCCTTCATCGGACGGAGCACGCCGAGCATGCGCGCGTCGCCCTCGTCCTTCGCGCGGTCCATCAGGTCTCGCTTGGCGGTGCACGTCTTCGCCGCCTTCATGTCGAGCAGCACCGCAGCCGCCGGGGACGCCTTGGCGCGCACGTCCGGCTTCGCCAGGCTGCGCGTCGCGCGGAGCTGCAGCTGCCGCGAGCTCTTCACCTGCGCGAGATCGATCAGCGCGTCCACGCCGCGTGCGCCGAGCGGTCCTTCGAGGAGCGCGAACGCCTGATCCGCGGTCTCCGCGACGCCGCTCGCGCCGATCACGATGCCCACCACCTCGGAGTCGGCTGCCTGCACGCCGTCGGGACCGAGCGTCACCATCGCGCGGATGGTGCGGAGCGCGTCGGCGATGCGGCCCCGCTCATTGTACGCCAGCGCGAGATGCCGGAGGACCTGCGGGTCCTCGGGGTACTCCTTCGCGAGCCCCTCGAGCGCGTCCGTGCCCTGCGCGGCGGCCGCCTTGATCTTCGTCTCGCCCGCCGACTTCGACTTGAGCACGGCGAGGAGCCCGCCGCCGCTGCCCGAAGGCGCGACGCCGCCGTCGGTCGCGCCCGTCGCGTCGGACGAGCGGAGCGAGAGCACGAGCGTCACCACGAGCAAGAGCACGAGCACCGGTGCGCCGATCGCGATCCCGACGACCGCGTTGCGCGGGAGCTTCTTCGCGAGCGTCTGGAGGCGGTCGAGCGGCGAGTCGAACGACGCCGTCGTCTTCGGCGCGACGTGGCCCGTCATCGCGACGCCGGTTGGCGGCGGCTGGGGCGACGCGGGCGTACCGAAGCTCGTCTTCGCGAACGCATCGACGTCGTGGGCGCTGCTCGGCGGCGGCGGAGGCGACATCGGGTTGACGAGGCTGGGCCGCGAGAACGGCGCCGACGACGGAGCGCCGATGTCGATCCCCGCGCCCGCCGCGGTCGACTCGATGGCCTCCACGAGCGCGCGCGCGCTCGGGTAGCGGTTCTTCGCTTCCTTCTCGAGCAGCTTGCGGACGAGCGCCTCGACCGACGGATCGATCGCGATGCCCGGCGCCCGCTCGGACATCGGGGGCACCGGCGCGATCATGTGCATCGAGAGCACGGCCATGCTGTCCGTCGCATCGAACGGATGCTTGCCGGTCAGCATCTCGTAGAGGATCACGCCGACGGCGTAGAGGTCCGCGGCGGGGCCCACCACCTCACCGAGCGCCTGCTCCGGCGCCATGTACTCCGGCGTCCCGAGGATCGTGCCGAGGCGGGTGAGCGGCTGGTTCGATCCGTCGCGCGCGTTCGGCTCGACCTTCGCGATGCCGAAGTCGAGCACCTTCACGAAGTCCGCGTCGTCGCCCTTCTTCACGAGCATCACGTTCTCGGGCTTGAGATCGCGATGGACGATGCCCGCGGCGTGCGCGCGCTCGAGGGCGAGGGCGATCTGCCGCGTGACGTGGAGCGCGCGGCCGACGGGGAGCGCGCCGCCCCGGAAGAGCGCGTGCCGGAGGCTCGTCCCCTCGATGTACTCGAGGACGAGGAAGAAGGCGCCGTCCTCCGTCTGGCCGAAGTCGGTGGCCGCAGCGACGTTCGGATGCTCGATGTGCGCCGCAGCCTCGGCCTCGCGCCGGAATCGCGCGAGGACCTCGTCGTTGCCGCTCATGTCCGGGTGGAGCAGCTTGAGCGCCACGCGCTTCCGCATGAGCGTGTGCTCAGCGAGATAGACGGCGCCCATGCCGCCCTCGCCGAGCAGCTCCTGGATGCGGTATCGGCCAGAGACGACCTGGCCGAGGCGGCTCGCCCCATCCGTTGGGTTCGAGGTCTCCGTCATCGTGCGAGGCCTAAGAGGCTACGCGGGTCGCCGCGCAGCGGCAACGCACCACGATGCCGCGCTCCGTCACGGCGTGCAGGAGCGCGGAGGTGAACGCGAGCGAGCGTGACGTTTCGCATCACGAGCGGGGCCGTGGAGACGAAACCGCTCACGCGTCCGGCGCCCTTGACGACGGACGTGGGCGTGATCATGGCAGCACGCTGCTGGCCCTTCGCTTGCCTGTCGGATGCCCCGGGGGCGTTCACCTGCGGGAGGCGAGGGCCATGACGAAGCACCATCTTCCATCCATCCAGGCGCTCATGGATGGCGACGACGAGCTGCTGGATGCGGAGCTGAAGGTCCGCGAGGTGCGCGAGCAGATCGCGGTCGCGCGCTCGCTGCTCGACGCCGTCGATGGGCTCGTTCCGGTGTCGGAACCCGAGCACCCGTCGGTGCCCGAACAGGCCGACCTCGCGGTCGAGGAGCTCGCGCGGCTCGGCTGCAAAATCGTCGAGCTCGCGTCCCACCTCTCCCGGACGCGCGCGCCGATCTCCACGCTCTCGGTGGTCTCGCGCGCATCGTGAACGCGTAAGCGGTCGGAAACAGAAGCGTCCCGAGAAATCGACGGAGGGGCCGCTTGACATGCGGCTTACATGGTGCCACATGGTGCGCCACGGATTGACGCGGTGCATCGCGCCAGGCCGGGCTTCCTCCTCCTTCTTCTCGCAGCCTTCCATGTCCTTCCTTCCGCATTCGCTGCTCCGGCCGACGCCGCTCTCGCGTCGCGCGCCGGAGCGGCCGTCGCCGCGGACGACGAACGAGCTCGAGAACCTCGGTTGGACGCGCGTCGAGAATTGACCCACCCCTCCTCCCCTCTCCACGCGTAGTCGATAGAGGTTCTCCCGCGCGCCGGGCGTCTTCACCGACGTTCCGGCGCGCACCTATTTCCGCGGTCGCGCGATCACGTACGCGACGCGCTCGATCAGCGTTCGGGGGAGGCACGGCTTTGCCAGGAACTCGTCGCAGCCGGCGTCGATCGCGCGCCGCCGACTCGTCTCGTCCGCGAAGCCCGACACGACCATCACGTACGTGTCGCGCGTCTCGCGCGTCTGGCGGAGCACGCGGATCGCCTCCCAGCCGTCCATGCCCGGCATGCCGAGGTCCATCACGACGATCTCCGGGCGCGCGCGCGTCGCGATGTCGAGCGCCTCCTGACCGTCGCCGGCCACCTCGACCCGGTGTCCGACGTGACGGAGGGTCGTGGCGTAGATGTCGCGGTTGTCCTCGCTGTCGTCGACGACGAGGATCGTGGCGGTTCGGGTTCCCGAACGTCGCAGGGAAGAGCGCCCGCCCGCGTCGAGCTCGCCCACCCGTGCCCTTCGTGCTCTCACCGCTCCGGAGAGCATCGCGCGCTATCCGTACCGATTCAACGAGGCGTCATGCCGCGGCGAGGCGGCCCCAGACGACGACGGTCGCGTAGACGATGCGGACCGTCGCGTCGCCGCCGGCGTGGCGATCGAAGAGCGCGTGCAGATCGGCCGCGATCGCCTCTTCGCCGGGCGTGCCCGGCTTCGGCGCGTACGACGCGCTCATCACGCGCGCGACGAGGCCCTCGCGATCGAGGAGCTGATCGCTCGGCAGCGAGCGGCGCGACCAGCGTCCCGGTCCGAACAGCGCGTCGAACGACGCGACGGCGTCGGCCTTGCCCTGGAGCTCGGGATACTTCGGGCAGTGCGCGACGAGCAGCGCCTCGAGCTCGCGCAGGAACGCGGTCGACTGGGTGTCGCGATCGTTCCACACGAGCGCGACGATCCCGCCGGGGCGGAGGATCCGCGCGAGCTCGCGCTTCGTCGCCGCGCGATCGAACCAGTGGAACGCCTGCGCGGCGGTGGCGAGGTCGATGCTCGCCGGCGGGAGCGTCGTCGCCTCCGCGCGGCCTCGCACGCTCCGGAAGCGGGACGACGCGCCGAGGTCCCGCTCCGCCACGCCGCGCATCTCGTCGTTCGGCTCGACGGCGTGCACGAGCGCACCCGACTCGAGGAGCAGCCGCGTGAAGATGCCGGTGCCCGAGCCGAGATCGGCGACGACCGAGCGCTCGCCGAGCCCGCACTCGGCCCGGAGCAGCGCGAGGAGCTCGCGCGGGTACGACGGACGGGCGCGGGCGTAGTCGTCGACGCGATCGGAGAAGCGCGTGGTCGGATCGGTCATGGCCAGCCGGTGATCCCCTTGATCTTCGCGACGACGGCATCGGCCATCGTCTGGTGCCAGGCCGGGGTGGCGTGTCCTTCGCAGCCGTTCAGATCGGCGTAGGGCGCCATCGCGTTCGCGCGGGGGAGCTCGAAGTACTCCACCTTCGCGTCGTTGATCGGTGGGGCCTTGCGCTCGTTCACCACCGCGGTGAGCACGGTCTTCACGTTCGTGTACGCGGCGTAGCCCGCCGGGTAGTCGTCGTTGAGCGACGTCGCCACCGAGCAGACGATCCACGCCTGGGGGTTCTTCTGGCGTACGAGCGCGACGAGCTCGTGGTACTTCGCCTTGAACTGCGCGAGGTCGGGCGCGGGACGCGGCGCCTCGGGAGGATTGTCCCAGTCGTTGCCGCCGAGCGCGATCCACACGACGTCGGGGACCCACCGCGTGAAGTCCCAGCTCGAGCCCGCCTCCTCGGGCATCGTCCGCCCGTAGAGGAGCCCGAACGTATCGGCGTCCGTCGCGTCGTAGTTGCGGAGCACGCCCTTGCCCGCGAACGAGAGGTTGTGGTGCTCGGCCGACAGCGCCTTCGCCGCGAGCCAGGGGTACGACTTGCGCTCGTTCTCCGTCGCGCCCGAGAACGAGGTCGCGGGGCTCGCGCACTCGACGCCGTAGCCGTTGCTCGACGAGTCGCCGAGGAACTCGATCCGCCGCTGCGCGCGCGGGGCAGGGGAGAGGAGCTGGCCGCCGTTCGGGAACCCGAACCCGGCGAGCTTCGTGATCCCGACGAGCGACTCGGTTCGCCGGTGCAGCTCGATGGTGTGCACGCCGTTCGCGAGCCCGGTCGCGAGGTCGTACGTGCCGGCCCCGTTCGCGGGCGCGAGGAGCACCGGCGGCTGACCGTCGACGATGACGTCGTAGCGGCTCGGTCCGGTGTACTGCGACGTCTCCTCGAGCGTCGCGGTCGCGGCCGTTCCGAAGAAGCGGACGATCACCCGCGCGCCCGGCCACGCGACCCGCGGCGCGGCCGGGTCGGTGGTGTCGAAGCGGCCGACGTAGCGGACGGCGGGGGGCTCGGGCGGAGGGGCCGCGTCGGCATCGGCGCTCGCGTCGGCGCCGGCGTCGAGCGCCGCGTCGCTGCCGGAGTCGACCGGCGGTCTCGCGGCGTCCTCCACCGCGCCGTCGCCGCCGGTCGTCGTCGTGCTCGGCGCGTCCTCGGCGGCGGCGTCGAGCAGGGCGGACGGCGCCGCCCCGTCGGGCTCCGAGGAGCACGCGCCGATCGCGAGGAGCGATGCGCCGGCGACGACGAGCACGGCGGGGAGGTGCGGAGCACGCAGCATCGCGACGGCGATGGTAACGCCGGTCAGACGCGCGCGGCGACCTCCGCGACGACCGATCGGAGCCAGCGATGCCCCGGGTCGGCGTCGAGACGATCGTGCCAGACCTGGCGGACGTGGCTCGTGCCCAGGGGCAAGGGCGGTGGGAACGTGAAGAGGCGCAGCGCCTTCGCCGCGGGCTCGGCGACGCGGCGGCTGAGGGCGGCCACGAAGTCGGTCCGCGCGACGATCTGCGGGACGACGGAGAAGTGCGAGACCCGGACCCCGATCCTCCGAGAGAAGCCGCGCGCCGCGAGCGCCCGGTCGACGCCGCTCGTGCTGCCCGGCCTCTCCGACACGACGACGTGGGGGACCGAGGCCCACGCCTTCACCGAGACCTTGCCGCGGATGCGCGGGTGGTTGCGGCGGGCGATGCACGTGAACTCCTCGGAGAAGAGCCGCGCATCGTGGTGGGCGGGCGGCAGCCGTCCGTAGAAGCCGATCATCAGGTCCGCCTCGCCGCGGGCGAGCGCCGGCGGCACCTCGTGGAGGCCCCAGGGGACGATCTCGAGCCGGATGCCGGGAGCATCGTCCTCGAGCCGCGCGAGCAGCGGCGGGAGGAGCACGAGCGCGACGTAGTCGCTCGCGGCGACGACGAACGTCCGAGACGCGGACGCGGGATCGAAGCGCGCGGGGGCGAGCGCCTCGCCCAGCGCCCCGAGCCCGCGGCTCACCGGTCCGGCGAGCGCGAGGGCGCGCGGCGTCGGCTCCACGCCGGCCGAGCGGCGGACGAAGAGGGGATCGTCGAACAGGAGGCGCAGCTGCTTGAGCGCGTTGCTCACCGCGGACTGGGTCACGCCCAGGCGCTGCGCCGCGCGGGTGACGTTGCGCTCGGCGAGCAGCGCCTCGAAGGCCACGAACAGGTTCAGGTTCACCGCTGCGATATTCACAGCGCTGATATCTATCATTTGCATTACGCGTTGGATGAATGGTCGGCCGCGGCCCATCTTCGACGCATGGAAACGAACCGAACCATCACCCGTCAGGAGCTGTCCTCTCTCGTCCGCCGTCCCGGCGTCCTGCTGTTCGAGGCCCTGTCCGAAGCGCAGTGGGCGTCCGGCCACCTCCCCGGCGCGGTCGCGATGCCGCTCGAACGCATCGCGGAGGTCGCCCGGGCGTCGGCGCCGGACACGTCCGCCCCGATCGTCGTGTACTGCGCGAGCGAGACGTGCCGGAACTCGGACATCGCGGCGAGCAAGCTCGCGTCGCTCGGCTACGCGTCCGTCCGCGTGTACCGGGGCGGAAAGGCCGACTGGAAGTCGGCGGGCCTCGCCCTCGAGGTGGCGCGGTGAGCGCCGTCGTCTCGGATCTGCGGGCGATCGATCGCCGGGCGGTCCTCGCGACGACCGGCGATCGCGTGAGCGCGGGCCAGCGCGTCCTGCTCGCCGCGGTGATGTTCCCCCACGGCGCGCAGCATGCGCTCGGCTGGTTCGGCGGTTACGGGTTCTCCGGCACCTACGGCTGGATGACCGGGACGCTCGGCATCCCCGGGCCGCTCGCGGCGCTCGCGATCGTCACCGAGCTCGTCGCGCCGCCGCTGCTCCTCGTCGGCCTCGGAGGACGCGTCGCCGCCGCCGGGCTCGCCGTCATCCTCGCGGTCGCCGCGACGACGCATCTGTCGAGCGGGTTCTTCATGAACTGGTGGGGCACGAGCTCGGGCGAGGGGTTCGAGTACCACCTGCTCGGCATCGCGCTCGCGCTCGGGGTCGTCGTGCGCGGGAGCGGCGCGCTGTCCGTCGATCGCGCGCTCTTCAGCGCGGGACGAGACGAGCGCACCTCGGCGCGTCGACGATGACGGTGACGCCCTGGTTGCTCGGGACCTGACGGTTCAGCACCGCCGTCTGTCCCGGGTGGCCGGTGAAGACGTCGATGTGCTCGCCCTGCACGCGCACCCCGCGGTCCTCGACGACGAAGCAGCCGTCGCTCGCGGGCTCGCCCGCGCCGTCGAGCTCGGGGACGTAGATCACCGTCCCCAGCGGGAGGACGGACGTGTCCGCGGCGACGGTGCGGAGCGGCGCGATCGGCTTGCCCGCCGCGCCGCGGCCCCAGGGGTACTCCTTCGGATCGAGCGCATCGAAGCAGATCCGCTGCTGCGTGCGCGGGCAGACCTGCGCGCACCCGCAGTCGCGCTTCGCGAAGCTGATCGTGCCGCCGCGCGCGAGCGAGCCGGAGCCCTGCACGCACACCGCGTCGTGGAAGCCGCGCGGGACCTTCGCGATCGACTGGCACGACGCGTTCATCACGTCGACGAGCTCGCCCGTGTGATCGGCCTCGCGCGGGAAGTCGTAGTACGTGTTGCGGAACGTCCCGAGCACGCGGCCGCCGCTCGGCGCCGAGCGAACGGGCGCGTTCGCGCCGATCGTCTTGGCCTGCACGCGCGCAGGCGCGCCGCCCGAGGTGCCGGGCGAAGCGACCGGATCCTCCTCGTTCACCAGCGGCTGCTGCACCCAGCTCG
>JBDHVD010000108.1:0-21127 GCA_039809525.1 Labilithrix sp. | reverse complement strand
GCGTGGGCGTGCTCCACGGGTCGAAGAGCTTCGTGCTCTGCGACGACGGCGGGCAGATCCAGGAGGCGCACTCGATCAGCGCGGGGCTCGACTACCCGGGCGTCGGCCCGGAGCACGCGTGGCTCAAGGAGTCGGGTCGCGCGAAGTACCTACATGCGACGGACGAGGAGGCGCTCGCGGCGGCCGCGCTCGTGACGCGCACCGAGGGGATTCTCCCGGCGCTCGAGACGGCGCATCCGTTCGCGAAGCTCGGCATGATCGCGGCCGAGGTGGCGCGGCAGATCGCGCGGCCCGCGTCGATCGTGCTCTGCCTCTCCGGGCGCGGAGACAAGGACCTCGAGACGTACCTGACGCGTCTCTTGCCCGAGGGGACCTCCTGATGGGTCGCATCGAAGACGCGTTCGCGCGGCGCGCGGCGGAAGGAAAGAAGGCGCTCGTCACGTACCTCTGCGTCGGCGATCCCGACGAGGCGCAGTCGATCGAGCTCGCGGTCGCGGCCGCGCAGGGCGGCGCCGACGTGCTCGAGCTCGGCTGTCCGTTCAGCGATCCGGCCGCCGACGGTCCGGCGATCGCGCGCGCGAGCCAGCGTGCGCTCGCGCGCGGCGGCGGCCTCGACGAGACGCTTCGCGTGGCGCGCGCGGTGCGCGAGCGTGCGCCCGACGTCGCGATCGTGCTGTTCGGCTACTACAACCCGCTCTTCGTGCGCGCCGAGGCCGCGGCGATCGCCGCCGGCGCGGCCGCGGGCATCGACGCGCTGCTCGTCGTCGATCTGCCGATCGACGAGTCGGCGCCCCTCCGGCGCGCGGCGGCGGCGCGCGGCGTCGGCGTCGTCCCTCTCGTCGCGCCCACGTCGAGCGACGCCCGCGTGGCGAAGATCGCCGAGGTCGCGAAGACCTATCCGGTGCCGTTCGTCTACTACGTCTCGATGACCGGCGTGACCGGAGGCGCCGGCGCGCACGACGTGCTCGGCGAGGCGGGCGCTCGCGCCGCGTCGGTGCACGCGGCGACCGGGCGGCCGACGGTCGTCGGCTTCGGCATCGACTCGGCGGAGCGGGCGCGCATCGCCGCCGCGAAGGCGGACGGCGTGGTGGTCGGATCGGCCATCGTTCGGCGGATCGAGGAGGGCGAGGATCCCGGCGCGCGCGTCGCCGCGGTCAGCGCGCTCGTCCGCGATCTCCGCGCGGCCGTCTGAGCCGCGGCGCGCGGCTCGCTCACCGCATCGACGCGCACGGGACGACGACGCGCGACGGGGCGCGCGCACCGTTGCCGATCGTGCCGCCGTGCACGCCGCCCGCCGCCGTGTCGTCGATCGACGGGCCGCCCGCCTCGTCGAAGCGGTAGAGCGCGATCGTCGCCGCGTCGGAGGCGAGCGGCGCGATGGGGATGGGCGACGTGTCGCCGGTGGCCCGCGCGCCCTTCGAGAGGCGGACGTCGTCGACGAGGCCCTCGAAGAACTGCGCCGACGTGAACGCGGGACGTCCGATGGTCGTCGCCTGGGGATCGGCCTGGCGAACGAAGTCGGATCCGAGCAGCTGCGTGTCGCGGAGCGCGCCGCCCGCGTAGATGCGCATCATGTCGCCCGAGACCGTTCCGACCACGTGCATCCAGGTGCCCGCCACCACGTACTCGGGGCCGGCGTTGCCCGCGCTGTACGCCATCGGTCCGAGCGTGTCGCTCCCCCACAGGACGAGCTCGAAGCGGCGGTTGCGGAGGAGCAGCGACCAGCCGCGGCTCGCGGTCTGATCGTGGTGCGAGACGACGTGCATCTCCTCGCCGGTCGCCGCGCGCGGGCCGGGCTTCACCCACGCCTCGACCGTGAAGTCGCCCGGGAGATCGAGCGATGCGTCCGCCGGGATGCTCGCGAAGTCGTCGACGCCGTCGAACGCGAGCGCGCGGTCGGAGCAGGCGGGAACCGCGGTCGCGTCGTCGCCGGCGGCGCCTCCGTCGCGGTCGCCCGGCGGCGCGGACGACCCCGCGGCGTCCGAGGACGACGCGGCCGGCAGCGACGGCGGAGCCTCCTCGGGTTCGTTCGGCCGGCCGTCGACGGCGAGCCGCCCGACGGAGTCGATCCCGCACGCGGTCGGCGCGAGCCCGGCGAAGAAGAGGAGGAGGAGGGACGCGACGGACTTCATCGGATCGCGTGCACGCTAGGGGAGCGTCGGGGGCCGCGGAAGAGCCGAGGCGTACTCGGATCACCCCCTCCCCGACGCTCGCGTTGCGGTGATCCGGCCTCATCCTCGGGCTCGCGATCGCGCGGGCCGGTGCTAGGATGCGCCGGCATTCACGATGCTGCTCCTCTGCGTCTCGGACATCCACGGCAACCTCGATGCGCTTCGCGCCGTGCTCGCGACGGCCGAGAAGCGCTCGTTCCACAAGCTGCTCGTCGCCGGTGACATCGTCTTCCCTGGCCCCGAGCCGCTGGAGACCTGGCGGAGGTTGACCGCGGCCGGCGCGATCATGGTCCAGGGCGTCTCCGACAAGGCGCTCGTCACGCTCGATCCGTCGGCGATCACGCCGCGCAGCGAGCGCGAGCGCGCGATGGTGGAGCGGATGAAGGCCGTCAGGGCGGAGCTCGGCGATCTGATCTGCGAGCGCATCAAGCGCTTGCCCACGCATCACCGCATCCCGCTCGAGGACGGCGGGGAGCTCCTCCTGGTGCACGGGTCGCCGATGGATCCGGCCGAGGCGCTCACGTTCGACATGACGGACGACGAGGTCGACGCGCTGCTCGGCGACGATCCCGGCGACGTCGTCGTGTGCGGGATGAGCCACACGCCGTTCCACCGGATGGTGGGTGACGTGCACATCGTCAACGTCGGGAGCATCGGCGAAGCGCCCGACGGGCTCGCGCAGCCCCCGTCCTTCGTCGCAGGCGAGCGGCCGCTCGTCGCGCACGCGACCTGGATCGAGTCGACGCCCCAGGGCATCGTCGTCGAGCCGATCACCGTGCCGCTCGACGAGATGGCGCCGCCGAAGCGCCGCTCCGGAACCTGACCGGCGGAAGATCGTCTCCGCGAATTTGCGCGCGCGCATCGCGGCAAGTCACGATCACGTTCGAATGGTGCGAAGGCCCGGTCCGAGCCTCGTGAAGGCTCGTGCGCCCGCGCTCACGGAGCGCGGGACGTTCGTGCGCACGACCGAAGGTCGATGGCGCAATCTGTTCGAGAGTGCCGACGCGATGAGCGAGGGCGCAGTCAAGGACGAACGCGGAGGGGAGCGCGTCTGGTACGGCTCCACGAGTCTGATCCTCGAGCTTCCTGTGGAAACCTCGTTGGAAGATCGTGCGTTCCTTCGCGGCGTCGCGGAGAAAGACGTGCACGTCCACGTGCATGCGCTCCGTGCTGCGCATCGCGAAGCGCAGAGCCGCGCGCCGGGGATGCTCGGTCGCGTGTCGTGCGAGCTTCGTTTCAGTGACGATCCGAAGGGCTTGAGGATTGACGTCGACGTGCAGGCGCCCTTGATAGAGAGACGGAAGGTCACGAGGACCGGCCCATGACGATTCTCTACGAAGGCATGTCCAGCTCGAAGAAGACGCAGCGGAAGAAGAGGCGCGGCGGCGAGGTCATTCACGTCGCGTTCGGTCCTGGTGGCGGTCGCATCCAGCACGCGGAGCCGCCGCGGGTGCCGGCCAACGGCGCACGCGCGCAGACGCTGCCTCCCCCTCCGAGCACGCACGAGCCGGTCACGGACGTGTTCTCGCTGCGCGAGGTGGCGAAGCTCCTCGGCCTGACGCCGGCGCGGCTGCGCAGCCTCGACAAGGCGCAGATCGTCTCGCCGAGCGCGATGCGCAACGGCCGCCGCGCGTACACGTTCCAGGACCTGATCGCCCTCCGCGCGACGCACGATCTGCTCGCGAAGCAGATCCGCCTGAAGGACGTGGTGCTGGCGATCGGCGCGCTTCGTCGTGCGCTCCCGCGCGTGACGCGCCCGCTCCAGGAGCTGCGCATCACGTCCGACGGCCGGAAGGTCGTCGTGCAGGCCGAGGACGGCTCGTTCGAGCCGGTGAGCGGTCAGATGGTCCTCGACTTCCGCGTCGAGAACCTCCGGAGCGACGTCGTCCGCGTGCTCCGACACGAGGGCGACGCCACGCGCACGCGCTCGGCCTACGACCTCTACATGAAGGCGAGCACGCTCGACGAAGACCCGGACAGCTTCGACGAGGCCGAGACGCTCTACAAGAAGGCGACCGAGCTCGATCCCGGCCTGGCCATCGCGTACACGAACCTCGGCAACATCCGCTTCCGGCGCGGAGACGAGGCGGGCGCCGAGCAGCTGTATCGGAAGGCGCTCGAGATCGACGATCGGCAGCCCGAGGCGCACTACAACCTCGGGTACGTGATGCTCGAGCGAGGCTACGCGTCGCGCGCGGTCACCTATTTCGAGGCCGCGATCAAGGCGGACCCGAAGTTTGCCGACGCACACTTCAACCTGGCGATGGCGCACGAGGCGCTCGGCGACAAGCAGCGCGCGCGCATCCACTGGAAGAAGTACCTCGAGATCGAGCCCACCGGGACGTGGGCCGACATCGCGCGCGATCATCTCTAGGGAGGCTTGCGCCCCCTCATCGCGCCTTCGGCGCGACGAGCCTCCCCCCGTGCCTCGCGACTTGCCCGCGGGCTTCGCCTTCGGCGAACGCGCTTCGCGCGAAGGCCCGCTGCGCTTGGTCAAGACCTGCGCGCCCCCTCGCGTCGTCACTCGCCCGCGCGCTACAGGCGGCGGTGGGTCAGGCACGGGAGCGAGGCGCGCACGCGGTCCTGCGCGGCGAAGTCGAGGCGCGCGATCGCGAAGCCCTCGCCCTCCGGGCACTGCGCGAGCACGTCACCCCACGGATCGACGATCAGGCTCTTGCCGTACGTCTGGCGGCCGCGCGGGTGCTTGCCGTGCTGCGCGGGCGCGAGCACGAACACCTGGTTCTCGATCGCGCGCGCGCGGAGGAGCACGTGCCAGTGGTCCTTGCCGGTGGTGAGGGTGAACGCGGCGGGCACGGTGACGATGCGAACGCCACGATCGACGAGCTGACGGTACAGCTCGGGGAAGCGGAGGTCGTAGCAGATCGTCATGCCGAGCTTCGTCGCGCTCTTGCCGACCTCGGCGACGACGGGCTCGCCGCCGGCCTTCGTCGCGCTGCTCTCGAGCAGGCGCGTGCCGTCGGGCAGGTCCACGTCGAACAGGTGCACCTTGCGGTAGCGGGCGACGATCCGTCCGTCCGGCGCGACGAGGAGCGAAGTGTTGAACGGGCGCGCTCCGTCGTCGCTCGTCTCGGGCATGCCGCCGGCGACGATCCAGACGCCGGCCTCCTTCGCCGCCGTCGTGATCGCCTCCGTGATCGGTCCGCGCGCGGGAGGGTCGACCGGCTCGGCGACGCTCCGCTTCCTGTCCTCCTCGCCCATGAACGCGAAGTTCTCGGGGAGCGCGACGAGCTCGGCGCCGGCGCGGGCGGCGTCGGCGACGAGGGCGCGGGCGCGCGCGAGGTTCGCGGCGACGTCGTCCTGGCTCGACAGTTGAATGACGGCGACGTTCATCGGGGTGCGGTCATACTATCCCGGGATGGCCGTCTGGGCGGAGAGCGCGATGCCGGTCGCCTTCGTGCTCGCGCTGCCGGAGAGCCGCGACGTGGGTGCGGAGGCCGCGGCGGAGCTCGACGTCGCGGTGCGCACGTGGTCGCGCGTCTCGTGCTCGTCCGTCCGCGCGCGCTACGACGGCGTTCGCGCGATCGCCCCGGGAGACGACGGCGTGAACGCGGTCTTCTTCCACGACACCTCCTGGCCGGCGGAGCTCGAGCCCGGCGCGATCGCCCAGACGATCGTGACCCTCGACGGGACGGGGAAGATCCACGACGCGGACATCCACCTGAACGGCGTCGAGCATCGCTTCTCGCTCGAGGGCGCGCCCGGCACGCAGGACCTTCGCAGCGTGCTCGTCCACGAGATCGGCCACGCCCTCGGGCTCGAGCACGCGAGCGATGCGCGCGCCACGATGTACGCGTCCGGGTCGGGGCTCCGCTGGCGCTCGCTCGAGCCGAGCGATCGCGACGCCCTGTGCGCGCTCTACCCCGGGACCGGCGGCGCGCCGGGCTGCGACGTCCTCCCCTGCCCTGCCGGTCTCGTGTGCGTCGCAGGCGTCTGCCAGCGGCCGCACGCGCGCGCCGACGTGTGCGCGCCGTGCACGCGCGTGCCCGGTGCGTGCGAGGCCGCGGGCGACGACGCGCGCTGCATCGACATCGGCGAGGGGCCGACCGCCGGGCGCGTCTGCGGGCGCGCCTGCACCGCCGACGCCGACTGCGGCGCGGGCTTCGCGTGCCGCCCCACGAGCGAGGCCGGCGACCTCCAGTGCGTCTCGCTCGACGGCTGCCGGAGCGCGGCGAACACCTGCGCGACGGATGCAGACTGCACGGATTCGACGTGCCGCGGCGGCGTGTGCGTCGGACCGACGGAGCCGGCCCTGGCCGATGCCGGGGCGCCGGATGCGCAGGGCGACGCGGGCGGACGACCGCCGGACGAGCGCGAGAGCGGTGACGGATGCGGCTGCCGGCTCGAGCGGTCGAGCATGCCGGCGGCCGAGCCGTTCCTCGGCCTCCTGCTGGCGGTGGTCGCGCTCCGGCGGCGATTCGCGCGCTAGGATGCGCGCCGTGCTCCCCGACCTCTCCTCGTTCGAACGCGCCCGCGAGCGCCTCGCCGGTCACGTCCTCCGCACCCAGATGCTCCGCCTCCGCGCCGGCGTCGTCGAGGCCGGCGTCCCCGGCGTCGCGCGCGGGATCCCCGAGGCGCCCGTCCTCGATGCCCGGCTCCGGCGCGATCTCCTCCTCAAGCTCGAGTGTCTCCAGGTGAGCGGCTCGTTCAAGGCGCGCGGCGCGCTGAACAAGGTCCTCTCGCTCCCCCGCGAGACGGCGAAGCGCGGGATCGTCACCGCATCGGGCGGCAACCACGGGCTCGCCGTCGCGTACGCGGGTCGCGCGATCGACGCGCCGACGACGGTGTTCCTGCCCGGCCGGACGTCGGCGGCCAAGGCCGCGCGCATCGAGCGCTGGGGCGCGAAGGTGATGCGCGCCGGCGACGTCTGGGACGACGCCCATGCGGCGGCGCTCGAGCACGCCGCGCGCGAAGGCACGACGTACGTCCACCCGTTCGCCGATCCCGACGTCGTCGCCGGCGCGGGCACCATCGCGCTCGAGGTGCTCGAGGCCGCGCCCGAGACCGATGCGTTCGTCGTCGCGATCGGCGGCGGAGGGCTCGCCTCCGGCGTCGCCGCGGCCGCGAAGAGGCGGAGGCCCGACATCCGCATCATCGGCGTCGAGCCGGTGGGCGCGCCGACCCTCCACGAGAGCGTCCGCGCCAACGCGGTCGTCGAGCTCGCGAAGATCGAGACGGCCGCGGGCACCCTCGCTCCGCGGCGGAGCGATGCCTACAACCTCGCGATCATCCGCGAGCACGTCGACGCGATCGTCCTCGTCACCGACGACGAGATGCGCAGCGCCGCCCGCTTCCTCCTCGAGGAGATCGGGATCGGCGCCGAGCTCTCGGGAGCGGCCGCGGTCGCCGCGGTGCTCGGCGGGAAGGCCGACCTCGGCGCGGCGAAGGCGCCTTGCGCGCTCGTGTGCGGGGCCGGCTCCGACGCGCTCCCGTGACGTCCGGTCAGGCGGCCTTCGGACGAGGCACGAGGACCTCGTCGATGAGGCCGTACTCCTTCGCCGCCTCGGCGCTCAGGTAGTTGTCGCGATCGAAGTCGTTCGCGATCGTCTCGCGTGACTTGCCCGACGCATCGGCGAGCAGGCGCGCGAGCGTGTCCTTGAGGTGCCGGAACTCGCGCGCCTGGATCTCGATGTCCGACGTCTGGCCCTTCGCGCCGCCGTGCGGCTGGTGGATGAGGATCCGCGCATGGGGCAGCGCCACCCGCCGGCCGCGCTGTCCCGCGGCGAGCAGCACCGCGGCCATCGACGCCGCCATGCCGACGCACATCGTCGCGACGGGCGCGCGGAGGTAGTGCATCGTGTCGAGGATGGCGAGCCCGCTGTAGACGACGCCGCCGGGCGAGTTGATGTAGAGCGTGATCTCCTTGTCCGGATCTTCGCTCTCGAGGAAGAGGAGCTGCGCGATCACGATGTTCGCGACGACGTCGTTGATCTCCTCGCCGAGGAACACGATGCGGTCGCGGAGGAGGCGGTCGAAGATGCTCCAGGCTCGCTCGCCCTTGTGCGTCGTCTCGACCACCGTGGGGAGCACGACGCCGCGCGCGTGCTCGCCGCTCATGCGGCCCTCGCGAGCGTGGCCGACGCCCTCGTCGTGGTGAAGACGAGCACGCTGCCCCCGCCCTCGCCCGGACGGAGCTCCCAGCGGAGCTCCTGATCGCCCCACGTGTACGCGAGGACGCGCGGGGGATCGTACTCGGTGATCGTCGTCTCGCGCTCGGTCGCGGTGGGGAACCACGCGGCGACCTCGGACGCGTCGGTCAGTGCGCGCCAGACCTTCTCCGGAGGATGACCGAGGCGACGCTCGAAGCGGAGCACGTTCGCGTCGTCCTTCTCCCTCTTCGTCTTCTTCTCCTTCATCGCGACCTCCTCTTCTTCTTGGGCGCGGGCTCGTCGGGCATCGCGTCGAGATGACGCTCGAGCGCATCGAGGTGTTTCGACCAGAAGCGCCGGTACGGTGCGACCCAGGCGTCGAGCTCCCGCAGCGGCTCCGGCGAGAGCTCGTAGAGGCGCCGCTGCGCATCGACCTTCGCCGTCACCAGGCCGGCGTCGCGCAGCACGCGCAGGTGCTTCGAGACCGCAGGCTGCGCGAGGTGCAGCTCCGCGGCGAGATCGCCGACTGCGCGGCTCTCCGTCCTCAGGAGATCGAGGATCCGCCGGCGGTTCGGCTCGGCGACGATCTCGAACGTCGACAGCATGACACTCATATGCCCACAGAGGCATATGCCTGTCAAGGCATATTCAGACCGCGATGCCCTCGACGATGCCGATCGTCGTCGGCGTCTCGAAGACGCGCCCGACGCGGAAGCCGCTCGCGCGGAGCAGGCGGTCGAAGTCGCTGCGGCTCCGCTCCCGCCCTTCGCCGCAGACCACCATCATCTGGATGTCCGAGAGCGCGCCGAGGTCCTCGGAGTCGGGCTCGACGAGCGCCTCGATCACGATCACCTTCTGCCCCCGGTCCATCGCGGCGCGGCAGTTCTTCAGGACGGTGATCGCGCGCGGATCGTCCCAGTCGTGGAGGATGTTCTTGAGGAGGTAGGCGTCCGCGCCCTTCGGGACCGCCTCGAAGAAGCTGCCGGCCGCGAGCTCGACGCGATCGGCGACGCCGCGCTGCGCGAGCAGCGACTTCGCCGACTCGAGCACGCCGGGCGCGTCGCAGAGCATGCCGCGGAGCCGCGGATGGTGCAGGAGGATCTCGCTGAGCAGGCTCCCGCGTCCGCCGCCGACGTCGCAGACCTTGCCGAGCTCGTCGAACGGGTACGTCGCCGCGATGCCGGGCGCCTCCACCAGCGTGAGGCTCATCATCGCGTGGGCGAACGTCTCGCGCTCCTCCGGGTGCCGGTCGAACCATTCCCACACCGTCATGCCGTGCACGCGCTCGAACGCGCTCTTCCCCGTCCGCAGCGTCTCTCCGAAGTCGGCCCACGCATGCGCGTTCGATCGCGATCCGAAGTAGACGGCGAACGAGCGCGTGCTCTCGATGTCGCCCCGGCGGAGCGCGCTCGACAGCCGGTTGTTCGTGAACCGTCCGTCGGCCGTCCGCTCGAACACGCCCATCGCGACGGAGGCGCGCATCGTCCGCTGCATCGCATCGGGGTCCGTCTTCGTCCGCTCGGCGATCTCCGCGCCGCTCAGCGGGCGATCGGCGAGGAGGTCCGGGACGCCGAGGCGCGCGAGCTCGGACAGGATGTGGCCGCCGGCGCCCGCGCTCACCCGTTCGAAGACCGCGAGCTGCGGAGGCACCACCGCATCGGCCGCCTTGATCAGCGCCTTGCGCAGGGCGAGCACCGCCCGCACGGCCACGCTGGGCGGCGCGGCGAGCTTCTTGTCGGTGACCTTCGCGGAGAGCGGCGCGAGCGTGGGCATCCCCGCCGTTCTACACGATGCGCTACTCGGCGGTCGCTTCCGCCTTCTTCGGCGCGGCCTCGGCCGGCTTCTCGCGCTTCTTCGTGTAGAGGCCGTCGAGGAGCGAGCCCCACTTCGCGAGCACCGCCCGGCGCTTCACCTTGAGGCTCGGCGTGAGCATGTCGTTCTCGGTCGTGAAGTCCTCGCTGACGAGCGCGAAGTCCCTGACCTCCTCGAAGCCCTTGAACTTCTCGCCGTAGGTGTCGAGCTCCTTCTTGAAGAGCGCGCGGACCTTCGGGTTCTCGAGCAGCTTCTCGGGATCGGACTCGCTGACGCCGTTGTCCTTCGCCCACGCCTTCACCGCGTCGACGTTCGCCACCACCAGCGCGACGTTGAACGGCTTGTTGTCGCCGTACACCATCACGTTCGCGACGTAGGGCGAGAGCTTCAGCTGCTCCTCGAGCGGCGTCGGCACGACGTACTTGCCGTTCTCGAGCTTGTACTGCTCCTTGATGCGGCCGGTGATGAAGACGAAGCCGTCCTCGTCCAGGCGCCCCATGTCGCCGGTGCGGAAGCCGCCGTCGGAGGTGAAGACCGCGTCGTTCTCTTCCTTGCGGTTGTGGTAGCCGACCATGACGTTCGGGCCGTGGACGACGATCTCGCCGTCGCCGGTGATGCTGACCTTCACGCCCGGGATCGGCTTTCCGACGCTGCCGATCTTGCGGCTGTTCGGCCAGTTCGCGGTGGTGATGGGGCTCGTCTCGGTGAGGCCGTAGCCCTCGTAGACGGTGACGCCGAGGCTGTCGATGAACTCCGCGACCTCCTTCGAGATCGCCGCGCCGCCGGAGAACGCGTACTTCAGGTTGCCGCCGAAGCGCGCGCGCACCTTCGAGAAGACGACCTTGTCGGTCAGGGCGAGCACCAGCCCCTCGCCGAGCGAGACCTCCTCGCCGCGGCGCTGCTTGCCGCGCGTCTCGAGCGACGTCTTCACCATCGACTGGATGAAGCCGGGCTTCGTCGAGATCTGCTTCTGCACCGCGCTGTAGAGCTTGTTGAAGATGCGCGGGACGCTGAAGAGGAGCGTCGGCTTCGTCTCCGCGAGGTTGTCGAGGATCTTGTCGACCGCCTCGGCGATGGCGAGCGACGCGCCCATCGAGAACAGGCCGTGCAGCTCGACCGTCTGCCCGAAGGAGTGCGCCCACGGGAGGAAGGAGAGCGACCGGTCCATCGAGGACATCGGGAAGATCTCGTGGATCGCGCTCACGTTCGACGCGATGTTGCCGTGCGAGAGGATGACGCCCTTCGGGTTGCCGGTGGTGCCGCTCGTGTAGATGAAGCAGGCGACGTCCTTCGGCTCGGGCTTGATCGTCGGGACCTTCGCCTCGGTCTTCGCGAGCTCGCGGAACGACTTCACCGAGTCCGACGTCTTCGTGGCCGGGTCCATGCTGATGATGTGCTTCAGCGACGGGACCGCCTCGAGCAGCGCCTTCGTCTTCTCGCAGATGGCGTCGCTCGCGACGATGAGGCCCTTGGCCTCGCAGTCGCGCACGATGAACTCCCACTCCTTGGGATTCTGCGCCTCGTACATCGGGACGAACGCCACCCCGAGACCGAAGCAGGCGTAGGCGGCGACCGCCCACTCCTCGCGGTTGTTCGAGATGATCGCGACGCGATCGCCGCGGCGGTAGCCGAGCTCCGAGAGGCCGGCGCGGAACGCGTCCGTCATCCGGCCGAACTCGAGGTACGTCAGCCACTCCCACTGCCCCTTCCGCTTCGTCCCGAAGAGGGGGTTGTCGGGGAAGGTCTTGACTGCGTCGTGGTAGACGTCGACGAGCGTTTGGAACCTGGCCATGGCCACGCGAGGATAGCCCCGTCGGAGGGCCACCGCCAGGCGTCTAGGCCGATGATATCCGCTCGGATAGCGCGGAGAAGGCCCGCGCGACGAACGCTCTCAGCGCCTGCGCGCCCGGGCCGGCCGGGACCGCGGCCTCGGCCTGCGCCACGGCGCGGTGGAAGCGCGCCAGCGCGATCTCGGGCCCCGAGGCGAGCGCCGTCGGCCGGCCGAGCGCGGCGTCGCGACCGACGGGCTTGCCGAGCCGCGCCTCCGTCGCGTGCGCGTCCGCCAGGTCGTCGGCGATCTGATAAGCGAGGCCGATCGCGGTGCCGAGCGGGACGAAGCGGCGCGCGGGCTGCCCCGCCGCGAGCGCGCCGAGCGCAGCCGCCGCCTCGAACAGCGACGCGGTCTTCGCGCGATGATAGGTCGCGACGTCCGGAGGCCCGCCCGGCTCGAGCTCCCACGCCTGCCCGGCGACGAGACCACGGACCGCGCCCGCGGCATCGCCGAGCAGGACCAGCGCGTCGCGTGCGGCCGGTGACGACGCGCGCGCGAGCGTGGTGAACGCGGCGACGATGAGCGCGTCGCCCACGAGCACGGCCATCGGCTCGCCGTAGAGCTTGTGCACCGACGGCCGCCCGCGGCGCGTATCCGCGTCGTCGAAGCACGGCAGATCGTCGTGCACGAGCGACGCGCAGTGCAAGAGCTCGACGGACGCGGCGAGCTCGGCGGCGACCTCGCGCGCGCCGCCCCAGGCCTCGGCGATGGCCATCGCGAGGCGCGGACGGACGCGCGCGCCCCCGGGGAACACCGCATGGGCGAGCGCCTCCCGGAGCCGCGCCGGCGCCGCGCCACCGTCGTCCAGCGCCGCGCGGAGCGCGTGCTCGATCAGCTCGGACGTGGTGGGGCTCGGGAACGACTTCGCGACCATGGACAGAGCCTTGCGCACAGATTGTACAAAGTCAATGCACACCCTGGACAAAACCTTTCGCGGGCGTTAACTCGAAGGACATGCGTGCGCCCGTGGTCGTGGTCGGTGCTGGGTTCGGCGGGCTCGCGGCGGCGCTGTCGCTCCGGAGCGCCGGCGAAGAGGTGGTCGTCGTCGAACGGGCGCTCGCCCCCGGCGGGAAGGCCCGCTCGGTGGTGGTCGGCGGCCGCCCGATCGACGTCGGGCCGACGGTGCTCACCATGCGCTGGGTGTTCGACGAGCTGTTCGCCGCCGCCGGCCGCGTCCTCGACCGCGCGGTGCGCATCGAGCCGGCGGAGGTCGTGGCGCGCCACGCGTTCGCCGACGGCTCGACGCTCGATCTGTTCGTCGACGTCGCCCGGTCGGCGGAGGCGATCGCCGCCGTCGCCGGCGCGCGGGAGGCCGACGCCTACGTGCGCTTCGCCGCGCACTGCGAGGCGATCGCCGACATCGTCCGCGAGCCGTTCCTGCGCTCGGAGCGGCCCTCCATCGCGTCGCTCGCCACGAGCGGCGTCGGCCTCGGCGCGCTCACGAAGATCGATGCGCACCGCTCGATGTGGCGCGCGCTCCGCTCGTTCTTCCGCGACCCGCGCCTGCTGATGCTGTTCGCGCGCTACGCGACCTACGTCGGCTCGTCGCCCTTCGAGACACCCGCCACGCTGAACCTCGTCGCGCACGTCGAGCGCGAGGGCGTGGGCCTCGTCGAGGGTGGGATCTCGGCGCTCGCGCGCGCGCTCGCCGATCTCGCGAGCGATCTCGGCGTGCGCTTCCGCTACGGATGCGCCGCCCGCGAGGTCGTCGTCGAAGGCGGCCGCGCGAGCGGCGTCGTGGTGGACGAGGCGGGCGAGCGCGACTTCATCGAGGCGCGGGCGGTCGTGGCGAACGTCGACGCGGCGACGATCGCACGCGGCGTGCTCGGGCGCGCCGCGGCGGGCGCGGTCCCGCGGCCGAGCGAGGACCGCCGCTCGCTCTCCGCGCTGACCTGGGCGATCGACGCGCAGGTCGGCGGCTTCCCGCTCGTGCGCCACTCGGTCTTCTTCCCCGACGACTACGCCGCCGAGCACGACGCCCTGTTCGGCGCGCGGCGCCTGCCCGCGGACCCCACGGTCTACGTCTGTGCCCAGGACCGCGACGCTTCGGCGTCCGGAGGTCCACCGAACCGCGACGGCGAACGCCTGTTCGTCATCGTCAACGCGCCCGCCGTCGCGGACGGCGCGCCGCTCGAACACGAGGAGATCCAACGATGCGAACGAACGATGCTGGAGCGCTTGCACCGGGCTGGCCTGCACTTGACGCCGCGGGCGATGACGGTCGCGACACCGGCGACGTTCGAGCAGCTGGCGCCGGGCACGGGAGGGGCGATCTACGGGGAAGCCTGTCACGGCCCCTTCGCGCCGCTCTCGCGTCCGGGGTCGCGGACGAAGCTCCCGGGCCTCTACCTCGCGGGCGGGAGCGCGCACCCGGGCCCCGGCGTTCCGATGGCGG
Organism: Labilithrix sp.; assembly: GCA_039809525.1. Classification (GTDB taxonomy): domain Bacteria; phylum Myxococcota_A; class Polyangia; order Polyangiales; family Polyangiaceae; genus Labilithrix. The sequence continues at coordinate 6,811 of JBDHVD010000108.1, read as the reverse complement.
CGCTCAGCGGCCGCATCGCGGCGAAGGCGGTGAGCGCGGACCTCGCTTCGACGCGCCCGTCGCGCGCCTGGGTTACCGCTGGTTCTATCTGGACGCGGTGAGCGACGACCATCGCTCGTCGGTCGTCGTCATCGCGCTCCTCGGCAACCCGTTCTCCCCGCGCTACGCGCGCGCCCGCGAGAGCGGCATCGCGAACGCGCTCGATCACTGCGCGATGAACGTCGCCGTCGACGGGCCTGGCCTCTCGCGCTGGTCGCTCACCGAGCGCCCGGGCTCCTCGGTCGCGCGCACGCGGGATCACGTCGCGATCGGCGCGAGCGCCATGCGTCGCCGGGCGGACGGCTCGATCGTCGTCGACATCGACGAGCGCTCGGCGCCCTGGGGGACGCCCCTCCGCGGGCGGATCACCCTGCGGCCGCGGCTCGAGCTCGCGACCACCGTCGCGCTCGACGGCGAGGGCGCCCACGTCTGGTCGCCGCGGATCCCGCTCGCCCGCGTGGAGGTCGATCTGGTGGAGCCCGCGCTCTCGTTCACCGGCAACGGCTACTTCGACGAGAACGCGGGCGACGCGCCCCTCGAGTCCGCGTTCACGCGGTGGAGCTGGTCGCGCGTGTCGACGGGCGACGAGGTCGCGATCGCGTACGACGTCGCGCTCGCCGGCGGCCGCGCGCTCTCCCACGGGGTCACCGGCGGCACCCACGTCGATCTCGGCCGCACCCGGTTCGGCCTGCCCCGCGCCGCGCGGGTGGAGGCAGGCGCGCCCTGCCGGATCGTGCGGACGCTCGAGGACGGTCCGTTCTATGCGCGCTCGGTGGTCGAGACCTCGGTCGGCGGACGGCGCGCGTGCGGCGTGCACGAGACGGTCTCGCTCGAGCGCTTCGCGTCGCGCTGGGTCCGCTTCCTCCTCCCCTTCCGGATGCGCGTCGAGGCGGCATGACCCTCGCGATCGTGCTCTGGGCGCTGCTCGTCGCCGGTGCGTCGTTCACCGCGATCGCGCGCGCCGCGCTCGTGCGCCCGCGCGAGCGGAGCCCGGAGCGGCTCGCGCGTGCGATCGTCGTTCGTCCCTGCGCCGGATGGGAGCCTGGCCTCGAGGAGCGGCTCGCGCAGGCCGGCGGAGCCGCGCGCGTCGTGCTCGCGGTCGGCTCCTCGCTCGATCCGGCGGCCACCAGCGTGCATCGCGCGGCCCGGGCGCTCCGCGCGCAGCACCTCGAGGCCACCGTCGTGCACACGTTCGCCGCCGGGCCGAACCACAAGGCCGACCAGCTCGCGCGCGCGCTCGCCCGCATCGCGCCTCCGCCCGAGGCGCCGATCATCGTCGCGGACTCGGACCTCGATCTCGCGCGCGTCGATCTCGCCGCGCTCGTCGCGCCGCTCCGCGATCCGCGCACCGGCGCCGCGTGGGCGCCGCCGATCGAGGCGGGCGCGATCGAGACCGACGGCGATGCCCTCGCGCACGCCGTGCTCGGCGGATCGCTGCACGCGTTCCCGCTGCTCGCCGGCATCGACCTCGGCGGCGTGGTCGGCAAGCTCTTCGCCGTGCGTGCGGGCGCGCTCGAGGAGGCCGGCGGCTTCGGCGCGCTGCGCGAGCGGCTCGGCGAGGACGTCGCGCTCGCGCGGGCGCTCCGTCGCGCGGGCTCGCGCGTCGCCGTCGCGCCGGTGTTCGCGCCGGCGATGGGCTCCGGCCGCTCGGTCGCCGACGTCACCGCGCGGCTCGGCCGCTGGGCGCGCGTCGTCCGCAGCGAGCGCCCGTGGCTCCTCCTCTCGTATCCGCTGCTGTTCGCGCCGCTGCCCTGCGCGCTCCTCGCGCTCGTCGCGGGCGTCGTCGTGCGCGACGGTCTCGTCGCCGGCGCCGCCGCGCTGGTGATCGCGTCGCGCCTCGCCGTCGCGTTGCGAGGCGGCCACGGCCTCCGCGACGCGGCCCGCGCCGACGTCGCCCTGCTAGCGGGCTTCGCCGACGCGGTCGTCCGCCGATCGTTCCACTGGCGCGGCCGCGCGCTCCGCATCGCGCCCGGCGGACGCCTGGTGGAGGAGCGGTCGAGTGACGAGCGCGAGCACGCGCTCCGCGATGCGCGCGAAGAGCGACGGGCGCCGCACGTGGACGAGATCGAAGCCGGCCCCGGTGTCGATGCGCGCGAGCTCGGCGGCGATGGCCTCGCGCTGCGCGACGACGCCGGCGCGTGCGTCGCGCGAGACGGCGAACGGCTCACCGAGGGCGATCCACAGCTCGGGGGCCTCCTCTCCCGCGAACACGTAGCGCACGCCGATCGGCAGCACGCGCGCGCCGGGCGCATGCCGCGCGACGTGGGCGGCACCGGCCTTCAGCTCGAGCGGGAGGAACGGCGATCGCTCGCGGCCCTCGGGGAAGATCCACACCGCACGCCCCGCACGATCGAGGAGCGAGGCCGCATGCCGGACGGCGCGGGCGCCGTCGCGCGCGTCGTCGAGGTCCACGCCGAACGCGCCGACGAGCGCGAAGAACGGCAGGCGCGCGAGGTTTCGGGCGTCCATCATCGCGTACGCCTCGACGCCGATCGCGATCTCGGCGAGCCACAGCGCGACGAGCGGGTCCCACCACGCGGTGTGGTTCGCGACGACGAGGAGCGGGCCTTCGGCCGCGGCGCGGCGCGCAGTCTCGAGACCGCGGACGTGAACGCGCGAGAACGTCGCCTCGATCCGTCGTCCGGCGTGGCGCGCGAACCAGCGCGCGAAGAAGCGGGAGCGGCGCGCGGGGATCACGACGGGAGGCCCTCGTGATCGAGTGGATGATCACCGCCGCGGTCGCCGCCCTCGTGGTGCCGCTCATGGAGCTCTGGTCGCGCCTCCTCCACGGCCGCGTCTGGCACGGCGTGCTCTACCGCGTCCACGAGAGCCATCATCGCGCGCGCGAGGGTCGCTTCGAGGCGAACGACCTCCTCAGCGTGACGCACGCCCCCATCGCGGCCGCGCTCGTCATCGCCGGATGCATCATGCATGGATTTGCCGGCGCGGCGCTGCGGGGGCTCGGCATCGGCATGACGCTCTTCGGCGTCGCGTACGTCGTGGTGCACGACGGCCTGGTGCACGGCCGCCTCCCGGTAGAGGACCTCGCGCGCTTCCGCTTCTTCCGTCGCGTGCGCGGCGCCCATCGCGTCCATCACCGCACGGGAGGTCCGCCGTACGGCCTCTTCGCCGGACCGTCCGAGCTGGCGAGCAGCCGGCGTGATCACGACGCCACCGCTCCCGCGGCGAGGCGCGCGGCCCACCGGACGCTCGCGACCGGCCCGAGCGCCTCGAAGGCCTCGCGATAGACCGCCGGATGGCGCGACGCCGTGCGGCGGAGGAACGTGGTGAACGCGCGGGCGTCCATCCGGTCCTTGAGCAGCGCGGCGAAGGCGTCGTTGCCCATCGCCTCGAGGGTGCCGAACGCGTCGTCGAGCAGGGCGTTCATCGCGCTGCCTCCGAGCGCGCCGCTCGCCATCACGCGCGCGAGCGCGCCGGTCCACGCATGGATCGGCTCCTCGTCGAGCGCGTCGCGCGGCGCGGCCCCCTCGGCGACCGCACGCGCGACCTGCGCGGCGACGGGGCGGAAGGTCCGGAGCATCGAGCCGAAGCCGCAGAACGTGAGCGGCGAGTGCCGCGCCGCCGCGTCCCCGACGAGCACCACGCGCGGCGACGGCGATCGCGGCGCCGCCGACAGCCGCGACCACCCCGGGATGTACCCGAACGTCGGCCGCACGAGCACCGCGTGCCCCGGCTTGTACGTGCCGAGCGTCGCGAAGAAGCGTTCGTAGAGCGACGCCAGGCTCCCCTGCCCGACCGACGCGGCACGCGCGTAGGTGAAGAGGTAGACGGTGACCTCGCCCGGCCGTCCGGGGAAGCCCTCCCAGACGTGCTGCCGTCCGTCGGGATCGGCGTCCTCGGTGGTGACGAGGATGTCGCCGACCTCGCGGTCGACGCCCTCGAGGCCGCACATGACGCCGCCCACCGTCGGACAGACGAGGTCCGCGGTCGCGTACGGGCTCGAGGCGCCGCGCGCGTCGACCATCACGCGCGCGACGATCTCCTGCGCGCCGAAGCCGACGCGCACCGCCGAGGGGCCCGCGCCGAGCGCGTCGACCGACGCGCCATCGATCATGCGGACGCCCCGCGCCTCGCATGCGCGCCGGGCCGCGTCGAGCACGCTCTTCGCGTCGATCGCGTGATCGAGGACGCCGCGGACGACGCGAGGCGTCCCGCCGTAAAACGAGCAGATGCCCTCGCGGTAGCGCGCGACGACGGCACGCTCGAGCTCGCCCGGCGCGAAGATGCCGGCGTCGATCAGCGGCGCGAGCTCGTCGGCGCTCGCGTTCCACTCGCGATGCGGAGCGCCCGCGCGCGCGCGCTCGATCACCGCCACGCGCATGCCGAGGCGCGCGACCTCCGCGGCGACGAGGAGGGACAGCCCGCCGCCCGCGAACACGACGTCGACGTCGACGCTCGCGTCGCGATCGGGCGGCGCGAGCGCGCGATCGACGGCGCGGCGGTCGCCGCGCACGCGGTCGAGATGGTCCAGGCGCTCGTGCGCCTCGGCGCCGAGCCGCTCGCGCAGCGCGCTCACGACGCCACCGCCCGCAGCACGAGCCACAGCTTGCGCCACACCGGGACGACGGCGCGGCGCGTGACCGAGTCGCCGGCGCGCTTGCGGACCACGTTCCCGATGTCGGAATAGACGAGCCGCGCGGCGCGGATCGCGCGCTGGCAGTCGCGTGGCAGCGCGGCGATCCCCTCGTCGGCGCGCGCGTAGACCGCGTCGGCCTCGTCGAGGAGCCGGAGCGTCATCGCGCGCACCGCCTCCTCCGGCTTCGGAGCGGCGATGAACGCGTCGGGATCGAGCCCGTACACGCGCGCCCACGACGTCGGCAGGTAGATGCGTCCCATCGCGGCGTCCTCGCCGACGTCGCGCGCCACGTTCGTGAGCTGCATCGCCACGCCGAGGTCGCGCGCGCGTGCGAGCACGTCCTCCGCCGGACGCTCCATCACGTGCGTCATCATCACGCCGACCGTCCCAGCGACGCGCTCGGCGTACGCGACGAGGTCGTCGAGCGTGTCGTAGCGGCGCGCGTCGACGTCCCACTCCATGCCCTCGGCCAGGAGCTCGGGCGCGCTCCGCGGGATGCCGAACCGCTGGACCACGGCGGAGAACGCGCGCTCGAGCGGCGCGTCGAGCCCGCGATCGGCGTACACGCGATCGATGCGCGCGCGGAGCTCGTCGACCGCCGCGCGCGCCGCCGCGCGATCGCTCGCGTCGTCCACGCCGTCGTCCGCGCCGCGACAGAACGCGTAGAGCACGAGCGTCGGCTTGCGCACGCGCCTGGGCAGGAGGCGCGACGCGAGGTGGAACGTCTTCGATCCCGCGCGCAGGACCTCTTCGAGGCCGTCGTCCGGTCGTACCGCTTCCATCGGGCTCACTCCGCCGCGCTCGCCAGCGCGGTGCGCGGCGCGGGGACGATGGTGTCGAGCACGCGCGCCGAAGACAGCACGCCGGGCACGCCCGCCCCCGGATGGGTGCCGGCACCGACGAGGAACAGGTTGTCGACGTCCTCGCTCTTGTTGTGCGGGCGGAAGTACGCGCTCTGCGTGAGCACCGGCTCCATGCCGAAGGCCGCGCCGCGGAACGAGCAGAGATCGTCGTGGAAGCCCTGCGGCGTGAGCATCTCCGAGACCACCAGCGAGGACGACAGTCCGGGGAGGACCGTCTCCTCGAGCTTCTGGGCGATCTTCCGGCGATACGCCTCGGCGTAGGTCTTCCAGTCGACGTCCGCCTCGAGGTGAGGCACGGGCGAGAGCACGTAGAACGCGTCGCAGCCCGCCGGCGCGAGCGCGGGATCGGTCGCCGTCGGCCGGTGCAGGTAGAGGCTGAAGTCCTCCGCGAGCACCTTCTTGTCGAAGATGTCGTCGAGCAGGCCGCGATAGCGCGGCCCGAGCAGGATGGTGTGGTGCGCGACGTCGGGGTACTGCCGGCGCGTGCCGAAGTACCAGACGAAGAGCCCCATCGAGTAGCGCATCTTCTCGACGCGCGCGTCCGTCCACTTCTTGCGCACCGACGGATCGAGCAGGTGGCGGTAGGTCCAGGCGGAGTCGGCGTTCGAGACGACGACGTCCGCGGGGATCACCTCGCCGCCCTCGAGGCGCACGCCGACGGCGCGCCGCCCCTCGACCAGGATCTGCTCGACCGGCGCGCTGCAGCGCACGGTGCCGCCGAGGCCCTCGATGAGCCGCACGAGGCCGTTGACCAGCGCGCCCGTGCCGCCGATCGGGAAGTGGACGCCCCACTTGCGCTCGAGGAACGCGATGAGCGTGTAGATCGACGTGGTGGTGAACGGGTTGCCGCCCACCAGCAGCGGGTGGAACGAGAACACCTGCCGGAGGCGCTCGTCCTTCACGTACGACGAGACCATGCCGTGCACCGAGCGGAAGCTCCTGAGCTTCACCATCTCCGGGACGATGCGCGCCATGTCGGTCCACGTTCCGAAGGGCACGTGCGCGAGCTTCTCGAAGCCCACGCGGAAGATCGATTCGCTCGCGGCGAGGAAGCGCTCGTAGCCCTCGACGTCGTCGGGGGAGAAGCGCGCGACCTCGCGGCGCATCGCCTCGGCGTCGCCCGTGTAGTCGAACAGCGAGCCGTCGTCGAAGCGGATCCGGTAGAACGGCGTGACCGGCCGGAGGTCGACGTCGTCGGAGAGCTTCCTCCCGGCGAGCTCCCACAGCTCCTCGAAGAGCCACGGCGCGGTGATCACCGTCGGGCCCGAGTCGAAGACGAAGCCCTGGCTCTCGCGGACGACCGCGCGCCCCC
>JBDHVD010000107.1:0-21457 GCA_039809525.1 Labilithrix sp. | reverse complement strand
GGCCGGCGGCGCGTTCGCCTTCGGCGTCGGCATCGCGGTCTACGTCCTCGGCTCGTTCTTCCTCATGGCCGGGCACGTCGAGCGCCGGCCGTTCGGCGTGTCGCTCCGCGAGCTCGTCCGCGAGGCGGTCCTGGCCGCGCTGACCCAGCCGCTCCTCCCTCTCTTCTATTTCGTCGGCCGCCGCATGGACGGCTTCCTCCTGCGGCGGGCGCTCGCCGGCAAGACCCCGATCGTCTTCGTCCACGGCTACATGCAGAACCGCGTCGACTTCCTCGGCCTCGCACGCGCGTTCGCGCGGAGGGGGCTCGGGCCGCTCTACGCGATCAACTACCCGTGGTTCTCGACGCTCGAGAAGAACGCCGCGCGGCTCGATCGATTCATCGCCGAGGTCTGCGAGGAGACGGGCGCCGCCGCCGTCGATCTCGTCTGCCACTCGATGGGCGGGCTCGTCGCCGTCGAGATGATGCGGGACGAGGCGCGCAAGGACGCGCTGAAGGTCCGCCGTCTCGTCACCATCGCCTCGCCCCACGGGGGCGTGATGTGGCGCGGCCCGATCCTCGGCTCCGGCGGCGCCAGCTTGCGCCGCGGATCGAAGGTGCTCGAGGCGCACGCGGGGCACACGCTCGCGGTCCCGACGCTGTCCGTCTACTCGACGCACGACAACGTCGTGCACCCGAAGCAGACCTCGTCCCTGGTGAACCGCGGCGGGACGGACTTCGAGGTCGACGGCTCCGCCCACCTCTCGATCCTCTTCTCTCCGGTCGTGATCGAGCAGGTGGCGTCGTTCCTCTCGGAAGACAGGCCCTGAGGTATAGTCCGCCGCATGCTTGCGACCACGAGCCCGGCGACGGGCGAGGCGCTCGAGGCCATCGACGCGACGGCGCTCGAGGCGATCCCCGAGATCGTCGCGCGCGCGCGGACCGCCCAGGAGAAATGGGCGGAGGTCCCGCTCGAGAAGCGCATCAAGGCCGTCGCGAAGGTGCGGTCGCGCATCCTCGAGCGCGCGGAGGAGATCGCGAAGCTGATCCGGCTCGAGACCGGCAAGCCCGAGGAGGAGGCGCTGCTCGGCGAGGTGCTCGCCAGCGGCGACGTCGTGTCCTACTGGGCCGACGTCCTGCCGGAGGAGCTCGAGCCCGAAGAGGCGGAGATCGACGCGCTCTCGTACCCGAGGAAGAGCGGCTGGATCCACCGCGAGGCGCGCGGGACCATCGCGGTGATCATGCCGTGGAACTTCCCGTTCGCGCTCCCGCTTCGCACGATGATCCCGGCCCTGATGGCGGGCAACGCGATCGTGTTCAAGCCGAGCGAGATCACGCCGCGCACGGGCAAGCTCCTCGCGTCACTCTTCGACGGGCTGCTCCCCGAAGGCGTCCTCGGCGTCGTGCAGGGCGCGGGCGAGGCGGGCGCGCGCCTCTGCGGAGCGGACGTCGACCTCGTCGTCTTCACCGGCAGCCCGGCGACGGGCCGGAAGGTCGCGCATGCCTGCGCCGATCGGCTCGTCCCGTGCGCGCTCGAGCTCGGGGGCAAGGACGCGGCGATCGTGCTCGCCGATGCCGATCTCGAGCGCACCGCGAACGGCATCGTCTGGGCGGCGATGATGAACGCCGGTCAGAACTGCGGCGCGGTCGAGCGCGTGTACGTCGAGAGCAAGATCGCGAAGGCGCTCACCGAGAAGATCGTCGCGGCGACGAAGGCCCTCCGCCTCGGCACCGACGTCGGCCCGCTCACGAGCGCGGCGCAGCGGAGCGTCGTCGAGCGGCACGTCATCGCGGCCAAGGACGCCGGCGGTGAGATCCTCGCCGGCGGCGAGAGCGTCGACGAGCCGAACGCGAAGCTCGGCTACCGCCCGACGGTGGTGAAGATCGACGCCGAGGACAACCCGCTCGTCGCCGAGGAGACGTTCGGGCCGGTCGTGCCGATCACCGAGGTCGCCGACGTCGAGGAGGCGATCAAGCGCGCGAACGCGTCGCGCTACGGCCTCACCGCGAGCGTCTGGACGAAGAACGTCTCCGCGGGCGAGAAGCTCGCGCGCCGCCTCCGCGCGGGCGTCGTCACGATCAACAACCACTCGTTCACCGGCGCGATCGCGTCGATGCCGTGGACCGGCGTCGGCGAGACCGGCTGGGGCGTGACCGGATCGGTGCACGCGCTCGATCACCTCACGCGCCCGCGGCTCGTGCTGGTCGACCGCAACCGCGCGAAGCGCGAGACCTGGTGGTACCCGTACACGCCGACCCTGAAGAAGCTCGCGCTCGCGTTCGCCGCGGTGCGCGGCGGAGCGAAGGGGATCGGCGCGCGCGTCGGCGCGGTCTTCGCGCTCCTCGGCTTGCTCCCGAAGCGGATGAAGGAGCTCTCGACTGGCAAACCGGCGGCATCCGAGTAGATTGTGACCGATTGGCCAGAATCAGGACCCGCTACAAGAAGAGCGAGGAGAGCCGGCAGCAGGTGCTCGACGCCGCCGTCGAGGCGCTCGCGAAGGGCGGCATCCAGGGCACGAGCGTGCAGGACATCGCCGACGCCGCGGGGCTGAGCAAGGGCGCGGTCCACTACCACTTCGAGAGCAAGGACGATCTCCTCGAGCACGTGCTCGCCCAGTGCTGCGAGCGCATCGAGCGGCGCATCACCGCCGCGTTCGAGGAGCCCGGACTGCCGATGGATCGCATCCGGCGGGCGCTCGCGGAGATGTGGGCGGTGCGTCGCGACGTGGCGCCCGAGTTCCGCGTGCTGATGGACATGCACGTCGTCGCGCGCCAGAGCCCGGCGATGGCGAAGGCGCTCGGCGCCGCCCTCGCCCGCGCGCGAAAGCAGATGATCGACGTCGGTCTCGCCCGGCTCGTCGAGCTCGGACTGCGGCCGAAGGTGTCGATCGACGTCGTGCCGCGCCTCATCCTGGCGACGCTCGACGGGCTCGCGACGCATCACTACGTCGACCCGCTCACGCCCGCGGACGAGGTCGACGTGCTGCGCGCGCTCGAGGCTAGCGCCCTCGCGCTGTTCGAGCTCTGACGCCGACCGCGTCGAAGTCGAGGCTCAGCCGGCCGAGCGCCAGCGCGGCGAGCGCGAGGCCGAAGTCGCGCAGCGCGATGTCGAGGAAGCCGCCTGCCAGGAGCAGGTTCACGACGATGCCGCCGAGCCAGGCGGCCACCACGTGCGCGCCGATCTTCGGCTTCACCGCCACGAGCAGGCCGGCGACGACCTCGACGACGCCGACGATCATCATGAACGTGTGCGCGCTGAACGGGAGCAGGTGCGCGACGGGCGAGGCGACGTACTTGTCCCAGTCGACCAGCAAGTGCGTGAACTTGTCGAGCCCGGCGATCACCGGCGCGGCGGTGAAGCCCCAGTGCAGGATCCGGTACGCCTGCCAGGCAGGGCTCTTCGAGATCGGGGTCACCTCGTCGCGATAGGGCGCGACGGGAGCATTGGTTGCGTTCGCCATGACGTCACCTCCGTCCGATCGATGCGTGCCGGGCGGCGATCGTGCCCGCGACGAAATCCCGGGAACGGTCGCCACGGGGGCCGCATCTTGTGCGGTGCGATGAACTACGATGCCCCCGTGCTCGACGCAGCTCTGCCTCCCGAGACGGCCGACGAGGTCGTGGTCGCACGTGTCCTCGCCGGCGAGAACGCCCTGTTCGAGGTGCTGATGCGGCGGCACAACCGCCGCGTCTACCGGGCGGCGCGCGCCATCCTGAAGTCCGAGGCGGACGCCGAGGACGCGATGCAGGAGACGTACGTCACCGCGTACCAGCATCTCGCCGATCTCGAGGGGCGCACGAAGTTCTCCACGTGGTTGGTTCGCATCGCGGTCAACACCGCGCTCCAGCGGCTCCGGCGTGCACGCATCGCGGCGGGGATCGACGATGCGGATCTGGAGGAGGCGACCATGGCGAGCGGACATCCGAGATCTCCGGAAGAGGCGGCGAGCGACGTCGAGGTCCGCGCCGTCCTCGAAGAGACCATCGACGCGCTGCCGCCGGCGTTCCGCGCGGTGTTCGTCCTGCGCGCCGTCGAGGAGATGAGCGGCCCCGAGACGGCCGAGGCGCTCGGCATCCCGGAGGAGACCGTGCGCACCCGCCTGCACCGTGCCCGCTCGCTCTTGCGCGACGAGGTCGCGAAGCGCCTCGATCGCGTCGCGCCCGCGGCGTTCGACTTCCACCTCTCGCGCTGCGATCGCGTCGTCGCCGCGGTGATGAGTCGCCTCGGGCTATCCACCTCGTGACCTGAAAGGACCGACATGCAAAAGACCCTGATGCTCCCCGCGCTCGTGACGATCCTCGCCGCGTGTGGCGGCGGAGGAGGAGAAGCTGCGCCTCCTGCCGCCGCTCCCGCGGCCGCCGCCGAGCCCCAGACCGTCGACGAGCAGATCGCCGTCGGGCAGAAGCTGTACGGCGAGAACTGCGCGAGCTGCCACGGCGCGAGCGGGGAGGGGAGCGCGAAGGCTCCGAAGGTCGTCGGCGTCGCCCAGGGCGCGCTGCCGCTCGATCCGCCGCCGAACGCCAAGTTCCGGAAGGTGCAGTTCAAGACCGCCGCCGACGTCGGCGGCTGGGTCGCGCAGAACATGCCCCCGGGCGAGGGCGGCTCGCTGAAGGAGTGGCAGTACTGGGCGATCCTCGCGTTCGATCTGAAGGCGAACGGGGTCACGCCGGCGAAGAAGGTGGACGCGGCGAGCGCCAAGGAAATCGTCCTCCACCCCTGAGCGAAAGCGCGTCCGTGGGCTTGACAATCTGGCCGGCTGGCCAAAAGATACTGGCCGGCTGGTCAAATTGTGGAGCTCACGGAGGCGCCCATGATTCTGGACAATCTCTTCGGGATGCTTGGCGGTACGGGTACCGCCGCGGTTTTATTCGTTATTCTCGCCTTCGTCGGTACGCCGGCGGTCAGCTCGGTCGCGTGTCCGACGAACGCCCTGCGGAAAATCCAGCCGCGCGGTCGGTAATCGCGGGCGCGGCGCTCAGTACGTGAGCACGCTCTCGACCCGGCCCGGCTCGAGCACCTTGCGGCCGTTCAGGAAGGACAGCTCGATGACGAACGCGTAGGCGATCACCTCGCCGCCCTGCGTGGTCACGAGGTTCGCCGACGCCTTCGCGGTGCCGCCGGTGGCGAGCACGTCATCCACGACCACCACGCGCGCACCGCGCTTGATCGACGCCTTGTGCATCTCGAGCTCGGCGGTCGAGTACTCGGTCTTGTACGAGACGCGGTCGCTCTCGGCCGGCAGCTTGCCCGGCTTGCGCGCGGGGACGAAGCTCGCGTTGAGCCGCGCCGCGAGCGCGCCGCCGAAGATGAACCCGCGCGCCTCGACCCCGACGATCGCGTCGACGTGCTGCCCGATGAAGCGCTCGGCGATCGAGTCGAGCACGATGTGGAACGCGCGCGGATCGGCGAGGAGCGGGGTGATGTCCTTGAAGAGGATCCCCGGCGTCGGGAAGTCCGGGACGTCCCGGATCTTGCTCTTGGCGTACGCGAGCGTCTCGGCGGCAAGCATGGCGCTCACGATATCATGCGGTCCGGCATGACGAGGCGCTGGATCTGGCTCGTGGCCGCGGCGCTCGCATGCGAGCCGCTCGCGAACGGCTTCGAGGACGCGACCGAGGATGCGCCGATCTTCCGCGCGTCGCACGTCCGCCCTCCCGCCGATCCCGCGCCGTCGAAGCTGCGCGTCGTCGCGTGGAACATCAAGTTCGGCGGCGGCCGCATCGACTTCTTCTTCGACGAGTGGGGCGACCGCGTCGTGATGACGGTGTCCGAGGTGCTCGCGAACATGAATCGCGTCGCCGGCCTCGTGCGCGAGGTCGATCCCGACGTGCTCCTCGTCGAGGAGTGCGACGTGAACGGGAAGCGCTCGGCCTACGTCGATCAGCTCCGCTACCTGCTCGAGAACGCGAACCTCGGCTACGGCGCGTACTTCTCGACGTGGGACAGCCGCTACGTCGCCGCCGACGGGATGGGGCGCATCGAGGAGGGCGTCGCGGTGCTGAGCAAGTACCGCATCGTCGAGGCGACGCGCATCGGCAGCGTCGATCGGACCGACCAGGACGCGCTCACGAAGGAGTTCTACCTCCATCGCGCCGTCGGGCGCGCGGTCCTCGATCTCGGATCGACCCGCGCCGCCGTCTTCGTCGTGCACACCGAGGCCTATGACCAGGACGGCACGAAGCAGAAGCAGATCGCCCAGGTGCTCGATCTGGCGCGCCGCGAGGCGCTCCCGTTCGTCGTCGGCGGCGACTTCAACGAGCTCCCCCCGGGCGCCGCGAAGACGTCGGACTTCCCGGACGAGCACCCGAGCGCGAAGGGCACCGACTTCGAGCAGCCTCCCTATACCCCCGAGGTGATGCGTCCGTTCTTCGACGAGCTCGTCCCGTACATCCCGCTCGCCGCCTACGGCACCACCGTCGAGACGCAGCGCCGGTTCTACTCGCACACCGTCGCGGGACCGAACGTGATCGATCGCACGGGGCAGCCGGGCTTCTGGAACCGGACGCTCGACTACCTGTTCGCGAGCCGCGGCACGTCGTGGGAGGCGGGCCGCAGCGACGTCCTCCAGACGGACGGACGTCAGGGCATCGCGAGCGACGGCCGCCGAGCCGCTGGCCGCGCACGACACCGCCGCGATCCATCCGCCCGGCCGCGTCTCGGTCGGCGTGTTCGATCCGCTCCGCTGGGGCGTCGCCGATCGCCTCGAGGTCGACACGCATCCGGTGCTCGATCTGATCCTCGCGCCGAACGCGCTCCTGCGCTGGGCCGCGGTGCGCTCGCGCGTCTCGCTCACCGGAGAGTACGGGCTGTCGGTGCCGACGATGCCGATGCGCTGGCTCCAGGGATACGTGTTCCCGAGCTGGGACTCCGGCGGCGGCACCATCGGCTGGACCGTCGTGCCCCACGTCGGGCTCGTGCTCTCGACGGGCGAGCGACACGTCTTCAGCGCACGCGCGGACACGGCGTTCGGCGTGCCGCTCGAGCACACCGATGCCGAAGCGCCTCACCTCTTCGCGCCCTTCGAGCTGTGGCTCGCGCCCGCGACGCGCGGTCTGCGGTCGCGCGCGGGCGTCGCGTACGACCATGCGATCACCGACGGCCTCCGCGTGCGCGGCGCCGCCGACGCGTACCTGCTCGGCAACCGGCAGAACGCGCCGGTGTCCCCGCTCGTGTTCGCGCTGTCCGCGGGCGTCGACGCGCGTCTCGCGGCACGCGTGCGGCTCCGGCTGGGCCTCGTCCTCTACGACATCGACACGCACCGCACGGTGGTGACGAAGGATGCGGAGGGCTATGCCGTCCGCGAGCACGTCAGGAACCGCGATCTCTTCCCGACGGCCGACGTGATCGTGACGCTGGGGCGCTGACGCCGTCCGCCGCGAGCAGCGCGCACAGCTTCATCGTCGTGTTCAGGTTCCGCACCGTGATGTGCTCGTAGATGGGCATCGACACGACCTTGAGCATCGCCGTGCGCGTCAGGTCGCGGATGTTCGCCGACCAGAGGAGCGCGCCCGGGCGGTAGGTGACCTCCTCGATGCCCGGCTTCGGCGCGATCCCGTCGAGCACGTCCTCTGCGTCGATGGTGTGCCGGAGGAACATCACGTTGTACCGCTTCGCGGGGTCGGGCTTCTTCCACGAGCGCGGCAGCGTGCGCGCGAGGGTCAGCATCTGTTCGCGGCTCCGGACGACGACCTTCACCTCGCAGCGATGGGCGTCCTTCACCGCGGCCTCGATCCGCTTCTCGAGCCGGCGCGCATCGCTGGCGCGGGAGGCGAACAGGACGTTGCCGCTCTGGATGTAGGTCGTGACGTTCAGGAGACCGAGCGCCTCGAACGTCGCCGCCAGCGCGCGCATCGGGATGACGTTGTTCCCGCCGACGTTGATCCCGCGCAGGAGCGCGACGTGCGACATCGCGCGTTTCGTGGCCGCCATGGACGTCGACCCTAGCGCACCTCGCGCGGCGGACGCACTCGTTGCGCGGGCGCCTCTCCGGCGCCACCGGTCCACGGCTTGCACGCGCCGTCGAGGACCGGAGGCGCGTTCGATGGAGCACCACGACGGCGAGAACGGCGGCGCCGGCCTGCCGCTGCTCCTGGGCGATCGCTATCGGCCGCTCGAGCGGCTCGGTCGAGGCGCGTGGGCGGAGGTGGTCCGGGCAGAGGACGTCGCGTCCGGGCGCATCGTCGCGCTGAAGCTCGTCGGCGACGTCGAAGGCGACGGCCGGGCGCTCGAACGCCTCAAGCGCGAAGCGCGCGCGGCCCTGCGTCTCCGCCACGAGAACGTCGTCCAGACCCTCGCGTTCGGCGAGCATGCGGGCGCGTACTGGATCGCGATGGAGCTCGTGCGGGGCCGGGACCTGGGCGTGCTCGTGCGCGAGCACGCGGCGGCGGGCACGAGCGTGGAGTTCGAGCGCGCGCTCGACATGGTGCGCCAGATCGCGCGCGGCCTCGGCCAGATCCACGCGCACGGGCTCCTGCACCTCGACGTCAAGCCGAGCAACGTCGTCGTCGAGGACGGCACCGATCGCGCCGTCCTCATCGACTTCGGCATCGCGCGTCACCGCGCGCGGCTCTCGAACCACGCGTCCTTGGTGGGCGGGACGCCTTCGTACATGGCGCCAGAGCAGGTCGCCTGCATCGCCCCCGAGTCGATGACGCCGCGGACGGACCTGTACGCGCTCGCATGCACCGCGTTCGAGCTGTTCACCGGGCGGCCCGTGTTCTCCGCGCGCACCGCCGGCGAGCTCGCGCGCGCGCGCGCGGAGATGCCGCCGCCGCGCCTGTCGGCGGCGTGCTCCGAGCTGGCGCCGCTCGATCCCGTGTTCGCGCAGGCGCTCGCCAGGTCGCCGGCGGCGCGCCACGCGGACTGCGCGGCGTTCGTGTCGGCTCTCGAGGCCGCCGCCGAGCTCGTCCGCGCGCAGGTCCCGCCGGGCGCTCCGTCCGGCGTCCAGCCGGTCGAGGGCGCGTGCCCGGTCCGCGCGCTGCTCCTCGTGGAGGACGCCGCCCTCCGCGACGAGCTCGTGGCGAACGTGGCGGGCGCGCTCCACGCGAGCGGCGACGCCGTCGCGATCGAGTGCGTGCGGACGCGCGAGGACGCGGTGCGTGCGCTCGTCCGGACGAGCGCCGACATCGTGCTCGTGGACGCGGAGGCGATCGGCGCCGACCTCGAGGCGACGATCGGCGCGATCAAGCGCGCGCCCGGCGCGGCGGGCGCCGAGCTGCTCGTCCTCGGGGGCGGAGCGAGCGAGCTCGGCGCACGCGAGCTGCCGCGTCCGCCGGCCGCGAACGTCCTCCGGCGCGTGGTCGCGCGCATCGCCACCCGCGCGGCCGAGCGGCGGGCCGCGCCGCTCAGCGCGGCGTGCTCGTGGCGGTGATCAGGCGATCGGTGACGCCGCCGTCGTCCGGGGTCGTCAGGTCGAGCACGAGCGGCGTGATCGACGCGCACCCCTCGTCGTACGCGTCGGTGTCGCTCCCCTCGTCGTGCTCGTGACGCACGCTCGGTCCGCCGAGCCACATGTACTCGCGCCCGCGCGGATCGGTCCGGATGTCGATGACCTCTTCGTAGAGGCGCGCGCCCAGCCGCGTCCGCCGGACCTGTCCGTTCCAGTCCGCGGGGACGTTGAGGTTCAGGAGCGGCGTCTTCTTCGCGAGCCGCATGCCCGGACGCTTCGGCGCGTTCGCGGTCTCGTCGAGGAGCGCGCGCGCCAGCTGCGAGGTGAGCTCCGCGACGCGGATCCGGTCGGCCTTCACGTGCGCGCTCGACGCGATCGCCGGGATGCCGCGCAGCGCGCCCTCGCGCGCCGCCGCGACCGTCCCCGAGTAGAACGCGTCCTGACCGAGGTTGAGGCCGCGGTTGATCCCGGAGCAGACGATGTCCGGCCAGCGCGGCAAGAACCGCGTCCCCGCGTGGAGCGCGACGTAGACGCAGTCGGCCGGCGTGCCGTCGACCGCGACGATCCCCGGCTCCATCTCGCGCGCGCGGAGCGGACGGTGGAGGCTCAGCGAGTGACTGGTCGCGCTCTGCTCCGTCGCCGGCGCGACGACGACCACGTCCGCCCACGCGAGCAGCGCGTCACGCAGCACGCGGAGACGCTTGCTCGCGAAACCGTCGTCGTTCGAGAGGAGCACGAGCGGTCGCATCGAGGGTCGCACCCTAGCATGGCGCTCGCGGCGCGCGTTAGGATGCGCGCCGATGTCTCCCGCGCGCCAGCTCGTCCTTGCGTCCGTGCTCGCCGTGACGGCGTGCGCGGAGTCGCCCGCCGCCCAGCCGATCCCGCCGCTCACGGTCGCGACACCGTCCGGGACGGGGGGCCACACGTCGAGTCAACGCCCGAGCGAGAAGATGATGACGCGCAAGATGGATCTGGTCGAGAACGTCCACGGCACGCAGGTCGCCGATCCGTACCGGTGGCTGGAGGACGCGGACTCGGCGGAGGTCAAGGCGTGGACCGACCGGCAGAACGCGCACACGCGGGCGATCGTCGACGCGATCCCCGGGCGCGAGGCGATCAAGAACGAGGCGAAGGACCTCCTCCAGATCGGCTACGTCACCGCGCCGTCGATCCGCCGGACGAAGAAGGGCCTGCGCTACTTCCACACGAAGCGCGAGGGCGCGCAGAACCAGCCGACGCTCTACGTGCGCGACGCCCTCGGCGCGGCGGACAGGGTGCTGATCGACGCCTCTGCGCTCTCGGAGGACGGCACGACCGCGCTCGACTGGTGGTACCCGTCGTGGGACGGCGAGGTCGTCGCGTGGGGGCGCAGCGAGTCGGGGAGCGAGGAGAGCGTCCTCCACCTCCGCGAGGTCGCGACGGGCAAGGACCTCGGCGAGCGGATCGATCGCACGCGGCACGCGTCGGTCGCGTGGATGCCCGACGGCAAGAGCTTCTACTACTCGCGCTACCCCGCGCCCGGCACCGTGCCGGCGGGCGAGGAGAAGTACCACTCGCGCATCTTCCACCACGTGATCGGCCAGGACCCGAAGAACGATCGGCTCGTCTTCGGCGAGGGGCGCGACAAGACCGACGTCCCGCAGGTGATGGTCTCGCCGAACGGGCGGTGGCTCGTCATCCGCGTGCACATGGGCTGGGACAAGAGCGAGGTGTACCTCCGCGATCTGTCGAAGGGCGCGACGTCGCCGTTCGTCGAGGTCGCGGTGAAGCGGCCCGCCCTCTTCGATCCGATCGTCGAGAACGATCGGATGTACATCCAGACGAACGACGGAGCGCCCCGCTACAAGCTCTACGCGGTCGACTACGCCAAGCCCGATCGCGCGAGCTGGAAGGAGATCCTCCCCGAGGGCGCGGACGTCCTCCACGACCTCGCGGTGCTGAAGGACGAGATCGTCGCGACGTACATGCACGACGCCTCGTCGCGTGTGGAGCGCTTCGCGCTCGACGGCAAGTCCAAGGGGCCGGTGGCGCTGCCCGGCATCGGCTCCGCCGGGGTCACCGGCATGCACGACGGCACCGAGCTGTTCGTCTCGTTCACCTCGTACGTCGTGCCGTTCCAGATCCTCCGCCTCGATCTGCGGGCGAAGGACGCGAAGCTCGAGACGTGGGATCGGGTCGGCGCGAAGTTCGTCGCCGAGGGGATCGAGGTGCAGCAGCTCTTCGCGACCTCGAAGGACGGCACGCGGGTGCCGATGTTCGTCATCGCGAAGAAGGGGATGGCGCGCGACGGGAAGAACCCGACCATCCTCTACGGCTACGGCGGCTTCAACGTGAACCAGACGCCCGGCTTCAGCGCGCGGGCGCTCGAGAGCGTCTCGCGCGGCGCGGTGTGGGTCACGGCGATCCTGCGCGGCGGCGGCGAGCTCGGCGAGGACTGGCACAAGGCCGGGATGCTCGAGAAGAAGCAGAACGTGTTCGACGACTTCTACGCCTGCGCGAAGGCGCTGGTCGATCAGAAGATCACCAGCCCGGAGCACCTCGGCATCATGGGCGGCTCGAACGGCGGCCTCCTCGTCGCCGCCGCGGTCACGCAGCACCCGGAGATGTACCGCGCGGGGCTCTCGCTCGTGCCGCTCACCGACATGATCCGCTACCACCGCTTCCGCATCGCGAAGCTGTGGATCCCGGAGTACGGCGATCCGGACGATGCGAAGCAGTTCCCCTTCCTCTACGCGTACTCGCCCTACCACCACGTGAAGGACGGCACGCGCTACCCGTCGATGCTCTTCACCACCGCGGAGAGCGACTCGCGCGTCGATCCGATGCACGCGCGGAAGATGGCGGCGCGGATGCAGGAGGCGCAGGGCGATCCGTCGCGGCCGATCCTGCTGCGCGTCGAGACGAAGGCGGGCCACGGCGCCGGCAAGCCGGTGAGCAAGCTCGCCGACGAGCTCGCCGACGAGCTGTCGTTCATGTTCCGCGAGATCGGCGTCAAGCTGTGAACATCGGCCCCTGACGCGCGCGTCGGGGGGGTGTGGTGCGGGCGAGACAGTCCGCGCCGCCCGATCGCTCGCCGCCGCGGATCCACGCGAGCTCCGCCGCGGCACGACGCGTGCAGCCGCGCGGGGCATGCGTTCCTTCCTTCTTCCTCTCTGCGCGAGCGCGCTGCTCGCGTGTACTGTGCAATCTTCGTCTCCGGACGCGACGAGCGAGCCGCGTCCGCTGAAGCACTCGAGCGAGCTGCCGATCGAGCGGATCAGCGCCTCGCACGGCGCGTTCTCCGACGGAAAGAAGCTCGAGATCTTCGCCGCGTTCCTCGGCGACGGCTTCCTCCTCGTCGGCGAGGGCGACAGCGTCAACGTCGACGTGAACGGAAACCGCGTCCCCGTCCGCGAGCGGATCGAGGGCGACAAGGTCCACTACGTCGCCGAGGTGTCGCCGCCCCCGGCGCAGCCCGAGGTGGTGGTCACGCTCGTTCGTGGCGCGAGCAAGTCGAGCACGAAGGTCGATCTCGCGCGCGACTTCGAGCTCCGCGGGGTCCCCGCGTCGATGCGGGCGGGCGACGTCGTGTCGATCGATCTCGAGCCGCGTCCCGATCTTCCGACAGACGGCGCGTGGCGGAACGCCGTCGAGGTGCGCGGCGAGTGCCTGCAGTTCGAGAGCGAGCGGTTCGAGCTGTCGAAGGACTTCCCGCTCGCGTGGGACACCGCATCGCTCCACGCGCTCCCGGGCTCGGCCCCGTGCACCCTCGACGTGCAGGTGCGCGTCGAGTCCTTCGGCGTCTCGAGCGATCGCGACGGCGGGCTGAACGGCCTCTTCGAGGGCCTCCAGCACCGCTCGTTCAGGATCGCGCTCGCCCGCTGAGCACGTCGAGGCCCTTGCCGCCGATCGGGCGGATGCGCGTGCCCTCCGGCTTGCCGGCGATCAGGGGCATCGTCTGGAGGATGAGATCGCGCACGCCGGGCATCGACAGCGATGCTCCGTGCGCGGCCTCGTCCTGCCAGAGCTCGGTGACGTAGATCGCGTCCGGCTCCGCCTCGCACGTGTTGACGACGTAGAGCAGGCAGCCGGGCACCGACTTCATGAGGTCGGCGGCGCGGAGGAGGTTCTGCGCGAGCTCGTCGCGCTTGCCTTCGTGGGCCGTGAGCTTGCCGTACATGCCGAACAACATGGCCGTCGAAGTACCTGAATTTTCGGGTCGCGGAGAGAAATCGACCAGGTTAATTGGACATGTGTTCAGTACTGATCGTACGTTCTCTTCATGAGCCTCGAGATCGACGTCCTCCGCGCCCTGCTCCGTCTCGCCCGCCGTCGCACCGCGCCGACGGTCGAGCAGCTTCTGCTCCGCGTCCAGGCCGACGAGCCCGCGCTTCGCCGCGTGCTCGCCTCCCTCGGTCGCGCGGGCCTCGTGAACGCGACCCCGAAGGGGCCGCGCCTCTCGCTCACCGGCTTCGCGATCGCGGTGGCGTACGCGCAGCGTCCTCGCCCCGCCGCGGCCCCCGCGCGCGCCCCGGCGCCGCTCCGCCGTCGTCGTGCCGCCTGAACGATGACAATCGTGTTAGATGCGGGGACCACGTGTCTGGTACGCCGGGTCCCAAGGAGACGCACGAGAGCGCGCTCGCGGCGCGCCGAGAAGAGCTCTCGGCGCTCGAGCGCCGCGCGGGAGCGATCGCGAGCGCGCGTCTGCTCGTGTTCGTCTCCGCGGTGCTGCTCCTCGGCGCGATCGCCTGGGTGCACCTGCCCTCGGGGGCATGGCTCGGCGTGGTCGCGCTCGTCGCCGCGTTCGCGGTCCTCGTCGTGGTCCACGCGCGCGTGCACACGAAGAAGGACCAGAAGCTCGCCGCCGTGCGCTTCCACGAGCGCGCGCTGGCGCGCATGGCGGGCAAGTGGCGCACGTTCCTCTCGACCGGCGAGCGCTGGGCGGTCGACACGCACCCGTACGCCGGCGACCTCGACGTCTTCGGTCGCTCGTCGCTCTTCCAGCTGCTCGACGCGACCTCCACGCGCTACGGCGAGGAGGTGCTCGCGCGATGGCTGTCGGGCGACGACGCGGGCGCCGACTTCTACGCCACCATCGCCAAGCGGCAGCACGCGGTGCGCGATCTGTCCGGGCGGATGAAGCTCCGCGAGG
This sequence comes from Labilithrix sp., assembly GCA_039809525.1. Lineage (GTDB taxonomy): Bacteria > Myxococcota_A > Polyangia > Polyangiales > Polyangiaceae > Labilithrix. Next base: position 6,959 of record JBDHVD010000107.1, on the reverse strand, counting down.
AGCTCGCCGTCGTCGGGAGCCTGCTCGACGAGGGCAAGCCGGACCCGCGCCCGTTCGTGATGTGGGCCGGCCAGTCGGCGGCGAACGGCTCGGGCGACCTGCCGGGCTGGTCGAAGCTCGCCGCGCTCGTGCTCCCGATCCTCACGATCGCCGCGCTCGTCGCGTCCGGCATCGGCGCGGCGCCGCGCTTCGCGTTCCTCGTGCCGTTCGTGCTCGAGATCGCGGTGCTCACCGTCCTCCGCCCGCGGATGCACGGCGTGCTCGAGGCGGCGTCCTCGAAGGAGAGCGCGCTCTCGCGCTATGCCGGGATGCTCGCGCTGCTCGAGAACGAGAAGTTCGAGGCGCCCGCGCTCGAGGCGCTCCAGGCGCGGCTCCGCGAGAGCGGCGCGTCGGCGACGAAGGAGATGGCCTCGCTCTCGCGCATCGTCGGGTTCCTCGACGCGCGCAACAACGAGGTCTTCAAGTTCTTCATCGGCCCCGCGCTCATGTGGGATCTCTGGTGCGCGCTCGCGCTCGACGGGTGGCGGCGCCGGGCAGGGAAGGTCGCGTTCGGCTGGTTCCGCGCGCTCGCCGAGCTCGAGGCGCTCGCGTCGCTCGCGGGCTTCGCGTTCGAGCGGCCCGATCACACGTTCCCCGAGCTCGTGGCCGAGCCGACGTTCGAGGCCGAGGCGCTCGGGCACCCGCTCATCGAGGCGGACAAGCGGGTGGCGAACGACGTCGCCCTCGCCGGACCCGGTCACGCGCTCGTCGTCACCGGCTCGAACATGTCGGGCAAGAGCACGCTGCTCCGCGCGATCGGCGTGAACGCGGTGCTCGCGAACGCGGGGGCCCCCGTCTGCGCGAAGAGGCTCCGCCTCGGACGGCTGAAGGTCGCGACCAGCATGCGCGTCTCCGACTCGCTCGAGGAGGGGACGAGCCGCTTCTACGCCGAGCTGAAGAAGCTGAAGCTCGTGCTCGATCTGGCGAAGAAGGCGAAGCGAGAGGACGCGGCCGAGGGCACCGTCCTCTTCCTCCTCGACGAGATCCTCCACGGAACGAACACCCGCGAGCGCCTCATCGGCGCGCGCGCGATCATGAAGGAGCTCCTCGCCCGGCGCGCGATGGGCGCGGTGTCGACGCACGACCTCGGCCTCGGCGATCTCGAGGGCGAGATGCCGGAGCAGGTGAAGAACGTCCACTTCGAGGAGCAGGTGAAGGGCGAGGAGATGACGTTCGACTACCGGCTCCGCTCCGGGATCGTGCAGAGCTCGAACGCGCTCCGCCTCATGAAGATCGTGGGCCTCGACGTCGTGCCGACCTGACGCCTTCGGCGCGCGCGCTCAGCCGCCGATGCCGCGCATCGACACGCCCGCGGCGGTCTTCTCGGTGCAGCCCTTCCAGTGCTCGCCGTCGGGCTTCAAGGTCCAGGCGCCTTCGACCGCGCGGGCGACGCCGCTGACGTCGCCGCCCCGCGCGAGGTGACCGGCGCCGAGACCGTCGTTCGTCGCGAGGCACGGGCGCAGCGTCCCGTCGCTCGCGACGCGGAGCCGGTCGCAGCCGCTGCAGTAGGTGTCGGTCGTCCCGGTGATGAAGCCGACCTTCTTCGTCGGATCGTGCCGCGCGACGAGGTACTTCGCCGGTCCGCGATCGGCCTCGGCCACGGCCTCTCCCGACGCGAGCAGGTGCGCGAGCCGCGCCCGCATCTCGTTCGCGCCGACGACCCGATCGGCCAGGTTCGCGCCCTCGCCGATCTGCATCACCTCGAGCAGCCGCGGGACGATGCCCCGCTCCCACGACCAGCGCACGAGGTGCTCGATCTCGGCGTCGTTCTCGCCCCGGACGACGACCGCGTTCAGCTTCACCTCGTCGAAGCCTGCGGCGAGCGCGGCGTCGATCCCGCGCAGCACGACGTCGAGCTTGCCGCCGCGGGTCATCCGCGCGAACCGCTCGGCGTCGAGCGTGTCGAGCGAGACGTTGACGCGCCGGAGGCCGGCCTCGCGGAGCGGGCGCGCGAGCTTCGCGAGCCGCGTCGCGTTCGTGGTGAGCGCGACGTCGTCGAGCGCGAGCGATCCGAGGAACGCCACGACGTCCACCACCGCGGGATGGAGCAACGGCTCGCCCCCGGTGAGCCGCACGCGCCGGACGCCCGCGCGCACGAGGCCGTGCACCATCGTCTTCCACGCGTCGAGCTCGAGCCGCTCCTCGGCGTCGAGATAGCCGTCGCGCCGATCCGGGCGGCAGTAGATGCACGCGAGGTCGCACCGATCCGTGAGCGAGAGCCTCACGGAGCGCGGCGGAGCAGCCGTCTGGAGGACGGGGAGGGCGACCATCGGACTCGACCTTAGCCGACATCGAGGATACGCGCGACGCGGACCGAGGTTACGCTCCGTCTCGCGATGCCCGCCCGCGTCCTCACCGTGACCGTCAGCGATACCCGTACCGAGGCCGACGACACGTCGGGCAAGGCGCTCCGCGAGGAGCTCGCCGCGTTCGACCTCCTGCGTCATGCGATCGTCCCGGACGATCCCGAGCGCATCCTCGCGCTCGTCCGCGAGGCCGCCGGGCAGGGCGGAACCGATGCGGTCGTGCTCACGGGAGGGACGGGGATCGCGCCCCGCGACCGGACCTTCGAGGCGCTGTCGTCCGTGTTCGACAAGACGCTCGACGGCTTCGGCGAGGCGTTCCGGCGCCTGTCGTGGGAGCAGATCGGGCCGCGCGCGATCCTCTCGCGCGCCGCCGCCGGCACGGTGGGCACCTGCCTCGTCTTCTCGCTGCCCGGCAGCGAGAAGGCGGTCCGGCTCGGCGCGAAGGAGCTCATCGCGCCGGTGCTCGCCCACGCGGTCGACCTCGTGAACGGAAGGACCAAGCACAAGTGACGATCACCGTCCTCTACTTCGCCGCCGTGCGCGATCTCGTGGGGCGCGACGAGGAGCGCATCGACCTGCCCGCCGGCATCGGCACGATCGCGGACCTCGCGACGTTCCTCGCCGCGCGGCATCCGCCGCTGGCCGGGCGCCTCGCGTCCGTGCGCTTCGCGCGCAACGAGACGTTCGCCACCGACGACGAGGCGCTCGCCGCCGGCGACGTCGTCGCGCTGATCCCGCCGGTCGCCGGCGGTTGATCAGTCGTCGTCGTCCTCGTCGTCTTCCTCGTCGTCGCGCGGATGAACGAGCGCGAGGGAGAGCGGCAGGCCCGCGGTCTCGAGCTTCTCGAGCACGTCGTCGACGTCGAGGCTCTTCGGCGGAGCGAGGTACGCGCGCCCCGGCCGCTCGTTGCGCGGAGGGAAGCAGCCCTCGACGATGATGCCCGCGCCCTCGGCCACCATCGCGAGCGACTGGAACGCGGGCTTGACCGCCATCTTTCCATCGACCACCTCGTAGTCGAGGATCATCAGCCAGCGGCCGCCGTCCTCGACGACCTTGCCGCCGCTCCAGGTGAGGCGCCCGTCGTCGCCCGGCTCGACGACGATCACGTCGCCGAAGGTCGGCTTGGCGTGGAGGAACGGGATGTTCACGAGGCGGACGCGGCGGCTGCCCCACGCGCCCTCGGCGGGGCCGAGGTCCTCGGCGAAGGGCGTCTCGACTTCGTCGTCCTCGGTCCGGAGGACGATCTTGATCAGGTTCGCAGGTGCCGCGCGCGACATGGGCGGAGTCTACTAGCACCACTTCGTCTCAGTGGTGGTGCCCGTGGTGCTCTCCGTCGGCGGCGCAGCGGGCGTCCTCCCATCCGACCCAGGCCGCGCCGTGCGGGCCCCATTCGCGCTTCCAGATCGGGACGCGGGCCTTGATGCGGTCGATCAGCTCGCGGCACGCCTTGAACGCCTCGCCCCGGTGGGGAGCGCTCGCGGCGCACACGATCGCGGCGTCGCCGACCTCGAGCGAGCCGAGGCGATGGATCGCGCAGACGCGCGCGCCGGCGATCTCGCGCTCGATCTCCTCGGCGATGCGCTCCATCTCCTTCTTCGCCATCGACGTGTACGCCGAGTAGTCGAGGCGCGTGACGGCGCGGCCCTCGCTCTCGTCACGCACGACGCCGACGAAGACGGAGATGCCCCCCGCGCCCGGCCGGCGCACGTTCGCGATCACCTCGTCGAGCGAGAGCGGCGCCTCGCGGAGATCAGCCTTCGTCATCACCCTGCTCTCCGCGCTTCCAGGTCCCCGTCTTGCCGCCGGTCTTCGCGGCGAGGCAGACGTCGAACGACATCGCGCGGTCGACGCCCTTGAGCATGTCGTAGAGCGTCAGCGCGGCGGTGCTCGCGGCGACCATCGCTTCCATCTCGACGCCCGTGCGGTCGCGGGCCTCGGCGGTCGCGTCGATGATCGCGATGCCTCCCTCGAGCCGGATGTCGATCTCCACCTTCGTGAGCGCGATGACATGACAGAGCGGGATGAGCTCGCTCGTGCGCTTCGCCGCCTGGATTCCGGCGATGCGCGCGGCCGCGAGCACGTCGCCCTTCTTCGTCTCGCCGGCGGCGAGCTGGATGAACGTGTCGCGCGCCATCCGGACCCGCGCGCGGGCGGTCGCGCGGCGCGCGGTGACGTCCTTCGCGCCGACGTCGACCATGTGCGCGTGGCCTTCGCCGGTCAGGTGCGAGAGCGTGAACGGCTTCTTCTTCGTCATAGGTCCTCGAGGAGCAGCACGTCGACCTCATCGCCTGCGGCGATGCCGGTCGCGTCCTCGGGGACGAGGACGATGCCGTCGGCCTGCGCCATGGTCGTGGCCGCGCCGCTCGCCTGGTTGCCGAACGTCGTGGCGATGAGACCGCCGTCGGTGTGCGTCACGGACGCGCGCGCGAGCTCGAGCCGTCCGGGATCGTGCGCGTGCGCGCGGGTCATGCGCGCGCGGTGCAGCGGCGGCGTGGGCCTCGCGTCGCCCTGCAGCGCCCGCAGCAGCGGGATGCCGAACACCGCGAACGTCACCATCGCGCTCGCCGGGTTGCCGGGCAGTCCGACGACGATCGTGCGTCCCTTCCTGCCGATCGCCAGCGGCTTGCCCGGCTTGATCGCCACGCGCCAGAAGTCGAGCGTCACGCCCACCGCCTCGAGCGCCGGCCGGACGAGGTCGTGGTCGCCCACGCTCACCCCGCCGACGGTCACGACCACGTCCGCTTCTTCGAGCGCGGCGGCGAACGCGCGCTCGGTCGCGGCGCGATCGTCGCGCACGTAGGGGTACGCCTTCGCGTTCGCACCGGCGCGGCGGGCCATCGCCCGCAGCGCGACGGTGTTCGACTCGGCGATGCTGCCCGGGATCGGATCGGTGCCCGGCCGCCGGAGCTCGTCGCCCGTCGCGAGGATCGCCACCTCCGGCCGGCGCGCGACGGCGAGGTGCGCGCGATCGAGCGCGGCGGCGAGCGAGAGGTGCGCCGGACGGAGGCGCGTGCCCGTCGCGATGGCCACCGCGCCGGCCGCGAGGTCCTCGCCCCGGCGGCGGACGTGCTGCCCCGGCCGCGGCCGCGCGGTGATCACCGCGACGTCGCCCTCGCGGACGACGGCCTCCTGCATCACCACGGCGTCCGCGCCGTCGGGGAGCGCCGCGCCGGTGAAGATGCGCATCGCCGATCCCGGTGCGAGCCCGTCGGGCACCACGCCGGTCTTGCTCTCGCCGCGGACCGGCAGCCGGTAGGGCGGCTCGCCGTCGAGATCGCGGCCCCGCACGGCGTAGCCGTCCATCGCCGAGTAGTCGAAGCCCGGGAGATCGGCGCGCGCGACGAGGTCCTCGCCGAGCACGCGGCCGTCGCAGTCCTCGAGGGCCGCGACCTCGCTGCCGAGCGGGGGCGCGCCGAGCGCGAGGATCCGGGCGAGGGCTTCTTCGAAACGCAACATGCCGGTCCTCGGGCGTACCATGGGCTCACGATGAACGTCACCCCCGAGGCATGGCGCGCGCGCGGGCGGACGGTGGACACCGCGGACGGGCGCATCTTCGCGGTCGAGCTCGGGGCGGGCGGCGGGGTCCCCGTGCTCGTGCTGCACGGCTTCCCCACGAGCTCGTGGGACTTCGCCGAGGCCGCCGCCGCGCTCGCGGGCTCGGGCCGTCGCGTCGTGCTCTTCGACTTCCTCGGCTTCGGGTTCTCGGACAAGCCGCACGACGCGGGCTATGCGCTCTTCGAGCAGGCGGACGTCGCCGTCGCGGTCGCGCGGGCGTTCGGCATCGGACGCGCGCACCTCTGGGCGCACGACATGGGGACCAGCGTCGCGACGGAGCTGCTCGCGCGCCGCGAGCGGAAGCTCCTTCCGTTCGACGTGACGAGCGTGGTGCTCATGAACGGGAGCGTGCACGTCGAGATGGCCGCGCCGACCGCCGGACAGCGCCTGCTGAAGAGCCCCGCCGGGCCGGCGTTCGCGCGCATGGCGCGCCGGTCGATCTTCGTCGCGCAGCTCCGCCGGATCTTCGCGCACGCGCCGGACGACGCGGTGCTCGACGCGATGTGGAGCCTGCTCGCGCGCGAGGACGGTCCGCTGCGCCTGCCGATGATCATCCGCTACATGGAGGAGCGCGTCCGCTTCCGCCGCCGGTGGATCGGCGCGCTCGAGCGGATCGATCTCCCGGTGCTCGTCGCGTGGGGCGCGAAGGACCCCGTCGCGCGGATGGCGATCGGCGAGCGGCTCGCCCGCGAGACGCCGGGCGCGGACCTCGTGTCGTGGGACGACCTCGGTCACTACCCGCAGGTCGAGGCGCCCGCGCGCGTCGCCGGCTCGGTCGCGGAGTTCTTCGCGCGCGTCGAGGACGGGCGCGCGAGCCTCACCGGTCCCGAGAGCCTCCGCTGACGGTCACAGCTCGTCGTCGGTGAACGCGAGGACGTCCTTGATCGACGTCGTCCCGCATGCGAGGGCGACGAGCCGATCGAACCCGACGGCGTTGCCGCCGCTCTCGGGCATCCCGCGGGCGAGCGCGTCGAGGAAGCGCTCGTCGATCGGGTAGACCGGCTTGCCCCGCCGCGCGCGCTCCTCCTGATCGCGGACGAAGCGCGCGCGCTGCTCGAC
>JBDHVD010000106.1:0-21462 GCA_039809525.1 Labilithrix sp. | reverse complement strand
CGCGTGCGCTCGGCACGAAGGCGAAGCTCCTCTCGAGCATCCGGGCGTCGGCGAAGCTCCGCTCGAACGAGCAGGCGGCACGCGCGCTCGACGTCGTGCTCGACGCGCTGGTGCGCGCCGTCGACGACGACGTCCGTGCCCGGCTCATCGAACGGCTGCCCGTCGCGCTCCGGAGCCGCTTGCGGGACCTGTCCGCGGCGTCCGACGGAGAGACGTCGCTTCGCGACGTCGGTGATCGCGTCGCGAAGGAGCTCGGCGTCGATCGACGCCGCGGCGCGGAGATCGCGCGCGCGGTGGGGGGCGCCCTCACGCCCTTCGTTCGGGCGTCGGACGCCGTCGGACGCAAGGTCCCGTCCGCGCTGCGCACGCTCCTCGCGCCGCGCGCGCGAACGACCGCGACGCAGCGCTCGCGATCCTCCGCGTCCGCTCACGGGTGACCCGGATCGGCGCGTGCTGCGCGTCGGCGACGCGATCATCGATCTCGGTCGCGACCACGGCGGGCGTGGATCCTCTCGCGCGTGACCACTACAGTCGCGGACGTGCATCTCGCGGCGCTCCTCCTGCTCCCGTTCGCGGGCAGCCTCGTCACGGCCCTCGTGCCGACGAGGGCTCGCACGGTCCTCGCCGGCATCGCCGGCGTCGTGGCCACGGGCGCGGCGGTGGCGTTCGCAGCGCTGTTTCCCAGGGTCCAGGGCGGCGGTGTCGTCCGCGAGGAGCTCCGGTGGCTGCCCTCCGCCGGCGTCGATCTCGTCCTCCGGCTCGACGGCTTCGCGTGGATGTTCGCGCTGCTCGTCACGGGCATCGGCGCGCTCATCGCGCTCTACGCGCGCTATTACATGTCGCCGGACGATCCGGTCGCGCGCTTCTACTCGGGCTTTCTCGCGTTCATGGGCGCGATGCTCGGCGTCGTCCTCTCCGGCAACCTCGTCCAGATCGTCTTCTTCTGGGAGCTGACGAGCCTCGTCTCGTTCCTCCTCATCGGCTACTGGTATCACCGCGTCGACGCACGGCGCGGCGCGCGCATGGCCCTGACGGTGACCGGCGCCGGCGGCGTCGCGCTGCTCGGCGGCGTCGTCGTCCTCGGGCGCATCGTCGGCAGCTACGATCTCGACGTGGTCCTCCGCTCGGGCGACGTCGTCCGCGCGCATCCGCTGTACCCGCTCGCGCTCGCGCTCGTGCTCCTCGGTGCGCTCACGAAGAGCGCGCAGTTCCCGTTCCACTTCTGGCTTCCGCGCGCGATGGTCGCGCCGACGCCGGTCTCCGCGTACCTGCATTCGGCGACGATGGTGAAGGCGGGCGTGTTCCTCCTCGCTCGTCTGTGGCCGGTGCTCTCCGGGACGGAGCTGTGGTTCTGGACGGTCGGCGGCACGGGGCTCGCGACCTTGATGCTCGGCGCCTTCGTCGCGATGTTCCAGAACGACCTGAAGCGCGTCCTCGCCTACTCGACGGTCAGCCACCTCGGCCTGATCACGCTGCTCTTCGGGCTGAACAGCCCGCTCGCCGCGGTGGCCGGCGTCTTCCACATCATGAACCACGGGACGTTCAAGGCGTCGCTCTTCATGGCCGCCGGGATCGTCGACCACGAGACGGGGACGCGCGACATCCGCCGCCTGCGCGGCCTCCTCCGCGCGATGCCCATCACGGGAGGGCTCGCGCTGGTGGCGAGCGCCGCGATGGCGGGCGTGCCGCTCTTGAACGGCTTCCTCTCGAAGGAGATGTTCTTCGCCGAGACGGTCTTCCTCTCGGCGCACCCTATCGTCGAGGCGGCGCTCCCGGCGGCCGCGACGCTCGCGAGCATCTTCGCCGTCGTCTACTCGCTCCGGTTCGGCGTCGATGTCTTCTACGGTCCACCGGCGACCGATCTGCCGCGAGAGCCCGAGGAGCCGCCCCGGTGGATGCGCGTGCCCGTCGCCGCGCTCGTGCTCGCATGCCTGGTCGTGGGGATCGCGCCCCAGGCATCCATCGGCTCGTCGCTCGCGGCCGCGGCCCTCCCCGTCGTCGGCGGCGTCCTGCCGGAGTACAGCCTCGCGGTGTGGCACGGGCTGAACGCGCCGTTCGCGATGAGCCTCGTCGCGATCGGCGGAGGCATCGCGCTCCATCACGTGCTCGCGAAGCAGCAGCGGCGCGGCCGCTTCGCCGATCCTCCGCTCGTCGGTCTGCTGAACGGCAGGCACCTCTTCGAGGGCGCGCTCGTCGGCGCCACGCGCTTCGCACGCGCCGCGCTTCGCGTCACGGGGGCACGTGGACTGCAGACGCAAGTGTTCGCGATCATCGCCGTCGCGATCGTGCTCGCGGTCCTGTCGTCCCGCGACGTCCCGCTCGTCTGGGGGAGCCGCGAGCGCGTGCCCGCGTCGCCGGCGTTCGCGATCCTGTGGGGCATCGGCATCGTCTCTGCCGTCGGCGCGGCGGTGAAGGCGAAGTTTCATCGACTCGTCGCGATCACGATGCTGGGCGGCGCGGGTCTCATGACGTGCCTCACGTTCGTGTGGTTCTCGGCGCCGGACCTCGCGCTCACGCAGGTCGCCGTCGAGATCGTGACCACCATGTTGTTCCTGCTCGGGCTCCGCTGGCTCCCGATGCGCGTCCCGGGCCTGCCGCACCGGCTGAGCCTCCGCGATCAGGCGCGGCGCGGTCGCGATCTGCTGCTCGCGATCGCCGCCGGCGGCGGGCTCGCGGTCCTCTCGTACGCGATGCTGACGCGTCCGGCGCCGGGCAGCATCTCTCCGTTCTTCCTCGCCCGGGCGCTTCCCCAGGGCGGGGGCGCGAACGTGGTGAACGTCATGCTCGTCGACTTCCGCGCCTTCGACACGCTCGGCGAGATCACCGTGCTCGGCGCGGTGGCGCTCACCGTCTTCGCGCTCCTCCGCCGCTTTCGACCGGCGAAGGAGAGCATCGAACCGCCGCAGCAGCAGAGCGTCCTGCCGGCCGACGTCGCCACCGACCTCGTTCGTCCACGCGCCGACGACGACGCGGCGCGCGGCTACCTGATGGTCCCCGCGACGATCGCGCGGTTGATCCTGCCGGTCGCGCTCGTCGTCGCCATGCACCTGCTCCTCCGCGGTCACAACGAGCCGGGCGGAGGGTTCGTCGCGGGCCTGGTCGTCGCCATCGCGTTCCTCCTTCAGTACGTCGTCTCCGGGACCCAGTGGGTCGAGGCTCGCGCGAGGCTCTTGCCGACGCGCTGGATCGGCGTCGGCGTCCTGCTCGCGGCGGCGACCGGTCTCGGCGCGATCGCGCTCGGCTATCCGTTCCTGACGACGCACACCGCGCACGTCACGCTCCCGGGGATCGGTCCGGTGCATCTGCCGAGCGCCGCCGTCTTCGACGCGGGCGTGTTCGCCGTCGTCGTCGGCGCGACGCTCCTCATCCTGACGGCGCTGGCGCACCAGTCGCTCCGCGCGCGACGCACGCGGTCGAAGAACGCCGCCGCCCGCCGCGCCGGGGGAGCAGCCTAGTGGAGGCGCTGCTCGCCCTGGTCATCGGCGTCCTCGGGGGCGCCGGAGTGTGGCTCGTGCTGCGCCCGCGGACCTTCCAGGTGATCCTCGGTCTCGCGCTCCTGTCGTACGCGGTGAACCTGTTCATCTTCAGCATCGGCAGCCTCTTCATCGACAAGGCGCCCATCGTGACACCGGGCGTGCCCGCGGACCTCGAGCACTACACCGATCCGATGCCTCAATCGCTCGTGCTCACCGCGATCGTCATCGGCTTCGCGACGACCGCGCTCTTCCTGGTCGTCCTCCTCGCGTCGCGAGGCCTGAGCGGCAACGACCACGTCGACGGCATCGACGAGGACGCATGATCGTCTCGCCCCAGCACCTCTTCGTTCTGCCGATCGTCCTTCCGCTCGTGGCGGCGGCGTTCCTGCTGCTGTTCGGCGAGCGCCTCCGACGGTTCGGCGCGTTCCTCAACATCGGGTTCTCGGCGGCCGGCCTCGCCGTCGCCGTCGAGATCGCGCGGTGGGCGTCGACCGCGTCGTCGCCGCACGCGGTCGGGGTGTACCTCGCGGCGAACTGGGAAGCCCCGTTCGGGATCGTCCTCGTCGTCGATCGACTCTCCGCGCTCATGCTCGTCCTCACCGGCGTCGTGAGCCTGGGCTCGGCGGTGTACGCGTCGGCAGGATGGAGCCGGGCGGGCGTCTACTTCCATCCCCTGTTCCAGATCCAGCTCATGGGCCTGAACGGCGCCTTCCTCACGGGCGATCTGTTCAACCTGTTCGTCTTCTTCGAGGTGATGCTCGCGGCGTCCTACGGGCTCCAGCTGCACGGCTCCGGCTGGCCGCGCGTCCGCACCGGGCTCCATTACATCGCGGTGAACCTGCTCGCCTCGTCCCTCTTCCTCGTGGGGCTCGCGGTGCTCTACGGCGTGACCGGCACGCTCTCGATGGCCGACGTCGCGGCGAGGGTGGCGCTCGTGCCGGCCGTCGATCACGGCCTGTTGCACGCGGGCGCCGCCATCCTCGCGGTCGCTTTCCTGATCAAGGCGGCGATCTGGCCGCTCAATTCGTGGCTCGTGCCCGCGTACGCGGCGGCCACGCCGCCGGTCGCGTCGCTCTTCGCCCTGATGACGAAGGTCGGCGTCTACGCGCTGTTGCGGTTGTCGACGCTGATCTTCTCCGCGGATGCGGGCGTCTCTGCGCGTTTCGGCGCGCCGGTGCTCCTCTACGGTGGCATCGCGACGATCGTCTTCGGGACCATCGGCCTCGTGGCGTCGCTCCGCCTCGGGCGCATCGCCGGCTTCTCGATCATCGTCTCGGCGGGGACGCTCCTCGCGACCATCGGCTTCGCGGACGTCGCCCTCACCTCGGCGGCGCTGTTCTACCTGGTGAGCGCGACGCTCGCCGCGAGCGCGCTCTTCCTCCTCGTCGAGCTCGTCGGCCGCAGGGACGGCGATCGCGAGCCCGCGCCGGCGCCGGAGCCCGAGGAGGGATCGCTCGTCGACGAGGACACGAACCTGGACGACGAGCAGGCGCCGCTCGTCGGGCGCGCGGTACCGGTCTCGCTCGCGCTGCTCGGGCTCGCCTTCATCGCCTGCGCGCTCGTCATCGCCGGCCTGCCGCCGCTGTCGGGCTTCGTCGCGAAGCTCGGGCTGCTCTCCGCGCTCGTTCAGCCGCGAGGCGCCGCCGCGGAGAACGCCGCGGCCGGGTGGACGGTCTTCGGCCTCCTCCTCCTCTCCGGCCTCGTCGCCACGGTCGCGCTCGCAAGGACGGGCATCCAGCACTTCTGGGCGGGAATCGCGCGGCCGCCGGCGCGATTGAAGGTCGCCGAGGGCCTGCCCGTGCTCGGCCTGGTCCTCGCGTGCACGTGGCTCACGCTCGACGCGGAGGCGGTGCTTCGTTTCACGACCGCGACCTCCGAGGCGCTCTACGCGCCGAAGGCCTACATCGACGCGGTGATGTCGGCGAAGCCCGTGCCGGGACCGACGCGGCCCACGATCGAAGCGGAGGATGCGCCATGACGGTCTTGCGGAAGATCGTCCCCGCGCCGCTCCTCTCGCTGACGCTGATCGCGTTCTGGGTGATCCTCGCGCGTTCGGCGCGGCTCGATCAGCTCCTGCTCGGGCTCGCGGTCGGTCTCGTCGTGCCTCTCGCGACCGCCCGCCTCTGGCCGCGCGCGCGGGTGCGACGTCCGCTCGTCGTCGCGCGCTACATCGCGACGGTCGGCCACGACGTCGTGGTCTCGTGCTTCCAGGTCGCGGCCGGCGTCGTCGCGTCGCCGTGGCGACTGCCGCGCGCGCGGTTCGTCGTCATCCCGCTCGAGCTGCGCGACAGGACGGCGCTCGCCGCGCTCGCGATGGTGACGACTGTCGTGCCCGGCACGGTCTGGTCCGAGATCGCGGTCGATCGGAGCGCGATGATGCTCCACGTCTGGGACGTCGCCGACGAGGAGGCGTTCGTGGCCTACTTCAAGAGGCGCTACGAGGCGCCGCTCAGGGAGATCTTCGAGTGAGCAGCGTGCTCTCGGCCGCCACCACCTTCGCGCTGGGCTGCTACGCGTTCGGGTCGGTCCTCGTGCTCGTCAGGCTCGTACGCGGACCGCGCGCGCAGGACCGCGTGCTCGCGCTCGATCTCCTCTATTTCCACGGCATGCTCACGATGCTGGTGCTCGGGATCCGGCATGCGACGGACACGTACTTCGAGGCCGCGCTCCTCATCGCGCTCCTCGGCTTCGTGAGCTCGTCGGCGATGGCGAAGTTCATCCTGCGTGGTGAGGTGATCGAATGAACGCCGGCGCTCCTCTCTGGGCGGAGGTCGTCGCCGCCGTGCTGCTCGTGGCGAGCGGCCTGTTCGTGCTCGTCTCGGCGTTCGGGTTCGTCTGGCTCCGCGACTTCTTCCTGCGGATGCATCCACCGGCGCTCGCCTACACGCTCGGGAGCTGGACCGTGGCGCTCGCCGGCATCGTCGTCTTCTCGACCGTCGAGTCGAGCGTCACCCTTCATCCGTGGCTCGTGATGGCCCTGCTCGCCTTGACCGTCCCGGTCACGACGGTGCTCCTCGCGAGGGCCGCGCTCTTCCGCCACCGCCAGGCGGGAGCGAACGACGTTCCGCCGGCGCTCAGCCGCCCGAAAGACGGCTGACGACGGCTCTTCACGACGCCGTCAGAGCAGCTTGCGTGCGGGCAGCACCACGTTCGCGACGAGGACGCCGATCACCAGCGCCGCGCCGACGAGCGACATGTTGAAGCCCTTCGCCGCGCCCTCGACGATCTGCCCGTGGAGGAAGTCGCCGAGGCTGAGGAAGCCGAAGCTGCCGGGCACGAGGAGCATCATCCCCGGCAGCTGGAAGAGCTGCGACGGACGGTTCGTCGCGCGCGCGAGACCGTTCGCGAGGACGCACACCGCGAGCGCGGCGCAGAACGCCGCCACGTGCATCGGCAGGTGACGGACCGCGACGGCGGTCACCGCATAGCCGGTCGCGCCGGATACGAGCGCCGCCCAGAGGAAGCGCCTCGGCATCTGGAAGACGACGGCGAAGCCGATCGACGACGCGACGAGACCCGCGGCCTGCCACGGGAGGCCGAGCGCCTCGTGCGGCCGCGCGACCATCGGCGCGACGCCGGCGACCTCCTGCAGCCCGGCGACGAGCGCGACCCCGAAGAGGATGAGGAGCAGCGTCACCGCCGACTCCATCAGCCGCGCGCCGCCCGAGACGAGGTTCTTCTGCGCGACCTCCGCGAGGCCGGTGGTGAACGTCATGCCGGGGAACAGCGAGATCGCGCCGGCGAGGACGACGACCTCGGGCGTCGAGTCGTGCCAGATGCGGGTCGCGATGCCGGCGCATCCGGCGGCGAACAGGCCGCCGAGGAAGTCGTTGAGGAGCCGCTGCGCGTGGCGCGCCGAGAGCATCGCGCGCGCGCCGCCGATCACCGCGCCCACGATCGCCGCGACGAGGACGTCGATGGCGGTGCCGCGGAAGAAGACGGCGGCGGCCGCGGAGCACACCGTCGCCCCCGCCCAGACCATCGTCTTCGACCAGACCGGCGGCTTCGCGACGACCTCGCGGATGCGGGCGCGCGCCCGCTCGATCGTCGACTTCTTCGCCGCCACGTCGTTGAAGATCTCGTCGACGAGCGCGAGGCGATCGAGGTCGACGCCCCAGTCGAAGAGCCGCGTCATCCGATGGACCTCGGGCACGACCTCGCCGGCCTTCCGCTCCTTCGGGACGATGCGGAGGAAGAGCCCGGTCGGGAGGGCGAACGGCTCGGCGCGGAAGCCCTCGAGGTCGGCGACGAGGCGGATCACGTCCTCGAGCCGGTAGCTCGGGCAGCCGAACGACGCGAGGGTCGCGCCGATGTCGAGCAGGTAGTCGGCGAGCTCCTCGCGCGAACGCGTGCGCGCGGATGGGACGGGCGTCTCGGTGTTCATGCCGCGCGGATCAGCGGCCGCGGCGGGCGCATCGGATCGGGCGCGTTCATCCCGCGCAGGTGCTCGAACAGGATCGCCTCGTCATGGATGCCGAGGCCCACGAACTCGAGGCCGAGGCACGTCCCGATGTCGCCGGGCCGCCGGCCGTGGAGCACGCGCGCGACGACCGCCATGGCGTCGAACCACTCGTTCGAGCGCGGCGGCTTGAACGAGACGACCACCTCCTCGCCGGTGAGCACGCGGCGCGTCGACCGGACGAGCATGCCCTTCGTCGAGAGATCGAGCGCGAGATCGCCGACCAGCACGAAGTCGTGCTCGCGGACCACCTGGCAATCGAGACGGACGAAACGACGGAACGCGCGGCGGACCGGCTCGGCGACGGACATGGGAGAGCCTCCTGAGCCTCCCATCGTAGGGTAGGACAATGTGCGCCAGCCAAATTTGCGGCGCTTTTGCCCGGATTCAGCCGTGGAGGCGGCGGATCTCGTGACCGTCGCGGACGTCCTCCACCGAGGCGTAGCGTGCTCCGAGGTCGAGGCGCACGTAGCGCTTGTTCGCGCGCGGCGCGCCGAAGATGACCGGGCAGAGCTGGTGGCGTCCCTCGACGAAGAAGCCGCGGTCATCGCGATCGTGGCCGTGGATGACCACGCCGAGCGACAGCCCCGTCGACGCCGAGACCTGCGCGAGCATCTTCCGCGAGACCGCGTCGGGCTGACCGTAGCTGCCGAGGAGCGAGCGGATGACCATGCGCTGCGCGTACTTCATCTCGCGGACGTCGAGGGGCACGTCGTCGAGCACGCGGAGATCGGTGAGCGCGTCGTCCGGCGAGCCGTGCGTGAGGAGCACGCCGCACGGCGCGGCGACCGCGAGGAGCGCCTCGCGGAACACCGCGCGGAGGCGCTCGCGCTCCGCCTCCGAGAGCGTCGCCTCGAGCGCCTCGACCTCGTCCTCGTGGAACTTCTTCGTGTGGTGGCCGCCGACGTGGCCGTGATCGTGGTTGCCGAGGACGAAGTGCACGTGGTCGGGCGCCTCCTCGCGGAGCACGCGGATCCGATCGACGATCTCCATCGAGCCGTCGGGATAGCCGTAGAGCTCGGGCTCGCTCGCCCGTGCATCGGCGTCGGGGCCGTGCACCACGTCGCCGAGGATCACCCAGTGCGTCTCGGGCTCGCGCGCGCGCTCCTCGCGGAAGACGGCCTCGAGCCGCGCGAAGTCCTCCGCGTTGCCGTGCACGTCGGTGTTCACGAGCAACACGCCCCGAGCGGGGAGGACGAGGTGCCGCCGCGCCATGCCTTCATGGTAGCGCGAACCGAGCCGGCGTCCGTCCTACCAGCCTTCGAGCACGATCTTGCCGACGGTGGCGCCGCTCTCGATGAGCGCGTGCGCTTCGCGCAGGGTGCGGGCGGTGATCGGCGCGAGGCGCTTCGTCATCGTCGTGCGGATCCGCCCGGCATCGACCAGGGCGGCGACCTCGCCGAGGAGCCGGCCCTGCTCGCCCATGTCGCTCGTCTCGAAGATCGCGCGGGTGAACATCAGCTCCCAGGCCACGGTCACCGACTTCCGCTGCAGCGGTCCGATCTCGATGGGCGCGGTGGGGGCCACGATGAAGCAGAGGAAGCCCTGCGGCGCGACGAGGTCCGCCAGCGTCGCGAAGTACGGATCGGTGTCGGCGGTGCACAGCACGTAGTCGACGTGCTTCAGCCCGAGCGCCTCGATCTGCGGGCGGAGCTCGCTCCGGTGATCGACGACGTGGTGCGCGCCCATGTCCTTCACCCACGCGCGGCTCTCTTCCCTGCCCGCCGTCGCGATCACCGTCGTCTCCGTGAGCACGCGCGCGAGCTGGATGGCGATCGAGGCGACGCCGCCCGCACCGCCGACCACGAGGAGCGTCTTGCCCCGGCTCGCCTCGCCGCGCCCGATGCGCATGCGATCGAAGAAGGCCTCGTACGCCGTGAGCGTCGTCAGCGGCAGCGCGGCGGCCTGGGCGAAGTCGAGCGTCCTCGGCTTGCGCGCCACGATGCGCTCGGCCACCGCGCAACGCTGGGCGTTCGTCCCGGCGCGCCCGATGGCGCCCGCGAACCAGACCTCCTCGCCGACGGCGAACGACGACGCCTCGGGTCCGAGGCCGACGACGACGCCGGCCGCGTCCCAGCCGAGCACGCGACGGTCGTCGCTCTGGTGACCGCGGCGGACCTTCGTGTCGACCGGGTTCACCGACACCGCGCGGACCTCGACGACGACGTCGCGCTTCGCGGGGACCGGCGCCTCGAGCTCGACGTCGGCGAGCTCCGTTCGAACGCATGCGATGGCCTTCATGTTCGTTCCTTTCTCGTCCGAGCAAGATGCCCCCGCCGGCCCCGCCGGACAACGTGTACAGACGCATGCTCGACATGCGAAAACGCATGCATGCTCGAGCCGCAGGACTTCCGCGACGTGCTGGTCATCGCGCGCGAACGCTCGCTCAAGGCGGCGGCAGGCGTGCTCGGGATGGACCCGTCGACGATGGGCCGGAGGCTCGATGCGATCGAAGGCCGGATGGGATCGCGGCTGTTCTTGCGGACCGCGCGCGGCTTCGAGCTCACGCCCGAGGGGCTCGAGGTCTTCGCGGCCGCCGAGAAGCTCGAGGCGGTGCAGCTCGACTTCGAGCGCACGCTCCTCGCCCGCGGCCCTCACGGCGCGCGCGGGCTCACGATCACCGCGGCCGAGTGGAGCGTCTCGCTGCTCACCCCGATCCTCGCGGGGCTCGCGCGCGAGCATCCCGACACGCCGCTCCGGCTGCGCGTCGACAACCGTGCGCTCGACCTCGCGCGTCGCGAGGCCGACGTCGCGCTCCGCGTCGGCAAGCCCAGCGAGGAGGCGCTGGTGGGGCGGCGCGCCGGCGTCGTCACCTACGGGCTCTACGCCTCCGCGAGCTACCTCCGCCGGAACCCGCCGCCGCGCGGCGCGAGCGACGTGCGGCGCCACGTGTTCTGCGCGATGGACGGCGAGTACGCGCGCACGCCACACGTCGCGTGGCAGACCGCGCTCGCACGCGATGCGCGCACGGTGTTCCGCACGAACAGCATGCTCGCGCTCGTCGAGGCGGTCCGGAGCGGCGCAGGTCTCGCGACGCTCCCTTGCGCGCTCGCCGAGCCGGTCCCCGAGCTGCGCCGCGTGCTTCCCGAGCTCGCGGCGATCGAGCGGGACCTCTGGCTCGTCTTCCACCGCGACCTCCGATCGTCGCGGGGCCTGCGCGCGCTCGTCGACGCGCTCCTCGCGCGGGTGAAGCCGCTGTTCGCGGGCGCATGACCGGCTGGCGCGCCGCGTGCGTGCATCGCCCCGCGAAGGGGGGACACGAGGATGAGGCGACGAGAGTTTCTCTACGGCACGATCGCGTCGGTCGTGTATGTCGCGTGCGGCCAGGGCAATCCGTCGGAGCCGACCACCGGCGCGTCGCCCACCACGCCGCCCCCGGACGGCGGCGGGACGCCCGCGCCCGGCACCTCGACGCAGGAGGCGAGCGACCGCGTGTTCCCGCAGGGCGTCGCGTCCGGCGATCCGAGGCCCGACCGCGTCGTGCTCTGGACGCGCGTCGAGCCGGCGAGCGTCGGGCGCGCGGAGTCCGACGACATCGACGTCTCGTTCGTCGTCGCCCGCGACGAGGCGCTCACCGACGTCGTCGCCAGCGGGACGGTGACCGCGACGGCCTCCGCCGATCACACGGTGCGCCTCGTGCCGACCGGACTCGCCGCCGGCACGCGGTACTTCTATCGGTTCGCCGCCTCCGGCACGACGACGCAGGTCGGCCGGACGAAGACCGCGCCCGCTCGCGACGCCGACGTGCCCGTGCTCTTCGCGGTCGCGTCGTGCCAGGACTTCATCGGGCGCTACTACCACTCGTGGCGCGCGCTGCTCGAGGAGCAGGCCGACCTCGACTTCGTCCTCTTCCTCGGCGACTACATCTACGAGTCGGTCAACGACAAGCGCTTCCAGGCGACGCCCTCGCCCGATCGCCAGATCACGCTGCCCGACGGGGCCGACGTCTCGCCGGCGCAGGACCGCTCGCGCATCGTCGCCGCGACGCTCGCCGACTATCGCTTCCTCTACAAGACGTACCGCTCCGACGCGCTGCTCAAGGAGGTGCACCGCCGCTGGCCGTTCGTGACCACCTGGGACGATCACGAGTTCGCCAACGACTGCTGGCAAGACCACTCGACGTACTTCAACGAGCTCGACCCGGTCACGAAGCAGTTCACCGACGAGAAGAACACGCCGCGCCGGACCGCGGCCGATCGCGCGTTCTTCGAGTACCTGCCGCTGGACGTCCGCTACACGCCGAACGCGAGCTTCCCCGACGACATCCAGGTCTACCGGCAGCTCGAGTGGGGCCGGCACGTCGATCTGTTCGTCACCGACGAGCGCTACTACCGATCCGATCACGTGATCCCCGAGGGCCCGCCGAACCTCGCGGTGGGCAAGCCGACGGCGAACTCGTCGGTCGGATCGCGCTACTTCGTCCGGCGCGACGGGTTCGATCCGATCGAGGCGGCGGCGAAGCCGACGATGCTCGGCAACACGCAGAAGGCGTGGCTCGTCGGTGCGGTCACCGCGTCGACCGCCACGTGGAAGGTGTGGGCCAACGAGGTGCAGATGTACCAGATGGCCGCGGACCTCGGGAACCTGCCGCTCGTACCGCCGCTCCTGAACTACGGCGCCTACGTGAGCACCGATCAGTGGGACGGCTACCGCACCGAGCGCGCGGAGATCCTCGGCGCGTTCCAGCGCGCGAACGTGAGCAACCTCCTCGTGTGCACCGGCGACATCCACTCGTTCTGGGCCGCCGAGCTGCACGTCGACTTCGACGCGCCCGGCCCGAAGCCCGTGGGCGTGGAGTACGTCGGCGCGGGGATCTCTTCCTCGTCCCTCCAGTCCGTCCTCTCGAGCTACATCCTCGCGGACTCGCCGCTCAGTCCGATCGCCGACGCGCTGACCAACGTGCTCGATCGCGCGATCCTCCAGAGCAACCCGCACCTCAAGTACGCGGACGCGGACTCCTACGGGTTCGTCCTCGTGGCGATCGATGCGACGAAGGCGGACGTCACCTTCGTCGAGGTGGGCGCGCCGACCGATCCGACGTATCGCGGGGTCATCGGTCGCAAGCAGTTCCGCACCGTGGCCGGCACGAGCACCATCACGTCGCTCTGAGCGACGCGGGCGACCTCACATCGATCCGCGGGCGCACAGCCAGTCGACGATGAGGCCGGTGACGAGCGACATCCGCGCGCGATCGCCGGGGCCGAGCCACGCGATCTCCTCGATCTCCGCGCACGCTCGGAGCTCACCCGCATACTCGCCGGTGAAGCACGTCATCCGCACGAGCACGCCCTCGGGACGACCGTGCGCCTGCGCCTCGAAGACGTGCAGCGGAGCGAGGGTCTCGGGGCGCAGCGCGACCCCGAGCTCCTCCTCGACCTCGCGCAGGAGCGCCGCCTCGTCCGACTCGCCGGTCTCGCGCTTGCCGCCCGGCAGGAAGAACGCGTCCTTGCCTCGCGAGCGCACGCAGAGCAGCCGGCCGTGCTCGATGCGAACCCAGGCGAGCTTGTCGATCGACCCCATCGTCATCCTCCGTCGCCGCCGCCGTCCTCGACCGGATCGGGCGCGCCGCCGTCGATCGCGCACTCCGTCGTGCACGCGCTCTTCACGCAGCCGACCAGCGCGAGCGCGTGCTGGCGCGTCACGTTCTTGACGAACACGTTCGCCAGCTCGGCGGCGCACGTGATCTGCTGCGTGGTCACCCAGCAGCCGAGGGCGTCGCTGACGATCCGCTGGCACGCACACTCGCCCGTGCACTCGGCGATCGCCTCGCTGCATCGCGCCCGCGCGCACGAGAGGCAGACGCCGGTCGTCGACGAGCCGTCGGCGATCGACGCGTCGGTGACCTTCGCGAGGAGGTCCGCGTTCGGGTCGCACGCCGGCTCGGGCTGCCCGGCGTCGAACGCGGCGCGCTCGCTCGTTCCGCCGCCGGCGTCCGGCGACGCGGCCGGCGCCGGCGCATCGTCGTCGGAGCTGCACGCCTCGATCGCGAGACAGGCGACGGCGAGCGCGCCTGCGAGCCGTGCGAAGCGGGAGTGGACCATCGCGTCCCCACTCTTCGCGGAGCACGCGCGTGCGTCAAGGCGCGAGCGGGATGGCGATCGGGCGGAGCGGCGCGGCGTCGGCCCCCCGCAGCTTGAGCGACGCGCCGATGAACGCGAACTCGTAGACGCGATCGCGCGCGAGCGCCTCGAGCTCGACGAGCTCGAGGATCGGCGTCCCGGTCTGCGCGAGCAGGTAGGTGTGCACCGGCACGTAGTTTCCGGCCACCTCCGAGGGGAACGCCTCGAAGCTGAGGTTGTCGGCGCCGACGATCATCGCCTTGCCCTCCTCGACGAGGAACCGGGCGGCCTCGAGCCCGAGCCCCGGCGGCGTGGCCATGTACCCCTTGGCGTCGCGATACAGCTTCATGCGCCCCGTGCGGATGAGCACGACGTCGCCCTCGGCGAGCCTGACGTCCTCCCGCCGCGCGGCCTCGACGAGATCGGCGCGGGTGACGCGATAGCCGTCGGCGAGCATCTCGACGCCCTTCGCCGCGGCGACGTCGAGCAGGACGCCGCGCGCGACGATCGGCGGCATCTTCTCCGCGCCCGCGACGTTCCAGCCGGTGTCGCCGAGGTGATCGTTCGCGGCGAAGCCGTTGAAGATCTTCCCGTCGAGCCCGAAGTGACTGAGCGTGTCGAGATGCGTCCCGGTGTGCGTGTACATCGAGAAGGCCGAGCCCGTGTAGCTGACGTGCTGGTTCTCGTCGGCGCCGACGTGGAGCGGATCGGCGACGACCGTGCCGCGCGGCGTGTGCGTCATCCAGATCTGGTAGTGGGGATCGCCGGCCGCCTGCCAGCTGGGCATGCCGATGAAATACTCGACCGAGAGGTCGTAGACCGCGCCCCCGCGCACGCGCGAGAGCAGCGACGCGCGCGACTCCGGCGTCATCAGGTTCAGCCGTCCGATCTCGTCGCTCGGGCCCCATGGGCTCGTCCCGACCGTCGGACGCGCGAGGACGCGCGACGCCAGGCCGGCGGAGAGAGCGATCGCGCCGAGCGCCAACGCCGTACGGATGATGAGTCGTTTCATGAGAGCCCTCCTTGGTCTCCCATGAGGTAGCCAGCGGGCGCCTCGCGAAAAACGGCGTTCGGGTACGCTGTCTTTTCACCCACGGTGAACAATGGACAAGCTGACCGCCCTCCGCGTGTTCCGCCGCGTCGTCGAGCGTGAGAGCTTCTCCCGCGCCGCGCGGGACCTCTCGCTCTCGAACGCCGCGGTCAGCAAGAACGTCCGCGAGCTCGAGGACGACCTCGGCGCGCGGCTCATCCAGCGCACGACGCGCCGGTTGCATCTGACGCCGCTCGGCGAGGCCTACTACCAGCGCGCGGTCGCGGTGCTCGACGCGCTCGCCGACGCCGATCGCACGGTGAAGGACCACGCCACGACGGTGCGCGGGCTGCTCCGCGTCGCCGCTCCGATGTCGCTCGGCCTGAGCGGCGTCGCCGCCGCGACCAGCGAGTTCCTCGTCCGGCATCCGGAGGTGAAGATCGATCTGGAGATGAACGACCGCGTCGTCGACGTCGTCCGCGAAGGCTTCGACGTCTGCATCCGCGGCGCGGGCCCGCTCGCCGACTCGAACCTCGTGGCGAAGAAGATCACGCGCATCGATCGGATCGTCGTCGCCGCTCCGAGCTACGTCGCGCGCTCGGGCGAGCCACGGACGCCGGCGGATCTCGCGCAGCATCGCTGCCTCGTCTACGCGCTCGCGAGCTCGCCCGACCGGTGGTCCTTCGTGAAGGGCGCCACGCGCAAGGCGGTGGACATCGACGGACCTCTACGCGTGAACAGCAGCCTCGCGCTCGTGCAGGCCGCGGTCGCCGGCCTCGGGATCGCGTTCGTCCCGCTCATCTCCGTCGAGCGCGAGCTCGCCGACCAGCGCGTCGTCCCCCTCCTCGGTGAGTGGCGAGGCGAGCCGCAGTCGCTCTACGCCCTCCACGTCCGGCACCGGCAGACCTCGCGGCTGGTCCGCGCGTTCGTCGATCACCTCGCCGATCGGCTTCGCCGTACGTGGCGCGCGCCCGCCTGACCGCGCGTCCAGGCACGCGTTCGACGCCAGCGCGCTCGCGTTCGATGACGATCGACGTCGCCCGCCTTGCGCGGGTGCCTCCGACAACGTACGGTCCACGTGCTCACGACACGTCTCGTCGCATTTCAGAACGCTCTCTCGAATCCCGGGATCGCGCACTCGCGCTGCGAAGCTTCGTTGCTGTGATCCCCCGCCGGATCCCCGAGGATGGACCTCGGATCGATCACGGCCGAATCGAGAGAGAATCATGAACAACCGACTCTACGTGGGCAATCTGTCCTACGACCTCACGAACGACGCGCTCCGTGCCTGCTTCGCCGAGTGCGGAGAGATCTCCGACCTCCACATCGTCACCGATCGCGAGACGGGCCGCGCGCGCGGCTTCGCGTTCGTCACGATGGGCACCGACGCGGAGGCGAACGATGCCGTCGCGCGCCTCAACGGCGCGATGCTCGAGGGCCGCGCGCTCCGCGTGAACGTCGCCGAGGCGCGTCCGGCGCGGAACGAGAACCGCAACGGGCGCGGAGGCCACCGCGGCTGGTGAAGCGCCGCCGGTGAGCACCCTGCTCGGCCGGGCGATCCGCCGAGGCGCCGGTCCGTCCACCACGGACACGATCGACGTCGCGGCGGCCGCCACGGTGGCGGTCACGTCCGAGCAGGAGCTCTACCCGGTCGATCATCTCTTCGATGGTCGATCGGGGATCGGCGGAAGCTGCTGGGTCGCCAAGACGCCGGGGCCGCAGACGATCATCCTTCGGTTCCATGTCCCGATCGCCGTCACCAGCGTGATCGTCGAGAGCGAGGAACGAAGCGTCACGTGCACGCAGCAGCTCCACATGGCCGGCTGGAGCGAGCATCGGCAAGCGCCGTTCGACGCGCCACCGCGTCTCCTCCGCTACTCGCCGTACGGACCGAGCTTCCACCGCGAGACGTGGGACGTCGCGGACCCGGGCGTGTCGCACGTCTGGTTTCGCGTGACGCCCGGCGAGCCCGATCGTCTGGCAACCCTCACGGCGATCATCCTACGATGACGAAGGTGCCATGACACAGCCCAAGAACGACGTGAGCTCGCAGGTCCTGCGCGAGAAGCTCGAGGCCGCGCTGACCGAGGTGACGGCCGCCGAGCAAGCGCTCGACGACGTGCTTCGCCAGCTCCGATCCGGGGTGCGTGCGGAGAAGGTCACCGTCACCGCCGCCGTGGAGGGCGCGTTCTCGCGTCTCCGGAACAGCCGCGCGGCGCTCGCTGCGCTTCGAGAGCTCGTCGAAGCGCAGTAGTCCCGCGCGCGCGGCGATCAGACCGCGCGCACCTCGCGCATCGCGGAGAGCAGCGCTTCGCCGTCGAGCGGACGCGCAGCCGCGTTGTCCGCGTTCCACGCGCGCACGACCTCGGCGAGCGCATCACGCCGCGTCGCGGCCGAGCCGGTGATCACGACCGCGCCCGCCGCGTCCGTCGAGCGAGCCTCGATGCGCCACGGCGCTCCGTCGGGCTCGGTGGGGAAGATGCGCAACGTCAGCGGGACGCCCGAGCAGTCGAGGTCGTACGTCATGTTCGATCGCTCGCGGAACTGCTGCACGATCTTCACCGTCGGCGCGGGCTTGCTGCCCGGACGGATCGGCGCGTCACTCACCTGGAGCTGCTTGCCCGCGAAGTCGGCGCCGTTCAACCGGCCGAGCGCGGCGGTCGCGTACGCAGGGCTCGTCATCGTCACCTGGGCGAGGCCGCGCGACTTCCCGCTGTTGCGCTCGTACAGGATCTCCACGTCGAGCACGCCGCCGCATGCGGCGAAGTGGCGTCGGAGCGCGTCCTCCGACGTGTCGAGCGGGACATTGGCGACGTAGAGCTTGCTCGTCATGACGACCTCCTGAACGGCATTCCTGAGGTCGAAAACCCGGGGGCGGCACATCCGCGGCCGGGGATGACGAAGACGGGAGCGACGTGACGTTCACTGTAGCACGCACGACGGAGACGACGAGGTCGTCGCGTCGCCGCATGGCCGAACGCACGGGCGCGCTCGAGCTGTGCAACGCGCGTGTGATTGCCGCGTGACGCAAGCAATGACCGCGTGGCGAAGCGACGAACGCGTTCTTTTCGTCGAACATCATGGCATGATTCGGACGCGTACCTGAGTCGGGGGCACGGGAGCGCCGGAGTGTGTCCATGCGACCTGGTCGTGAAGCTTTGATGGTGACGTGCGCCTTCGCGGTGCTCGCGGCGTGCGGCGGTGACGGAGACGACGGCGGCACGAGCGCGAACGGACCGGGCAAGGTCCTCGTGAGCTCGAGCCCGATGCCGCCGGACGCGACGTGCCCGGCCGGAGGCACCCGGATCGCGTACGGCAGCGACGCGAACGGCAACGGCCAGCTCGAGGAGGGCGAGATCGCGGGGACGCAAGCGATCTGCAGCACCGATCCCGCGCCGGTCCTCACGTCGACCTCGCCTTCGGCTCCCTCGGCGAAGTGCCCGCACGGCGGCGTGATCGTCACGAGCGGCCCCGACGCGAACGGCAACGGCAAGCTCGATCCCGACGAGGTGCGCGAGACGAACGAGGTCTGCGCGGCGGGCGGAGGCGGCGCGACGATCACCAAGACCTCGCCCATCGCCGACGGCGACCCGAGCTGCCCGTTCGGCGGCGTGCGGAGCGAGAGCGGCGCGGACGACGGCGCGGGCGGAGGCACGGCGAACGACGGCGTGCTCCAGCCGGGCGAGGTCACGGCCAGCGCGGCCTCTTGCTACTCGTCGGCCTCGTACGCCGACGAGATGGCGCCTCCTCCGGGCGCGACGGGGACCGCGAAGATCGCCACCAGCGGCGGCGCGGGCTCGGCGGGCGCGGGCGGCAACGGCGGACCGATCCGCATCGGCGTCTTCGGCGAGGGCACGCGCGGCGGACACGTGAAGCTGTTCCGCACGGGCTCGTACGTCCTGAAGCCACCGCCGCCGGCGCCGGCGGTCGACTTCGGACCGGTGAAGCTCGACGTCACCGCGAACCTCACGTTCCGCGTCGCCACGGCCGATACCGCGATCAACGGCGAGTACTACTTCGAAGGGGTGAGGATCTACTTCCGGAAGAACGACGCCGAGCGCCACATCGAGGTGACCGGGGTCCACGTCGCGAAGAACGTCACCCTCACGGTGCCGCCGGGTGTCGATATCGTCCTCGCGAACGACTTCCACAACGAGGGCATCGTGACGGCGGGCCTCAGGCCGAACGGCGACGGAGGCGGGATGCACATCCTGCCGAAGAGGTTCGTCGGCGCGCCCGGGTCGAAGCTGACGACGGCCGGCGGCATGCGCGCCGACGGAAGCGGCGGTTGGGGGGATACCCTCTCGATCTACGCCGACGAGATCCACATCGCCGGCACCCTCGACGCCAGCGGAGGCGACGCCGCGCCGGGCGGCCACGCGGGCGGGAACGGCGCCGTGATCTCCCTCTACGAGAACGTCGATTCGGCGCTCGGCATCACGCTGCTCGGGAACGCGACCTCGCGCGGCGGAAAGGGCACCGGCAACGCCGCGGGCGGACGCGCCGGGTTCGTCGTCCTCCAGACGTACCGGTTCATCGTGCAGCGCGGCACGCTCGACGTCTCCGGTGGCGACGGCGCGAGCGGCGGCTACGCCGGGCTCGTCAATCTCCAGGCCACCGGCGGCGGCGTCGACGCCGCGGGGACGATCCTCCAGCGCGGTGGAAGCGCGCTCGCCGCCGGCTGCGGCGCGGGCGAGTGTCTCGGTCGATCCGGCGGACAGCTCGAGATCTTCGGCGCCGCGGGAGACGCCTCGTTCACCGGCTCGTGGATCGGCACGGGTGGTCAGAGCGTCGGCACGGCGGGAGGCGGGGGCGGGAGCGTGCGGATCCGGACCGGCGATTCGAGCCGAGGAGCGGCGGGCAACGTGAGGGTCTCGGCATCGCTGGACGCGCGCGGCGGCGCGGGCCCCACCGGCGGCAACGGCGGGACCGTCACCGTCGAGGTCGCGACGAAGGTCCCGAACGGCCAGCACGTCGAGCTGCGAGGCTACGACGGCTTCGATCTCACGGGTGGAAGCGGCACGACGGGCGGCGGAGACGGCGGCCCGATCGACTGGGCGAACGGCGCGACGGACAGCACGAACGAGAGCGGCAGCGTGCTCGCGCACGTGCCGGTGATCGCGCGCGGCGGCAACGCGACCGCGTCGGGAGCGGGCGGCAGCGGCGGCGCGCTTCGTGTGAGCGCCGGTCCGGCGGTCGCGCCTCCGCGATCGTCGCAGGCGTTCGTGGCGGCGGCGACGATCGACGTGAGCGGCGGCACGGGCATCACCGGCGGCGGCGCGAGCGGCGCGATCGTCGCGAGCGCGCGCGAGCGCATCGACGTCCATGCCGCGATCACCGCGAAGGGTGGCGACGGCAAGGGCGCGACCGCGACGGGCGGCGCCTGCGGCGGCTTCACGTTCTCGTCGGCCAAGGTCACCGCGAAGACGCCGCTCGTCTGCGGGGGCGGAAGCGGAAACGGCGCGGCGGGCGGCAACGGCGGCAGCGTCACGATCACCAGCTCGCAGCCTCCGTCGTCGACCGCCGGAGTGTCGGCGCCGGGCGGCGCGGGGACGCCGCCGGGCACCGCCGGCGCGATCGTCGTCGACGGCGCGCCGCTCTGAAGCGGCCACTCCTCTACTTCTTCTCCACCTGCTCCGCCCAGCTCGCCCCGCCGTGCTTGCCGTCGAGGAACGGCAGCACGGTGGCGGGCAGTGCGGGCGACAGGAAGATGTCGTAGTGCGTGGCGTCCGGGAGGATCGCGAGCCGGTTCTTCGACATGTGCTCGCGGTTCCAGCCCGCGTCGCGCTGCCCGCCGCCGAGCAGCTCGTAGAACTCGACCATGTGCTCGGGGCGGAACATGTCGCTGTCGCCGTAGACGAGCATCACCGGCATCGTCAGCTTCTCGACGTCGCCCGACCAGTCGTAGGGCGTCTTCATCAGCTCACCCATGCGATCGAGCAGGCGCGGGAACTCCGCCGGGTTCGGAGCGACCGCGACGTACGACTTGTACATGGGCGTGTCCTTCATCATGTCGGCCATCGCTCCGCTCACCTGGTTCTGGAGCGGCCGCATCTCGGCGTAGAAGCCGTCGGGCGAGAAGCCGGCCGACACGAGCGCGAGCCGCCGGACCTTGCGCGGGTGCTGGACCGCGAGCCGGAACGCCACGCCGCCGCCCATCGAGTACCCGAGCGCGTCGACCTGCGCGTAGCCGAGCTGATCGAGCAGCGTGGCCAGATCGTCGCCCTGGTCGGGGAGGCTGATCTTGCGCTCGCCGAGGGGCGTGCGGCCGTGCCCGTGGAGATCGACGGCGATGACCTGGCGCGTCCTGGCGAGATGCGGGAGCACCGGCCGGAACATGTCGATCGAGCCGAGCCCGCCGTGGAGGAGGAGGAGCGGCTCTCCCTGCCCGTGGATCTCGTAGTAGTAGTCGACGCCGCGCACCGGGACGCGACCGCT
>JBDHVD010000105.1:0-21504 GCA_039809525.1 Labilithrix sp. | reverse complement strand
GCCGACGGCGTCGTGGTGACCGGCGTACGGCATCATGTTCGCGCCCATGGTGCGGGTCCAGTGGCCGCCGATCTCGGTCCAGTCCGAAGCCTTCACCTTGCACGCCGCGAGCGCCGCCTCGTAGCCGAACACCTTGATCGCCGCGCTCACCGCGACGAAGTCCTCGTAGCTCGCCGACGCCCGGCCGCCCTTCCGCTTCGCCAGCGCCGCCTGGTAGAGCGGCATGTACGCGGTCGCCACCCGACCCATTCGCGCCATGTCCTGCATGCGCGCGGTCCAGCCGGTCTTCGCCGCCTCCCAGTCCGCGGCCGGGACGCCCTCGGCCGCGAGGACCTCCGCGACCTGCGCCTCGTCGTCGAGGACGTCGGCGACGGCGGCGCCGAGGTCGGCATAGCGTTCGAGAGAGATTCCGCGGATCGGCTCGAAACAGGGTTCCATGCCTCCCCCTCGAGCAACGCGCGGGCCACGCGATTTCACGCAAGAATTCCCGCCTCTCGGCGCCCCGCACGCGTGCGCGCACGCCGTCCCCCCGTGCGTGCACGGAGCGGACGAAAATGGGCGATCCGAGGTGGCCCGGCCGATCCGGGCCTGGCCCGGGCCAGCGGATTCGTCACCTGCCGGCGGCGCTGGGCGTCAGGGCTGGCCGAGACGCCGGCCGCGGGGGACGGCGTTCAGCTCGTCGTCGAGCTCGCGCTCCGCTTCCTCCTCGACCGTCCGCGGCTCGGCGATGCGCGAGGGGACCGCGACGCGCATGCGCGCGCCGGCCTCCTGCTCGTCACGCGCCTCCTCCTCGTCCTTCGTCCGCCGGACGGCGAGCGAGACGGCGAGCGCGGCGACCGCCGCGACGACGAAGCCGTGATGCGGCCGCGTGCTCGGGAGCAGCGCGGGGACCGCCTGGAAGACCGACCACGCGTAATGCTTCCAGGCCACCGCGCCGGCCGCGCCGCCCATCATCGCGAGCGCCGCGAGCATCCGCGTCGCGCCCTTGTCGACGCGCGCGAACGCGCCCGACGTGAGCAAGAACGGCAGCGCGCCGGCCACGCCGACGAGGCAGAACCACGGCGGCGCGATCCCGATCAGGACCGCGACCGGGAACGCCATGGCCTGCGCGAACGTCAGCGCGACGCCCCACGCGCGCCCGCGCTTCGCCGCGGCCGCCCCGAGGAGGAGGATCAACGACGCGAGCACGGTGATCCACCGGTCGAACGCGATGCTTCGCATCAGCGTCAGGACGGAGACGAGCTGGACGAGGACGAGCGCCGTGCGCAGGTGACGAGGAAGCAACCCCTCGATCCTAGGACGCCGCTCCGTTCCCGCAACCGACGTGCACGGCCGAGCTATTCGCCTGCGCTCGTCGTGGTCGCCGGCGCCGGCACCGGCGCGCTCGGCCCGAAGAGCCGGGGAATCAAGAAGCCGGTCCGCGCCTTGTACGCGGCCCAGTCCGGGTAGCGCGCCATGCTCGCCTCCTTGCGGAGCATGTTCGGCACGAACACGCCGAGCCATACCCACGCGAGCACCGCCCACGGCAGCCAGTGCCCGGCGACGAACGCGAAGCTGCCGTAGAGCATCATCTCGCCGAGGTAGTTCGGATGCCGCACGCGCGCGAAGAAGCCGTCGGTGATCAGGCCTCGCTTCACCTTCAAGGTGAAGTGCTTCTGCCCGTCGCTCCCCATCATCAGGAGCACGCCGACGACGTAGACGATGGTGGCGACCCCGAGGACCCACGCGGGCCGCTCGACGTTGCGGCTCGTGATCAGGAACGGCGCGATCCAGTACGGGCCGAGGACGAGCGCCCACATGACGAAGGCCCCTCCGAAGGTGACGCGCTTCTCCCAGTTCGGATCGGGGAAGACGCGGTCCTTCAGCAGCCAGGCGAGACCGTAGCTGCCGTGGAGCGCAGCGTACGTCCACGCGGTCGCGGTCCAGACGTCGTAGCGCCACATGAGGAAGAGCACGAACGGCAGCGTTCCGCCCTTCTGCAGGTTGATGACCCACGACGCCTTCAGCACGCGAGGGCCGCCGAAGAGGTCGTCCGCGAGGTAATCGCGGAGCCGAAGCCACGACGCGACGAGGGGGCTCATCGGCGCGGAGCGTAGCACCCGATCCCTCGCGTCGCGCAGCTGCGGAAAGGCCCAAGCTGGTCGCGCTCCGAGCCTCCCGCTCGCGTTCGCGGGGCCGTTTGCCCGGTGCTAGGGTGGCCGATCCCCATGCCCCGCCTCGACTGGGATCGACTACGGCGCGTACGTCCGCTCGACGGAGCGGATGCGCGCGTCGATCCGGACGGCGCGGTCTTGTGGGAGCGGCTGGGCGACGAGGTCGCCGGGCCGTTCGGGACGCGGCGGCTTCGCCACGGCGTCGTCGTGCGCCGCGCGCGGCGTGCGGAAGAGCCTACGGGCTCGGCGGCGGGCCGAACTGATTCCGCGGAACCGGGTCCGCGGCGCTCGGAGGCCTGAAGGGCGGGGCCGGCTCCGGCGGCGCTGCGGGAGCGGGCGCGGGCGGCGGAGCGATCGCGCCGCCGTCGGCCGCGACCAGGCCGAGGTTCTTGTCGTGATCGGAGGAGTCGACGATCGAGACGCGATCGGCGCCGCGCGTCGCCTTGGGTGCGGCGGCGTCGGCGGCGGCCGGCGGCGGAGGTGCAGCGACGGCCGCATCGATCTCCGCGGGCCGCTCGAAGCGGAACGGCGCCAGCTCGGCCGACGTCGTGCTCGCGTCGCCGACGGCCTCGGGGGTGGTGTCGTGCGCGCGGTTGCACGCGACGAGCGCGACGACCGCGACCACGGGGAGAGCTCGAGCGCGTCGAGGGGCCATGCCGAGGGCGGCGCAAGCCTCGTGCCCGTGGCCGCGCGGGCACGTGTTTCGCTTGCTCGACGACGAGGAGGAACGCCGCGCGATGCCCATCGTCCGAAGCGTGCGCCGCATCGTCGTCTCCGGCGGTGCGTCGGGGCTGCTCGGCGGGCTCCTCATGGCGCTCGTGCTCGCGTCGCGTGCGGTGATCGCCGGTGCGGCGCCGCTCGCGCCGTTCGCACTGTTCGGCTCTTCGCTCCTCGCCACGAGCTCGCCGGGATCGCACGCGACGTCGGTCGTGCTCGGGCTCGTGGTGCACGTGACCGTGTCGCTGTTCTTCGGCATGGCGTTCTCGGCCATCGTGGGCAGGCGGCGAGGCGGCCTCGCGCTCGGGTGGCTCGCGACGGGGCTCGCTGCCACGTTCGTCGTCATGCTCGTGATGACGTTCGGCGTGGTGCCGGTCGTGGCCCCGACGCTCTACGACGGCATCGCGCGCGACTGGCCCACGTGGGTCGTCGCGCACGTCGGCTACGGCGTCGGCCTCGCGTTCGAGCCGCTCTGGCGAAGGTCGCTCGTCGCGCTGCACGCCCCACGACCGCGCGACGTGGCGTCCGCCTAGCTCGGCCATTCGCATTCTGCGCGGCGTTGGCGCGCGTGCTGCAGGCGCATCGGTGCGATGGCGAACATCCAGGTCGGTCCCTGGTCGTGGGTCGTGCTCGGGGCGGTCGTCGCCGCGAGCCTCGCCGTCGATCTGGTGATGCACCGGGGCGGCAAGCGGACCACTCGCAAGCAGGCGGCCGCCTGGAGCGTCTTCTGGGTCTCGCTCGCGGTCGTCTTCGGCGGGTTCGTCGTCGCGCGGTACGGCGCGCGCGCGGGCGGCGAGTACTTCGCCGCGTGGCTGCTCGAGAAGAGCCTCAGCGTCGACAACCTTTTCGTGTTCCTCGTCGTGTTCCAGCGCTTGAAGATCGGCGAGGACGAGCAGCATCGCGTCCTCTTCTGGGGGATCCTCGGCGCGCTGGTCACGCGCGGTGCGTTCATCGCCGGCGGCACGGCGATGCTCGCGGCGTGGCACGGGACGCTCTACGTGATGGGCGCGTTCCTGCTCTTCACCGGCGCGCGGACCGCGCTCGAGAAGCCGGAGAAGGAGAGCCGCATCCTCGACTTCTTCAGCCGGCACCTTCCGCTCACCAAGACGGTCCGCGACCACCGCTTCCTCGTCCGCGAGGACGGGCGCCTTCGCGCGACGCCGCTGCTCCTCGCGCTCGTCGTGATCGAGATCACCGACATCGTCTTCGCCGTCGACTCGATCCCGGCGGTGCTGGCGATCAGCGAGGAGCCGTTCATCGTCTACGCGTCGAACGTGTTCGCCGTCCTCGGCCTGCGTGCGCTGTACCTCCTGCTCGCGGCGGCGGTCGCGCGGCTCCGCTATCTACGCTTCGGCCTCGGCGCGATCCTGGTGCTCGTCGGAGCGAAGATGCTGCTGTCGCGCGTGATCGAGATCCCTCCGCTGGCCTCGCTCGCCGGCGTCGGCGCGATCCTCGCGGCGACCGTCGGGCTCAGCCTCCTGGCGCGCCGGCGCTCCCGGCGCTTGCAGAGGCCCCTGGCGACGGCCGGCGGGAGCGGCGGCGGCTCATCGTGACGAGGAAGGCCGGCAGGCCCACGAGCGCGACGACGTCGCTCGTGATCTCCGCGATGACCGCGAGGAGCCCGAAGGAGAACAGCGCGCGGTTCGCCGCGAGGAGGAGCGACGCGTAGCCGAGGATGGTGGTCACCGAGCAGAGCCCCACGGCGGAGCCGGTCGTCCGGACCGCCACCAGGATGTCGTGCGACGGCTCCTGCTCCCAGCGGGTGACGAGGTTGACGCTGTAGTCGACGCCGATTCCGAAGGCGATCGGGAACGCGATGAAGTTCATGAAGTTGATCCGCGCGCCGAGCGCGAGGCTGCCGCCGAGCAGCCAGAGGACGCCCGCGAGGAGCGTCGCCGTCACGTAGAGCATCGTTCGTCGCGGCCCGAGCAGGAGGAAGACGACGAGCACCACGCCCCCGAACGACGCGGCGGTCGCGATGGGCGCGTCGTGACGCACCGCCTCGGTGATGTCCGACGAGAGCGCGATCGCGCCGGCGAGCCGCGGTGGGGGACGGCCCGGCGTGACCTCGGCGGCGATCGCGCGGAGGGCTCCGACGAAGTCGCGGATCTCGTTCGCGTCCCACCACGTCGAGTCGAGCGACGGGAACACGAGCACGATCTTGCCCACCGAGCCGTCGCGCTCGCGGAGGCCGAGGGTGAACGTGCGCGGCAGGTCGCCGATCGAGAGCGGTCCCGGCAGCTCCGGTCCGGCGAAGCGATCGGCCCACTTCCGCTGGTCCTCGTTCAGCGCGGCGCGGACCTTCGGCGTGAGCTCCTCGCGGATCTCGGAGAGCACCTCGAGCTTGGGCTCCTGATCCGGCGGCAGCACGTCCTCGATGGTGCGCACGCGCTCGATGCGGTGACCGAGCCTCGGGCCGCCCATCTCCTCCCGGATCCGCTCGGCGAGGGCGCGTGCGTCCTCGGGACGATCGGTGAGGAAGACGAACGGCGAGAGGTACTCGCCGAGGACGTCGTTCATGCGCCTGCCCCAGTAGCCCTCGCCCGAGGTCCACGTGTCGCGCCGGCGGAGCTTCGAGAAGTCCGTCTCGATGTCCGAGGTGCGGAGCCCGGCGGCGCCGGCGGCGGCGGCGATCGTCACCGCGAGCATCACCGTGCTGACGACGTACGGCGAGCGTGCGATCGCGCGCGCGACCCAGGTCGAGAGGCGCGTGGAGTCCGAGCGCCTCGGGCGCGGCCTCGTCGCCTCGCTGCGATCGAGCCACGCGACGAGCGGCGGGATCAGGACGAAGGCCGCGAGCCAGGCGAACAGCATCCCGAGGCCGCCGATGAACCCGAACTGACGGAAGCCGCGGAAGTCGGTGATGGCGAGCGACGTGTACGAGGCGCCGGCCGCGGCCGCCGCGGTGAGCGTCCCGCCGCGCGTGCCGCGGATGCCGTTCACCAGCGAGGTGTGCACGTCGAGACCCTTGCGTCGCTCCTCGGCGTAGCGCGAGAGGAGCACGATCCCGAAGTTGATCCCGTTTCCGAGGATGATCGAGCCGAGGAACGCGGTGTTCGAGTTGAGGCTCCTCACGTGGATGGGCGGGATCGACGCGAGGCCGAACGCGTAGACCGTCGCGAGGATCAGGGGAGGGAAGACGACGAGGATGCTCCGCCACCAGCGGTAGTAGATGACGATCGCCCCGAGCACGGCGACGACGACGATCACCGAGGCGAGCGAGAGGTCCTCGACGAGCGACGTGAGCTCCTCGACCGAGATCGCGGTGTCGCCGGAGAAGCCGAAGCGCATCCCGGGCGGCAGCCCGATCGCGGCGATGTCGCGGCGGACGCGGCCGATCAGCTCGCGTCCCTCCTCGGTGCCCGTCGAGTCGGTGCCCAGCTCGACGAGCAGGAGCGCGAGGTGCTCCCTCACGTTCACGTAGCGACTGGTGTGGTCGGAGCCCGCGCTCGTGCGGGGGATCCGCGTCTCGTACTCGTCGAAGATGCTGGAGAGGTCGAGCGGAGGCGGAGGCGCGTTCTCGTCGAGGAGGGCGCCGGTCTCCTTCGCCACCTCGTAGTCCTTGCGGGCGCGGACGCGGTCGCGCACCGTCTCGAGGTCGGGGAGATCGATGTAGAGTGCACCGTTGTGCTCGAGGAAGTCGTGCTCGGCCTCGGTGCCGAGCCGCACCGCCGCGACGAGGCGCGGGGGATAGTTGCGAATGCGCGCCGCGAGCGCGTCGAGGAAGCGCTCCGCCTCCGGGATGCGCCCGGGAGAGCCTGCGTCGACGACGACGCCGAGGTACAGCTGTCCGCCGACGCGTCTCCGCAGCTCCTGGAGCGCGACCACGCTCGGTGCGGTCGGCGGGAGGAGCTCCTCGAGATCGCTGCGGAGGTGCCCGTACAGCCCCGCCGTCCGGATCGTCGCCGGGATGGCGACGAGGAGGGCGACGAGCCAGAGCGCTCGGCCGTGCCGCAGCGTCCAGGAGACGAACCGCTCGAGCGTCACCGCTCGCGGAGGTGCAAGGGTTATGCTTGCAGCCGTGCTTCGTCCGACCGCGATCGCGCTCGCCGTTCTGACGTTCGCCTGCTCGAAGTCGGCGGTCCCGGCGCCGCCGCCCGAGCCGTCCGCGCCGCCTGCGTCATCGTCTTCGTCGGCCTCGCCGGCGTGGCTCGCGTTCGCGGTGCGCGCGCCGGTGATCGGAGAGAGCGCGCGCGCCGCGCGGACGGGCCCGGCGCCGAAGCCGCCCACGCTCGCGGAGATCGACGCGCTGTTCGACCGGATGACGAAGGAGCCGGAGACCGCGGACGGCCTCCGCGCGGCGGCGAAGCTGCTCGAGGACGGGCGGCCGCTGGCGTCGGACCGCAAGTGGGCAGGCTCGGGATCGTCGCCGGGCGCGGCGCTGCTCCATCATGGCGGACTGGCGTTGCTCGTCGATCTCGCACAACGCGCGTGCGCCGCCAAGCCGGGCGACGCGGCCGTCGGGGCTGCGGCGGACACGATCCCGCTGCCGCGGATCTTCAACTCGGGCGGATCGGATCGTGGGACCGCCGCGCGCGATCGCCACATCGTGCAGGAGGCGGCTCGGGCCTGCGGCTCGTCGGCCGGACCGTGAGCGCCGCGATCACTTCGTGCTGACGCTGCACGAGACGGAGCAGACGGTCGAGCCGCCCTTCGCGCGCGCCATGTTCTCGCAGGCGTTCTTCGCCATGGTCATGGCCATGTAGCGATCGCTTCCGACGCCCATCCCCGAGACCATCTGGTTGTTGCACACGTTCGCGAAGCCGCACACGCGGACCCAGCCGGTGGCGTTGCAGAACCACTTCGTCCCGCCGGCGCTGCCGTTGGTGGCGGCGCCCGTGGCCGTCGCTGCGGCGGTCGGGGTCGGCGGAGCGGGCGGCTCGTCGTCCTCCGCCGCCGTCGCGGTGTCGGTGGGAGCGGGCGCGTTCGTCGTCGTCGGCGCGACGTTCGGCGGGCTGGTCGCGGTCGACGTCGCGGCAGGATCGGCGGACGAAGGCTCGGCGGACGAAGGCTCGGCGGACGCGCCGAGCGCGATGATGCCACCGAGCACGACGCAGGCGCCGGCGCCGAGCACGAACACGGCGGCGACGACGATGAGGACGATCGCGAGCGGGGACAGTCCCGGGGGGCGAGGGGGCGGCGGAGGGGGTGGGCGGTACTGCGGATATCCGGGACCGTACATGCGTGATCGTTCCTTTTAGCGCAGCCGCGACGGTTCGCTTGACCGTTCGTGCGCGCGACGCCACGGTGTTCGCCGTGAGCCACGAGCTCTACCGTCGCGCGTCGAGCGCCGTGCCCGAGGAGGTGGACGTCGATCTCCGCGTCGCCGAGGGCGCGCTCCCGCGCGATCTGCGCGGCGTGCTCTACCGCAACGGGCCGGGCACGAACGCGTCGTGGGGCACCCCGTACCTGCACCCGTTCGACGGCGACGGTCACGTCGTGCGCTTCGCGTTCGACGGCGCGCGCGTCCGCTATCGAAACCGGTTCGTCGCCACGCGCGAGCGCGAAGAGGAGGCGCGTCTGAAGCGCCCGGTCTACCGCAGCTTCGGGACGAACCTCCCCGGAGGGCTCCGCAAGAACCTCTTCCGCACGACGTTCAAGAACGCCGCCAACACCAGCGTCGTCTGGCACGGCGGCAAGCTCCTCGCGCTCTGGGAGGGAGGGCTCCCGCATCGCCTCGATCCGGAGACGCTCGCCACGTTCGGCCGGGACGACTACGGCGGCCGGCTCCGGAACGCGGGATCGGCGCTCGATCGGATGCTCGCGCCCGAGCTGCCGTTCTCGGCGCACCCGAAGATCGATCCGGGCACCGGCGAGCTGTTCAACTTCGGCGCGCTCTTCGGGCCGAAGCCGACGCTCTTGCTCCACCGCGCGTCGCCGGCCGGCGAGCTCGACGTCCCGGTGCGGCTCCCGATGGATCGGCTCGTCTCCCTGCACGACTTCGTGCTGACCCCGCGCTACCTCGTCTTCTTCCTCGTGCCGGTCGCGTTCCGCGTCGCGCCGACGCTCATCGGTCTCGTGCCCCCGGCGGACGCGATCGAGGCGCTCGACGGCGAGCCGACGCGCATCCTCCTCGTGCCCCGCGCGGGCGGCGCGCCGCGGTCGTTCGAGGCGTCGCCGTGCTTCGTCTTCCACTTCGCCGCCGCGCACGAGGAGCCCGACGGGCGCGTCGTCGTCGTCGGCCTGCGCATGCCCTCGTTCCCGTCGAGCGCGCAGCTGCGTGCACTGTTCGACGGAAGCGGCGGCGACTTCCCGTCGGCGATCCCCACGCGCACGACGATCGATCCCGCGAGCGGCCGCGTACGCGAGGAGCGCCTCGACGACGGCCCCGCCGAGCTGCCGACGATCGATCCGCGACGCGTCGGCCTGCGCACGCGCTTCTTCTGGTCGATCGCGGGCGCGCCCCGCGATCCCGATCCGTTCCTCACGCACGTGCAGCGCTTCGACCTCGATGGCGGTCGCACGGTGAGGCGCGACTTCGCGCCCGACCTGCCGGGCGAGCCGGTGTTCGTGCCCGATCCGGACGGCGAGGAGGGAACGGGGTACGCGCTGGTGCTCGTGTACCGCGCGCGCGAGCACCGCTCCGATCTCTTCGTCCTCCGCGCCGAGGATCTCCGGACGGTGTGCCGGCTCGAGCTCCCGCACCCTGTACCGCTCGGGTTCCACGGGACCTGGGTAAGCTCTCCCGCCGCATGACGACGATCGCCCTGGTGGGCCGTAGCAGCTCTCACTTCACGCGCGTCGCGAGGATGTTCGCCCTCGACCTCGGCGTGGCCCACGCGTTCCGCCCGGTGCTCGATCTCACGAGCGTGGAACGGGACGACTACGCGGGCAATCCGGCGCTCAAGATCCCGGTCCTGGTGGACGAGCGCGGTCCGCTCTTCGGCACCGAGAACGTCTGCCGCGAGCTGGTCCGCCGCTCGGGGCGCGCGCCTCACGTGGTGCTGCGCGGCGACACGAACGACCGGCTCGTCGCGAACGCCGAGGAGCTGACCTTGCACGCGATGGCGACCGAGGTGTCGCTCATCATGGCGAAGGCGACCGGCGCCGCCGCGTCCCCGAAGGTCGTGCGCAGCCTCGAAGGCACGCTCGGCTGGCTCGACGCGAACGTCGATGCGCTCGTCGCCGCGCTCCCGGCGGCTCGCACCCTCAGCTTCGTCGAGGTCTCACTCTACTGTCTCGTCACGCACCTGCCGTGGCGCGAGGTGCTCGACGTCTCGCCCTGGACGCGGCTCGGCGCCTTCGCCGCGCGCTTCGGCGAGCGGGAGAGCGCGCGCAGCACCGCGTACCGCTTCGATCCAAGGTGAGCGCGCGCGTTCGCGCGCTGCGCGCGCGCGCACGAAACGAGCCTCAACGCCGCGGAATCACGTGCCGGCATCGACGTTGCTCACCGCCCCCGCCGCAGGGAGGCACCACGCATGAAGCATCGCGTATTCGGATGGATGGTGATCGCGGCGTCGCTCGTCGGCTGCGCGCAGGGGCCGGCGGAGGAGCCGCAGGAGCTCGTCGAGGAGCACGCGAACACCGGCACCAGCGAGTCGGCGCTCACCCGCGACCCGTCGCCCAACATCTGCTGGGGATCGTGCCCGCGCACGCCCGACTTCGAGCCGCTCGGTCAGATCTGCTGGCTCGATCGGCAGGCGTGCCTGAACGGCATCCTCACCTGTTACTACCACTGCGAGCCGGTGGAGTCCGAGCTCACCCGCTACTGATCACGTAGCGGAGGCACGGCTGCCCGTAGAAGTCGATCGTGCCCTCGAGCGTCATCCCGATCGCCGTGCTCACGCGGATCGAGGCGACGTTCTCCGGATCGATGTGGGCGACGGCGCGCGCGACGTCGTGGTGCGCGAACCCGTGCGCCATCGCGGCGCGCGCCGCCTCCGTGGCGATGCCGCGACGCCAGTGGCTCGGCAACACCGTCCAGCCGAGCTCGAGGTCGTGCTCCGTGCCGAGCGGCGTCCCCGGCTCGCGGAAGAACGCGCCCACCGTCCCGACGAAGTCGCCCGTCTCGCGGAGCTCGATCGCCCACCACCCCGCGCCGGTCAGCAACCAGGCGCCGGTGAGTTTCGCGAGCACCCGCCACGCGCCGCGTCGATCGAGCGGCCCCGAGGTGAACCGGCTGGCGACGGGATCGGCGACGCTCTCGGCGTAGCGATCGAAGTCGCTCGTGCGGAGCTCGCGGAGGAGCAGCCGTTCGGTGGTGAGCCGGGGGACGTCCATCCCGGCGATTGTCGCCCGCATGAACCGAGCGCGGCTAGGATTCACCGATGGCACGCGAGCGCATCGGTCACGTCGACGTCACGAGCGGCACGCTCCTCGTCTTCGACTTCGGCCTCATCGGCGCGTTCGCGGAGCCCGGATCGGCGAAGGCCGCGGCCACGGCCGCGCTCGAGATGGGCAAGACGGAGGTGCCCGTCCACGGCTACGTCAACGGCGTCATGGTCCGCGGGATCACGCCGGGCCGCTACGACGTCTCGTGCGAGCGTGTCGAGGACGACGAATTCGCGGGGCTCCGAAGCACGGTCGTCATCGACGTCTCGGGTAGCGATCGTCCGGCCTCCCGCCGCGTCCCGCTCGGCACCGTGGCGGTGGATTGCGCGCGCATCGGCGTCTTCGACGTCGAGGCGATCGAACACTGGAACGAGTCGGAGTCCGTCGACGGACGTGCGGACATCGTGTTCTGGGGCGGCGACGGCGAGGCGGTCGCCGCGCGCTTCGACGCCCCGGAGGTCGAGGACGGCACGTACGGGTTCGTCGACTTGCCCGTCGCGGAGGCGGCGGCGATCGGCGAGCGGCTCCACGCGCTCCGCGAGACCCGCGAGCTCCGCTTCGCCTTCGACTTCCGCCCGCACTCCGATCCGTTCTTCCTCCTGCGCCTCATCCGCGCGAGCGAGACGGAGTCGGGGACGATCGAGGT
Source organism: Labilithrix sp. (assembly GCA_039809525.1). Lineage (GTDB taxonomy): Bacteria > Myxococcota_A > Polyangia > Polyangiales > Polyangiaceae > Labilithrix. Next base: position 9,717 of record JBDHVD010000105.1, on the reverse strand, counting down.
CGGCGGCCACGCGGTCTGCGGGTTCATGACCACGTGGGGCGACGGGTTCTTCCCCGCGACCCTGGAGGTCGACGAGGAGGACCGGCCGCTCCGCGTCGTCGTCGAGCTCGCGACGGAAGAGACGCTGGAGGCGATGCGCGAGGTGAACGGAGGGTGATTCACCAGCCGGTCTTCTGCGCGATCACTGCGCCGATCTCGTTCGCGATCCGCTGATGGTACGCGGGCGCGCCGTGGTAGCCGCAGGCGGTCATCTCCTCCGGCTCCTCCTCGCCCGGGATCACCGGATAGACCTTGAGGTCGCCGGCCGCGTTCCGTTCGGCCGCGACGCTGTTCACCGTGTCGATCCACTTCGCGCGCGCGACGGCTCCGGGGACGACCAGGAAGATGTGCGCCTCGGGCGCGCGCGCGCGGAGCTGGTTCACGACGAAGTCGCGGTACACCGTGCGGAAGTCGCCGAGCCCGTTGTCGACCGTGCCCTGCACGAGGACGATGACGTCGGGGATCCACGACTTCAGATCGAACAGCGGCGGGTTGCTGCGCGCGAGCGCCGGGTTCGGGTTCGCGCGGTTGTAGTAGTCGATGAGCCCGTCGTCGTCGGTCGGCCAGATGCCGCGCGTGAGGCCCTTGCCCGAGTAGACCGTGCCCTCCACGTCCGCGCCGAAGCGGATGCCGAGGAGCGCGGGCCACGCCTTGCGGAAGTTCTGATGGCGTCCGGCGTGATTGGGCGGCGGCGTGCACTCGAGGTTCGGCGCGTTCAGGGTCTCGATGCCGTAACCGGTGCCGTACGAGTCGGCCATCGCCTCGATGTGCCGCGGCTGGCGGGGCGGCGGCTCGAGGGAGCGCCCCCCGTGGAAGTCGAAGCCGAGGAACTGCGTGACGCCGGTCTGCATCTCGCTCCTCTTGTAGAGCTCGACCTCGTGGTCCCCGGGCGGCAGGTCCGTCGCGAGATCGAAGACGTGCGCCTGGTTGTCGGGGATCATCGCGATCGCCTTCGGCGGCGCGCGATCGATCGATACGTCCCAGTAGCTCGGCCCGCCGTCCATCCAGTCCTCGACGGACTCGCTGAGCTTCACCGAGACCGCCGTGCCGCGAAAGCGCGTGACGATGCGCGAGCCCGGCCAGCTCGCCTTTGGTCCGGCGGGATCGCTCGTGTCGAAGCGGCCGACGAAGAGCATCTGCGGCGGCCCACCGGGACCGAGGTCCTCGACGGGGCCGGCGTCGCGCGCGATCGGATCCTCCGACGACGGACCCGAAGGTCCCTGCGGAGGGCCGTCGTTGCCCGCGTTCGCGGGGCCCTGATCGGGCGACGAGTCGGAGGAGCAAGCGGTGGCGTACGCGACGACGGCGGACGCGGCGGCAGCGAAGACCCACGCGGGAGGGAGGGGGCGAGACGACGTGTCCATGGGCCGGCGGCCGTGCATCGTGCGTGCTCGGACCACGTGCGCGCGGACGCCGAATTTCTCGGTGCGCGATGCGGTGTCGGGTTCTTCGCACGTGGCGAAAGTCCGCCCGCTGGTCACGTCCGCGACAACGGCAGAACTTGCGCGCGGCATCCTGTGGCAATGCACGCGGCGCCGGTCCATAGTGCGCGCGGACATGCAGGTCACCACGATCATCCCGACGTACAACCGCGCGAAGGCCTGCGTGGTCGCGGTCGAGAGCGCGCTCGCGCAGACGCACCGCGAGCAGGAGATCCTGGTGATCGACGACGGCTCGACGGACGACACCGAGGCGGCGATGGCCAGGTTCGGCCAGCGCATCCGTTACGTGAAGAAGCCGAACGGTGGCGTGTCCGCGGCGCGCAACCTCGGGATCGAGATGGCGCGCGGAGAGGCGATCGCGTTCCTCGATTCGGACGACAGCTGGATGCCGGAGAAGCTCGCCCGCCAGGTCGAGGTCCTGCGCGCGCGGCCGGCGGTCGGCATCGTCATCACCAGCATGCTGGTGGTGAACCCGGACGGCTCGGTGCGCGAGACGTTCAGCCGGCGGAGGACGATCCCCGAGGACGGTCGGGTGCTCGAGCACGTGCTCAGGAACCCGGCGATGACGCCGTCGACGGCGCTGATCCGCACCGACGTGCTCCGTGCGCTCGGCGGCTTCGATCCCGCGCTGAAGACCGCGGAGGACCTCGACCTCCACCTGCGCATCGCGTTGCACCACGAGGTGGCGGTGATCGACGAGCCGCTCGCGCGGTACCTCCGGAGCGACGCGGGCCTTTCGGCGAGCACGCGCTCGTACCACGACTACGTGGCGATGATGGAGCGCTTCGTCCGGCGCCACGCGGACGAGATCCCCGCGCCGACGCGCCGGGCGGCCCTGTTCGGCGCGTACGTGCGCAACGCGCGCGGGCTCCTCTACCACCATGAGTATCTCGCGGCGGCGCGGTTCGCGCTCCGCGGCCTGCGCAACGCGCGCCACGGCAGCGACGCGATCGCGATGGGGGTGCTCGCGGCGCAGCTCGGACGATCGATGGCGCTGCAGACGCTCGGCCGCCGCCGCGCGTGATCAGCGCGCCACGCGCTCGACGAGCTTGCGCAAGCGGCGCCACACGACGAGCGGGATCTCGTGGCCGTGATCGAAGGGCACCCAGGTCACGTCGGCGCCCGCGTCGATCAGCGCGTCGCGAAGGGCGATGCCGGCGGAGAACGCGAGGTCCGGATCCTTCTCGCCGTGGCTGACGAGGACCGGCAGGTCGCGGAGGCGATCGGCGGCGAGCAGCGGCGGCCACTCGGACGCCGCGATGCGCGACGCGGACAACAGGGCCATCGCCGCGAGCCGACGCGGCGCGCGGAGGAGCGTGTCGCAGGCGAGCATGCCGCCCTGCGAGAACCCTCCGACGACGAGCGGCCGTCCGGCGGCGTGCGCCGCGACCTCGTCGAGGAGCGCGCCGAGCCGCGCGCGAGCGGCGGGCAGATCCGGAGGGTGCTGGCCCGCGAAGTCGCGCGGGCCTCGCGCGATGGCGGCGTCGCGCAGCGCCGGATCGATGTGCCACCACGCACGGCCCCGCGGCGACGCGGCCAGCGGCGCCTCGGGGAACAGGAACCACGCCGGCAGGCCGAGCGAGTGGGCGAAGGGGACGAGATCGCCGGGCTCCATCTGGAAGCCGTGGAGCAGCACCACGACTGCGCGCGCGCTCGCGCGTTCGCCGACGGCGGTGACGCGGAGGCCCGCGAGCTCGATCGCCTCCTCGCGGAGGCTCACGCCGGCACCCGCGGGACCATCCGCTTCTTGAGCGCGAGGAAGTGCCTCTCGAACGCGTGATACGAGACGAGCGCCGCGACGAACGTCACCGCGGTCGCCGCGACGAAGTACCCGAGGGCGAGGCCCACGCCGGGGCGCGAGGCGCCGAGCGACGCGAGCAGCGGGAGCCCCACGAGGAGGTGGAGCGGCGTGTGGAACACGTACATCGCGTAGCTGTAGCGGCCGACGGCGCGGAGCGGGGCGAACGACCACGCGCCGCGGAAGCGATCGCCGGCGGGCGCGAGCGCGAGGTCGAGGATCAGCGCCGCGAACGCGAGGGCGAACAGCGTGTAACCGTAGGCCTGCGTGAGCAGGCCCGCACGCGGCGCGCCGCGCGTGACGATCACGGTGGCGACGGGCAGCGCGATCGCGACCCCGCGCAGGAGGCTCCGGCGTGCCGAGAGCAGGCTGGTGATGCGCGGCGCGCGGGCGGCGAGGGCCGCGAGCGCGCCGAGCGCGAGCGCGTCCACGCGGCACACGGTGAAGACGTACGCGCCCGACGCGGCGCCGCTCCACCCGCTCGCGCGCAGGGCCACGCGGCTCGCGAACGCGAGCGCGACGAGGCCGAGGCAGAGCATTCCGAGCGCGCGCGGCCGGAGCCTCCGCACGAGCAGCGGCCATGCGAGGTAGAACTGCTCTTCGATCGAGAGCGACCAGAAGTGGGGGAAGACGGAGACCGTGCGACCGAGCGGCTCGGCCCAGTTCGCGAGGTACGTCCAGAGCCAGACCTGGTGCTGCGCGCCCGCCGGCGTGTGCCCCGCGAGCGGCGCGACCACGAACGCGACGAAGAGGACGGCGTAGTAGAGGGGGAAGATGCGGACCGCGCGCCGGCCGAGGAACGCGCTCCAGTAGTTGGGCGCCTCGCGCGTGTCGAGCAGGATGCCGGTGATGAGGTAGCCCGAGAGGACGAAGAAGAGCTGGACGCCGATCCAGCCGACGTCCATCGCGAGGCCGATCGCCTTCGCCGGTGCGCCGGGGACGCCGTCGAGGAGGCTCAAATTGTGGGCGAGGACGAGCAGCACCGCCGCGCCGCGTACGCCGTCGAGCGCAGGGACGTGGCGGCTCATCGCGGAGGGGGCGAGAGCGCGTCGGTGACCACGCTCGACAGCGGCGCGTGCGACCACACGGGCGTGAACGTGTGATCGGCGCGCTCGATGCGACGGATGACGAGCGCGCCGCGCTCGCGGAGGCGCGGCACGACCGAGCCGCCCTGCATCCGGAGCAGCTGCAGGCCGGGATCGTCTCCGGCGAAGACGAACTGGAGATCGACGCCGCGCTCGGCGACGGTCTCGAGCTCGGCGCCGAGGTCGTCCTTCCACGGCAGGCCCACGCGGCGCGACACGTCGCGCGCGCGGTTGACGATGCGGCTCGCGGCGTGGCGCGCGAGCGTCTGCGCGACGTTGCGGACGTTCACCTGCCCGCGCAGGAGCTTCTTCCACTTGCCGCGATCGAGCGCGGCCTTGCCGTAGCGCTCGGCCTCGCCCGCCACGCGGAACGCGGGGAAGTCGAGCGGCTGATCGGGCGTCCAGAAGAACGTGAGCGGGTTGATCACCACGACCCCGTCGACCGGCTCGCCGGCGACCGCGGCCTTGAACGCGTGGTACGCGCCCGAGCAGAGGCCGACCGCGCGCACCTCGCGCACGCGGGGGCGGCGGCGCATCCACGCGATCGCCGCGGCGACGTCCTCGAGCGCGCGCGCGCCGTACACCACGTTCTCCGCTTCTCCCGGGCGAGCCGGGCTGTCGCCGATCCCGGAGACGTCGAGCCGCAGGACGAGATCGCCCGCGGCCGCCCACTGGCGCGCCATCGCGACGTAGAGGCGGTTCGGTCCGACGCGGTGCACCGCGCCGGCGTTGAGGAGGAGCACGCCGCGTCCGGACGCCGCTCGGTCGTTCGCCGGTGCCGCGAGGACGCCGAACAGGTGCCGATCGACGAAGACCGGGCGCTCGATCACGTCGCCGATGCGCGCTTCGGTGCGCGGCTCGCCGCTCGCGACCTCGGCCCCGGCGAGCTGCGGCTCGATGCGCGCGCGCAGCCACGAGGTCGTCGCGCCGACGATCGCGCCGGGCACCACCGCGTGATGCGGATCGAGCACCATCTCGACGTAGCCGGGCATGCGTCGCGCTTCGACGTCGACGCCCTGCTCGCGGAGGCGCGCGACCCATCTGTCGGCGCTCGGCAGGTCCTCGCGATCGAGCACGAGGACGTGGGGCGCAGGCGGCGCGGGCTGCTTCGTGAGATCGATCGCGCCGAGCTCGGCGCGCGTCTCGTCGGTGATGGTGAAGCCGAGCGCCTCCTGGCCGCCCTCCGGGATCGCGACGTCGGTCGGCGGCTCGTGCAGCCCCAGCGCCATCTGGAGCGCGCGGAGCTCGCGGAGCAGCGCCTTGCCCGACACGACGGGCGCGATCGCGATCAACCCCGAGGCGCCGATCTCGCGCGCGGCGATCGCCGCGAGCATCGCGCCGAGGCGGACGCCCGCCAGCCAGATCCGGTCCACGCCGGTGAGCCGCCGGAGCTCGATCGCCGCGTCGCGCACGCTGTCGAGCCAGGCGCGCACGCGTCCGGGATCGCGATCGCCGCCGGCCGAGTCGCCGGTCCCGTCGAGATCGAAGCGGAGCGTCGCGATGCCCGCGGCTGCGGCGGCGCCCGCGAGGTGGCGCAGGCTCCGGTGCGCGCACACCGCCTCGTATCCGAACGGCGGCACGATCACGAGGCCGTCGCGCGCGGGGCGATCGGCGCGGTGGAGCCAGCCCGCGCGCGGCCGGTCCTCGGGACCGAAGTACAGCGGCTCGGCGCGGATGATCATGCGGGCACCTGGATGGCGGTCGTCGTCAGGGCGTTGCACGCGGCGACGCTGCCGCGCCGCGCCGGTGAGGCGCCCGGATCGCGCCGGAGGCGGAGCGTGCGGCTCGCGCCGGGCGCGAGGTGGAAGAAGTCGTCGTCGGCGACGAAGCCGTCGAGCGTGACGGTGACCGCGTGGGCGTGACCGCGCGTGCCGACGGTCAGATCGAGATCGCCGTCGCCGCGCGCGGCGAGCTCGGCGGTCAGCCCGACGTCGGTCCGCGTCGAGGGGAGGCCGAGGGGGAAGAAGAAGCTCTCCGCCAGGGTCGCGCCGTGCGCGCGGAGCGTGGCGACGACGAGGTCGCACGAGGGCGGACCGAAGCGATAGGCGTGGTTGAGATCGAGGAAGCCGTCGAGGAGCGCGATCGCCGGCGTGACGACCGCGCTCCGTGCGGCCACCGCGAGCGGGGCGGCGCCGCGACCGACGCAGACGTCGCCCCGGTAGAGCGCGATCGCGAGCTCGCCGTCGATCGCCTCCGCTCGGTCGTTCACCGCGTGCACGAAGAGGCCGTTGCCGCCCTCGTCGCTGACGTGCATCGCCACGGGCGCGAGCGCCCGCCGGAGGTAGTGGAAGACCGACTTCGGCAGCCCGTCGCTCCCGACGATGCCCCAGCCCGCGCCGGGCCACAGGTCGCGGAGGAACCACACGAGCGCGCCGCCCGTGCGCGAGCCTGCGCGCCGCCACTCGCCGAACGTGCGCGCCATCACCTCGCCGGCGGCCACGCGGCCGAGCTCGAGGTAGCGCTCGTGATCGGCGTAGCGCACGCTCGCCGGATCGACGCCGAACATGCGCGCGACGTAGTGATCGCGCACGTCGTCGAAGTCCCACCCCGCGCCGAGGTCGCGCGGGGTGCGGGCCTTCCACGCGGGATGGTGGACCCGGATCGAGGCGCCGCCGGGCATGCGCTCGATGGTGCGCGGCGCGGGCACGTTCGCGAACGCGAGGCACTCGCTGGCGAAGCGCACGTCCGCCCGCCGGGCGTCGTCGAGCGGACGGAGGTACGCGCCGACGCCGTAATAGGAGGTGGTGCCGCGATCGGCCTGGTGAGGGAACGCGCCGCCGTGCGCGGACGACGGCCAGTACGGCACGTCGGGGAGGAGCTCGCGCGAGAGCATGGCGAACGTGTCATGGAACAGGCGCGGGCTCCAGCGATCGCGGCTCGCGCCGAACATCGCGGCCTGCTGCTCGCCCTCGCTGTTGCCGCACACCACGGCGACCGAGGGCCGGCCCTCGAGGCGCGCGAGCTGCGCGCGGACCTCCGCGGTCACCGACGCGGCGAAGGCCGCATCGTCCTCGGGGTAGTCCATGTTCGCGAACATGAGGTCCTGCCAGAGCAGGATCCCCGCGGCGTCGGCGGCGTCGAGGAAGCGATCGCTCTCGTAGACCATCGTCCCGCCCACGCGGAGCATGTTCATGCCCGCGCCGGCGACCTGCGCCATCGCGGTGTCGAGCGCCGCGTCGTCCGCGGCGAGCGAGACCGGATCGAGCGGCGTCCAGCACGCGCCGCGGCAGAAGACGCGCGCGCCGTTGACGTGGACGGTGAAGCCTCCGTCGTCGGTGACCGCGGCGACCGTGCGGAAGCCCACGTCGCCGAGGTCGACGACGATCGAGCGAGCGGCCTCGATCTCGAGGCGCGCCGCGTAGCGCGCGGGCTCGCCGTGGGTGTGCGGCCACCATCGCGCGACGTGCGGGACGATCACGCGGCCCGCGAGCCACGCGCCGTCGCGCACCAGATCGGCGCGGTGCTCGCGGCCGCCCCGCGCGACGACGAGGCTCGCGCGTTCGGTCCGGGCGCCGAGCTCGCGCACCCGCGCGCGCACCTCGAGCACGCCGGCGTCGCCGTCGATCGTGGCGCGGACGTGCACCTCGTCGATGGCGACGCCGCGGCGCCGCTCGATGCGGACCGGCCGCCAGGGGCCCACCGCGGCCGCGGGCGGCGACCATCCCGGCGTGCGCCCGAGCAGCGTCGTGCGGAACCACCGGAGCTGCGCGTTCTCGATCATCGGCGCGCGCCAGCGCGGCCTCGGTCGCCGCGCCGCGAGGAGCGCATCGAGCGATCGGCAGCGGATGACGAGCTCGTGCTCCCGGGCGAGCGTGATCGGCAGCTCTCGCGGGAGGAACATGCCCTCGAGCGTCGCGAGCGGCGCGCCGTCGAGCCACACGTCGGCCACCGTCGCGACGCCGTCGAGGCAGAGCACCACCTCGTCGCCGGGCTCCGCCTCGCCCGCGACCGATCCGGGGAACGTCACGCGCCACCACCAGTCCTCGGCATCGAAGCGCCGCGCGGGGTGATCGAGGCTCCAGAGGCCGGCGGCCCGAAGCGCGGAGGCGGCCGTCGACGGCACCGTGGCCTCGACCCATTCCGGCGCGGCGCGCGCGAGGCCGGCCGGATCTTCGGCCGCGCCCGGTGGGAGCGCCGCGACCTGCCAGCCCGAGGGCAGCGGGGCGTCGACGTGTCCGCGGATCGCGCGCAGCCGCCCGGTCATGGCGCTCAGGAGGTCAGCTGCTCGATCGCGCTGCGGATCGCCGAGATGCTCTCGAACGCGGAGCGCTTGAGCATGCTGTCGGGGAACTCGATGTCGAACTCGCCCTCGAGGGCGAGCATCACGTTGACGCTCGCATGCGAGGTCATCCCGGCCTGGTACAGGTCGGCGTCCTCGGCGAGGGAGTCGGCGTCCTTCGAGAGGCGCGCGTGGTCTTTGAGGATGCGGCGGATCTTGTCGATCATGAGGATGGTGCTGGGGTTCGTTGGAGGTGCGTGACGACGATCGCGGTGGCGAGGTCGCCTTCGTGACTGAGGCTGACGGCGAGGTCGGCGGCGCCGGAGGCTTCGGCGACCGCGCGTGCCTCGCCGTGGAGGCGCAGCTCGCACGCGCCGGACGGAAGCGAGGCGACCTCGATCTGCCTCCACCCGACGTCGTGCGCGCCGAGGCCGAGCGCCTTGATCGCGGCCTCCTTCGCGGCGAACCGCGCGGCGAGGCGCTGATGGGTGAGGGCGGGCGCCGAGGTCGCGTAGGCGATCTCGCCCTCGGTGAACACGCGCCGGAGGAAGCGCTCGCCGAACCGCTCGAGCGACTCCGCGATGCGGCTCACCTGCACGAGATCGATGCCCACCGCGAGCTTCACGACGCGTCGCTCCGTGCCAGCATGGCCTTGATCACCCAATCTTTCGCTCGCATTGTCAACGAACTGCCGGGGGAAAGCCCCGCCGAAACGTTCTGGGAGAGGATTTCCACGACGCGGTGGGGTCGCTACACGACGGAAACAGCGCGCGAGACCATTCTCAAAGCGCACTCCCTCTGTGGGCGACCTACGATAGCGATCGAACTAGGGTGCGAAGGAGGGAGATGGGCGAGACTTCTTTCGTCGCTCGGGTGGTCGATGGTTTGCACGGACATCGACGAAGAATCCCTCAAGACGTGTAAGGCCAGGGTTCCCGCGGCCACGTGCGTACTCGTCAGTCCGAACGACACTAGCATCCCGATTGCTTCCTCCTCTGTCGATCTGCTGCTCTGCATAGAAGTGGCTCCCGTCGTTCAATCTAGCTGGTTAATCGCCGAATCCCACCGGGTGCTCCGGCCCGGGGGTGTGTTGGCGGCTACCTTCTGGAATCGCTGGTCACTGCGCGGCCTCTA
>JBDHVD010000104.1:0-21520 GCA_039809525.1 Labilithrix sp. | reverse complement strand
GCCCGCCGACTGCGCGGGCGTGGTGCAGCCGCAGCCGGCCTCCCCCGCCCCCGGCGCGGCGGCGTCGCCGTCGCCCGGATCGGCCGCGGGGGCGTCGGGCGCGCCGGAGCTCGTGCTCGCGCCGCCGCTCGACGACGAGGACGACGACGACGACGACGAGGAGGACGCGCCGCCGTCGGCCGGCACCGGCGCGGCGCACGCGCCGGTCGTGCGCGTGACCGCGTCGAGGTCGCCGTCGGTGTCCGCGGAGGCGAGCGCCGCCTTCGCCGCGGCGTCTCCGGTGAGCTGCGCGAGGAGGAACGCGGTCGCGTAGTGCGCGTAGGTCGACTGGCGCTCGGCGTTCGCCGCGCCGCCGCAGAACGATCCGCAGAGCGTGCGCGGCGCGTTCTCGCCGTCGCAATGGGTCGAGCCCTTCACGTCGAACGCGAGGACCGAGCCCTTCGCCGTCGTCGCGAACGGGCGCCAGCCCGCCTGGTTGTTGCACGAGCTAGGCGCCGCGAAGATGCCGAGCGTCGGCGCGCAGAGCGTCGCGTAGATCGGCTTCCCGAGGTCGTTGCTGTCCACCGGATCGAAGAGCACGACCGCGTCGGGCGAGATCTTCGCCGCCGCGAGCGTGGTCGCGAGGCCGCCCGCGCTGTGGCCCTCGAGGCCGACCTTCGCCTTCGGCGCGACGCCGTAGGTCGCGGCGCTCGGGCCGGTGAGGTCGGTGACGAGGTCCTCGATGATCTTCTCGTTCACCTGGTAGTCCGGCGTGTACGGCGACGGGAACGACGGCACCGCCACGACGAGACCCCAGCTCGCGAAGTGCTTCGCCCAGCCGAGCTGGTTGTCGCCGCTCGCGGACCAGCCATGGCTCGCGACGACGAGCGGCCGGCCCATCGCCGCGGGCGCCCCCGTCGGTACGACGACCTTCGTCGACGAGCCGGCGATCGGCTTCACCTCGACGGCGAACGAGCCGGTCGCGGCGAACGCGCGATCGGCGGCGGACGCGGTGGCGGGCAGGACGGCGACGAGGGCGAGCGCGGCTGCGGCCGCGAGACGGGGCGAACGCATGGGCTTGGTCCGGACTCTTGCCCCTCCGCGGGGCGCACGCAAGCGAATTCGACCGACCGGTAGGGTCTCCGTTGCGCTACCGTTCGCGCCGCGACATGCGTGCGTTCTCGGTGATCGAGCCCACGACCGAGGAGACCCCCCTCGTCGTCGAGATCCCCCATGCGGGCCTGTTCGTGGACGGGCCGACGCTGGCGCAGCTCGCCGCCCCGGCGCGGAGCATCGGCCGCGACGCCGACCTCTACGTCGACGAGCTCTACGCGGACGTGCCTGCGCGCGGCGCGACCTGCATCGTGGCCCACGTCTCGCGGTACGTCGTCGACCTCAACCGTTCGGAGGTCGACGTCGACGCCGAGTCCGTCGAGGGCGCGCCCGCGAACAACCGTGCGACGCGCGGGATCGTGTGGCGGCTCACGAGCGACGGCGCCCGGGTGCTCGAGGCGCCGCTCCGCCGCCGCGAGCTCGAGCGGAGGCTCGACACGTACTACCGGCCGTATCACGCGGCGATCGCCACGGTGCTCGAGCGCAAGCGCGCGCGCTTCGGCTTCGCGATCCTCCTCGCGGCGCACTCGATGCCGAGCGTCGGCCGCGCCGGTCACGGCGACGCGAACGCCGTCCGCGCGGACGTCGTGCCGGGGACGCGCGGCCGGACGTCGGCCTCGCGCGCGATCATCGACGTCGTCGACGCGCATGCCCAGCGGGCGAAGATGTCCGTCGCGCACGACGATCCGTACCAGGGCGGGTACACGACCCAGCACTACGGCCGCCCGGACCTGAAGGTCCACGTGGTGCAGGTCGAGCTCGCGCGCCGCCTCTACATGGATGAGGCGACGCTCCACCGGAACGGCGGCTTCGAACGGACGAAGGCCTGGTGCGCCGACCTGGCGACCGCCCTCGGGCGCGCGAAGCCCTGAAGCCCTGAAGCCTCGAAGCCTCGAAGCCTCGAAAAATAGGCATGCCCCGGAGCCGCCCCTGAACAGGCGCGCTTGACATTGCAGGCTCTTTCCGTAAGTTACGCGCCCCACCTCCCGGGCACCGAGGATCCTTGTCATGGCGAAGAGCGACATCACGGGCAAGCGCAAGCTGAAGGCGCAGAACGTCTCCCACTCGAACATCAAGACGAAGCGCTGGCAGAACGTGAACATCCAGACGCGCCGCGTCTGGGTCCCCGAGTTCGGCCGCTACGTGACGCTCAAGCTCACGACGCGCGACATCCGCACGATCGACAAGATCGGCGTCCTCGCGTACGCCAAGCGACACGGCGTCAAGCTCTGAGCGCCTGAGCGCCGCGCGCTCTGGTTTTCGCGCCCTTCGCGCGTAGGCGCGCGCGTCGACGACGGCGTGCGGCGCGTGCCGGCGCGCCCGCGTCCTCCTGCAACCTCGGCGCGGGAGACGCGGGAGACGAGCTTGGGGAGTGCCGACGCGCAGCTCGCCCGACGCATGACGCAGGGGACACGCTTCGTGCGTCGTGGGCGCGAGCACGACGCCGTGCGCGCTCCGACGAGCGCCGTTCGTGGTCGCGGAGGTCTCCAGGAGTCGTCGATCGGTCGGATCGCGCGCACCGCGATCGCTCCACCCGTCGAACGAGGCCGCCGACGAGTACGGATCGACGAAGCTCGCCGCGCGCGGAGCCTCGCCGTGCTCCTTCGCGTTCCGAAGGACGTGGAGGAGCGCGTTCTTCTCCTCCGCCGGCGTCTTCCGATCGCGACGATGGTAGCGGTGGTCCCAGACCTTCCCGCTTCGACGGCCGAGGAGCGCCGCGAGGCGCTTCGCGAACCGGATGGCCAAAGCTGCGCATCGCCGACGCGAGCGCGCCCTCGCTGGCGGCCTCACCGATCAGGTGGAAGTGGTCGTGCTGCACGGAGTGATGCGCGTCGCCGTGACAGCCGATCGGAGCGTTGGTTTCACGGCGTGTGAATGCCCGCCGCCAGCGGCACGAGCCAGGGCCGCGAGCCGGCCGCGCGTGACTATCGCCCGAAACGAGATCCCGTGACTCCGCGCGGGCACGGCGTCGAGGGCCGAGGCTCCTCGTCCACGTGAGGCCCTCCGTACGACGATGAGACGGAAGCCTGCGCGCTCGCGGAAGTAGACGCCCCGAAGCCGCTACTCGGACCGGTCCGCGGGCGCTCAGGATCGAAACACGGACGCGGCGCCGGCGGCGTGCGAGAGCGCCACGAGGCGCGCGTGGCCGTGCGCCTCGATCCGCTCGTCCTGCGCGAGACCCCGGATGGCGCCCGCGACGACGTCGTACGCATCGGACGCGCCGAACGCCGCGAACGCGACCTCCGGTGCGTCGCCGCCGACGAGCGCGACGGCCGCGGCCGCCGCCCGTGGATCGCCCGGCTTCACGCGCGTCTGACCGCGGCGGACCGGCTCGGCGTAGAACGGCGCGCGGAGGCCGAGCTCCTCGACCATGATCCCGTCGGTCGCCTCGTCCCAGACGGCGATGGCGAACGTCGCGTTGCGGTCGACGGCGACCACCGCGCGGCTCCGCGCGACGTCGACGTTCGCGACCGGCGGCGCAGGCGCCGCGTCCTCGATGTTCGCCCACGGGAGGAGCACGACGCGGCGCAGGCGAGCGGAGCCGGCCGCCGCGTCGAACGTCACCGACGACGCCTTCTGCACGCCGGGACGCGGCGACGCGAGATCGTCGGGCGTCAGCAGGCCGCCGCTCGGCCGACCCGCGGCGGCGAGGAGCTCGGAGCCCATCGGTCGCTCCTCGATCGCGCGCGGTCCGCGCGACGCGATCTTCGCGAGGATGTCCTTGCGCGGCGAGCCCTTCGCCGCGGCGATCGCGGGCGCGAGCACCTGCGCGAACGTCGCCGTGCCCATGGTCGCGATCGCGACCGAGAGCGCCGCCGGCAGCCACGACACGCCGACGCGCGCGGCGTCGGGGATGTCCTCGCCCTCGACGAAGCCACGCGGGCGCGGCGCGCCGATGCCCGGCTGCCGGACGCGTCCGTCGATCGCGAGCAGGCCCGCACCGGCGCCGCCGACGAGGATCTGCACCGGGCCGAGGAGCACGCCCGGCGACACCGCGGAGGCGGCGAACACGCCGGCGACGACCGCGTCGACGGCGTTGCCCTTCGCGAGGAGCTCCTCGGCCGCCGCCTCGACGTCCGCCGACGCGGCGGCGACCGCGCGTGCTTTGCGGAGGGCCATCGCCTACTCGTCCTGCTCGTCGTCGCCGACCGCCAGCGGAGCGGCGCCGCGCGGACGAACGAGCCGTCCGAGGCCGCCCTTCTTCCCGCCGCCGAGGCCGCGCACGAGACCACGGAGGACCTTCGCCTCCTTGAGCGCGCCGGGCGTCTCGATGATCACGTACGCCTCGCGCCGGTCGCCGCCGATCCCGTGGGCCACGCGCGTGAGCGCCGCCGTGCTGAAGGAGCGCACCGCACCCTGTGCGCGGAGGCGTCCGTACACGACGGGGCCCGCGGGCGGCTCGTCGCGCGACGGATCGACCGCGAGCACCACGCCCCACGCCTTCGCCTGCGCCGCGGCGTCGTCGAGCTCCCAGAGCCCGCTCGGCTCCCAGACGACGTTGCTCGCATCGCGCGGCAGCCGATCGAGCACCTTCGCGAAGCGATCGCGCGAGAGCTTCGACGGCGTGACGTCCGGAGGCGTGGGCACGACGAGCACGCGCGCCTCGAGCAGCGTCGCCGCCTCGAGCATCGCGGCGAGCTCGGTGTCGAGCGCCTCGCCCGGTCGGAGACGGCCGACGTTCGGGCCGGCGACGACGGAGAACTCGAACTTCGGCGGCACCGCCCGGCGCCACCGGCGCAGCGTCGCCGCGCTCGGAGCCTGCCGGAGGTTCGGCGCGTCGACTCCGCGGATCTCGAGCAGGTCGAACCGCTTCGCATACGCGGCGAGCTCACCCTTGAGCTCTCTGCCGCCGACGTGGAGACGCGTGGTCATGAAGGGGCACCGTGTCTATCACGCCTGCCCTTCCGAGCCAGCGGATCTTATTTGAAGTTGAACCACTGCGTCGGGTGCGCCCGGAGGAACGCGCCGACGCGATCGGCGAGCCCCTGCGCGATGCGATCGAGATCGGCGTCGGTCGCGCGCCGGTCGACGTGGATCACGGGATGCGCCTCGATGAGGTAGTCGCGGAACCCGGTGCGCGCACAGAACACGGCGACGAGCGGCGCGCCCGAGGCCTGCGCGAGGCGGAGCGGCCCCTCGGGGATCTCGGCGTCCTGCTCGAGCATGCGCACCTTGCGCGTCCGCATCCCGGGCGCGTAGCGGTCGAGCTGGAGCGCGACCACGCCGCCTTCGCGCAGGTGGCGCAGGAGCGGGAGCGACGCGAGCGGATCGCCGCCGACGTGCGCGACGTTGACGCCCGCGGACTCGCGCGCGTGGTCCTGGAGCTTCATCGCGCGCTCGTCGGGCTCGGCCTGCATCACGATCACCAGCCGGAGACCGAGGTGCTGCGCGACGAGGGGGCCCGCGCTCTCCCAGCCCGCGCTGTGCACGGTGACGAGCACGAGCCCCTTCTTCTCCGCGAGCGCCTTGCGGATCCACAGCTCGCCGTGGATCCGCGCGCTCGAGCGCGGCGGCCCGCCGGGCGCGTCGTTCGACAGCACCTCCGCGAGGCACGACGCGTAGGTGCCGAACGTCGCGAGCACCTCGCGCGTCTCGCGGAGCGGCGCGGCCTGGCCGCGGATGCGCCGCAGGTTGCGCCGCACGGCGTTGCGCGCCGCCAGCACGAGCGCGGCCGCGGCCCAGCCGAACACCGGCGGGCTGTAGCGCACCCACCAGGAGGGCCCGCGCGTGGCCCCCCAGTACGCGAGCTTCCGCCAGAAGAGCCGCTCGTGAGCTCGCGGGCGCGTCTCGCTCGTCATCGGGTGCGGGTCAGATGCGGAGGAGGTGCGGGTTCTTCTCGAGCAGACGATCGAGCCACGCGTTTGCGACCTTCTCCTGCATCGAGTTCGCCCGCAGGCGCTCGTTGAGGTGCTTGAAGTCGACCGCGTCGAGCTCCTGGTCCTGGTTGAAGCAGGAGAAGACGAGGCGCTCCTCGCCGGTGCGCGGATCGGTGTGCTTCTGGAGGCACTGCGCGCAGACCTCCTTCATCATGCACTGCATCGGCGAGTTGATGCTGCCGATCGCGAGGTGCTTGCGGTTGAGCATCGGCTCCATCACGCCGTGCCGCGCCTCCTTCACCGCCGCCATCATGCGATCGGAGCCGATGGCGATGATGCGGTCGACGGCGGAGAGCTGCACGCGCCCGCCGCCGATCTCGCCCCGGCCGTAGGAGACCATCGCCTGGACGATGTTGCCGCGGAAGTGCGCGTCCTGCGGGCGGCGCGGCGGGATCTCGGCGCCGGTGTCCGTGCACCAGATGACCTGATCGGTGTAGCGCTCGATGTCGTCCTGCTTGAACAGGTCTTCGCCCTTCTTGTAGCCGGCGAAGTAGAGCACCGTGGCGCCGAGCGCCTTGAACGCGCGCGCGATCGAGAAGAGGACGGCGTTGCCGAGGCCGCCGCCGCAGAGGAGCACCGTCTCCTTCGCGATGTGCGTCGGCGTGCCGGTCGGTCCCATGAGGATGATCGGCTCGCCCGGACGGAGCGCCGCGCACAGGCGCGAGCTGCCGCCCATCTCGAGCACGATCGTTCCGAGGAGACCCTTCTCCTCGTCGATCCACGCGCCGGTGAGCGCGAGGCCCTCCATCGCGAGGCGCGTTCCCTCGACCACGGGCGCGAACGACTCGAAGTTCTGGAGGCGGTAGAACTGCCCCGGCTGGAACTTCCGCGCCGCCATCGGCGCCTTCACCACCACCTCGACGATGTTCGTCGTGAGGCGGTTGACCTCCACCACGCGCGCGACGAGCGCGTCGTCGAGCTTGGCGAAGAAGTCGGAGAGCGCCGCGTCGCGCTTCGGCTGATCGGCCGGCGCGAGCGACCCGGTCTCGGGGAAGAGCGCGGCGACGTGCTTGAAGCCGTGCTTCGCGCTCGCCATCGCCTTCACCACGCTGCCGGCGTAGTGCGGGTGGTTGTCCCCGTAGAACGAGACGACCTTGTTGCCCTTCACGTAGCTCGCGAAGAACGCCTCGTCGCTCTTCTTCGGATCGATCGGGTCGAGCACGACGCTCTCGCCGTCGCGACGGGCGGCGTGCGTCTGGAAGTACTGCTTCTTCGCGTCGAGCGCGAAGGTGCCCTCGTACTCCTTCTCGTACATCGTGTTGGGCGAGGTGCCCGCGGCGACGCACACCGTCCGGGCCGGCAGCTCGATCTCCGCGCGGTCCGGGTTGCGGCGGAACTTCATCGCCTTCACGTGACCGCGCTCGTCGAGCACCGCCTCGAGCGGCGAGAGGTTCTCGACGTAGCGCACGCCCTCCTCGAGGCTCTTCTGCACCTCTTCGTGGTTCAGGCGATACGCCGGCGACTCGAGCACCGAGCGGCGGTAGACGAGCGAGACGCCGCCCCACTTGTCGAGCAGCGGCTGGATGCGCGGGTCGCGTCCCTCCTTCGCTGCGCGCTCGCGCTCCTCTTCGAGCTCGCGTGCGTGCGCGAGCTGGACCTGGAGCTGCTCCCACTCCTCGTCGTCGAACATCGCGCGGACGGCCGCGGCGCCCTTCTCGGTCGTCAGCCGGTGCACGCGCTCGGCGACCTTCTCGATCTGGATCGGGTAGTACGCGAGCAGCTCGGTGGCCGTGTCGATCGCGGTGAGGCCGCCGCCGATGACCACCGCCGGGAGCTGGACCTGCAGGTTGGCGAGCGACGTGCGCTTGTACGCGCCGGTCAGCTGCAGGGCCATGAGGAAGTCGCTCGCCTTGCGGATGCCGCGCGAGAGGTTGTTCTTCATGTCGATGATCGTGGGCCGGCCCGCGCCCGCCGCGAGCGCGACGTGGTCGAAGCCGAGGTCCCACGCGTCGTCGAGCGTCATCGTCCCGCCGAAGCGGATGCCGCCGTAGATCCGGAGCATCTTGCTGCGCGCGAGCGTGACGTAGAGCAGCGTCAGGAAGTTCTTGTCCCAGCGGACGGTGATGCCGTACTCGCTGACGCCGCCGAAGCCGAGCACGGTGCGCTCGTCGAGCTCCTCGTACAGCGCACCGAAGTCCTTCACCGGGACCGGCGGCGTGCTCGTCTTCCAGTCGCCCGTGAGCTCGACCGGCAGCGGCTCGATCTTGAGCCCGTCGATCGCGACCACGCCGAAGCCGTCCCGCAGGAGGTGGTGCGTGAGCGTGTAGCCCGCCGGGCCGAGGCCCACGACGAGCACGTTCTTGCCGTTGTACGGCATCGGGTACGGGCGGCGCACGTCGAGCGGGTTCCACCGCGTGAGCAGCCCGTAGATCTCGAGCCCGTAGGGCAGCGAGAGCACCTCGGTCAGCACGCGCGTCTCGATCTGCGGGATGTTGACCGGCTCCTGCTTCTGGAAGACGCAGGCCTTCATGCAGTCGTTGCAGATGCGGTGACCGGTGCCCGGGCACATCGGGTTGTCGAGCGTCACCAGCGCGAGCGCGCCGAGCGCGTCGCCGTCGCGACGCATGACGTGCATCTCGCTGATCTTCTCGTCGAGCGGGCAGCCGTTGAGCGGGACGCCGATCGGGTTCTTCTTGATCTCGTTGGTCTTGTTGTCCCTGAGGCCCTTGCTGCACGAGTCCTTGTCGCGCTCGTGGCAATACAGGCAGTAGTCGATCTCCTGCTCGACCTGGCGCGGGTCGCCGCGACGATCGGTGAGCGCGAAGCCGTCACGCTCGCGGCGCTCGTCGTCGGGTCCGACGAACAGCTCCGGGAGCTTCGGCTCGGGACGGCGGAGCTGGACGAGGTGGTTGTAGTCGAGCGTCTTCGCCACGTGCAGCGACGGCCAGTGGTGCGCCCCGTCGTGGTGGTCCTTTCGGCGGTACGCGAGCCACGCCTCGATCGCGTCGAGCGCGAAGGCGACGACCTTCTGGTTCTCGGCGTCGGTCGGCGCGTTCGCATCGGCGACGGCGCACGCGGCCTCGCTGACCTTCTGCGCGTTCCAGCTGCCGGCGAGCGTCTTGCGGAGCGTCACCGCGCGCGCGCGGAGCTCGTCGGTCCACGTCGCGCCGCCGGCCTTCGCCGCCTTGCGCGCGACGTCGTCGACCTCGGCGAGCAGCACGACCGCCTTGGCGACCGCGAGCTCCTCGTCGGGGAAGCTGCCGGTCCCGCGCAGCATCGTGTCCGCGCTGGTGGGCGACATCGCGGCGATCGCCGCGGTCGACACGGCCGCCGCCTCGGCGAACGTGCCCGTCCACGACTTGCCCGCGGAGTCCTTGAGCACGCGCTTTTTCGCGAAGTCCTGCTTGAAGCGCCAGAGCGGCGAGCGGTCCTTCACCTCGCCCGCGAGGTGCGCCATCTCCTTCTCCACCCGGAACAGCCTGCCGACGAACGCGCTCACGTGCGGCGCGACGGCGAGGAGCACCTCGCTCACCTGCTCCGGCGTCATCCCCGCGCCCTGGCACGCGCGGTACGCCTCGTACGACTTCCAGGCGTCCGGCGCGCTCTTCGCCAGATCCTTGCACCATGCATCGAACAGGTCGCGCAGCTTCGCCGGATCGAAGAGATCCGGATAGCGGAAGCCGGCGATGCCGAGCGGGAAGTCGGAGGAGGGCGCGCCCTCCGCCGGAGGGAACGACCTGCGCTGGACGCGGAACGCCGGCGGGGTGGAAGGAGCCGTCGCCGTCATCGGCTCACTTCTCGTCCGCGGGGGTGAAGGCGGTCTGCGCCTCCTCTCCCTGCTCGAAGCCGAAGAAGATCGCCGCCTGCTTGAAGAGGAACTCCTGCCCCTCCTTCGACGCGATGTCGAGGCGCCCCGGCCCGAAGTACGTGTTGACGTAGCGGACCGAGTACTTGAGCCACTCGTCCCACGCCTCCTTCGAGATCTCCTCGTAGATGCGCTTGCCGAGCTCGTTCCTGTACGGCGGACGGGAGAGGCCGGGCAGCTCCTTGCCCAGCTTCTTGCACATGACCATTCGCGTTTCCGACATGGAATTTCCCTTGCTCTCTCGCGGGCCTTTTAGCCGGGCGGCGGCGGCGGCGCCAGCCCATCCGTCGGCCGCGGCGGACGGGACCGAGAATGAAGAAGGCGGAACGTAGGGAACGGGCCGGGACGAGACCAGCGACCGGGCGCGAGTCAGGCGAACGGCAGCGCGAGCTGCGCCGGGCGCGTGCGGCGGACGTCGAGCTCGCAGACGGCGCCGTGCGGGAGCACCGCGACGTCCATCCCGCGCGCGGCGGAGGCGACGACCTCGAGCGCGCGCTCGGGCGTGTTGTTCGCCTTCGAGAGGTGCCCGAGCCACATGCGCGTCATGCGCGTGCCCGACAGGCGTGCGGCGAGCTCGGCCGTCTGGGCGTTCGACAGGTGCCCGAGACCGCCGGAGACGCGCCGCTTGAGCCGGTCGGGGTACGGCCCGAACGCGAGCATCTCGGTGCAGTGGTTCGCCTCGACGAGCGCGGCGTCGCATCCGGCGAGCAGGCCGACGAGGCCGCTGGTGACCCGCCCGACATCGGTGGCGACGCCGAGCGCCGCACCGCCGTTCTCCTCGGCGACGCGGACGGCGACCTGCGGCGCGTCGTGCGGGACGTGCTCGGCCTCGAGGACGAGGCTCCCGATCCGGAACGCACGGCCGGGCTCGAAGAGGCGGACGTCGAAGCGTCGCGTGACCGACGGTGCGTCGATGCCGCGGTGGAGCCAGACGGTGGCGCCGAAGGCGCGCGCCAGCCGTTCGATCTGGCCGAAGTGATCGCCGTGCTGGTGGGTGGCGACGATGGCATCGATCCGGACGTCGGTGGCGTCGACGCCGAGCTGCGCGAGGCGGGCCTCGGTCTTGCGCGGGCCGATGCCCGCATCGACGAGGACGCGCGTCCCGTTCGACTCGACGAGGAGGGCGTTACCGCTGGACCCGGTCCCCAGGACGAAGACGCGCACTGCCTCACCACTCATCTCAGGGCGCGGGTGCGAATGCAAGAGTGGTATCGTTCGGGCGCGCGTGAGCACTCGTCCCTGTCCCAACTGCGGCCAACTCGTCGCCGAGCAGGCGCGCTTCTGCGGCCAGTGCGGCACCACGCTGGCCGCGCCCGCGCCGGCGCCCGCAGCGGCACCCGCGCCGAGCCCAGCCGCGAACCTCGGCAAGACGCTCCTCGACTCGAGTCCGTTCGGCGCGGCCGAGAAGCCGGCGGCGAAGACGTTGATGCAGACGATGAACGATCCGCACGCGCAGGAACGCGCGCGCGCGATGCTCGACGACGCGCTCGGCAAGGAGACCGATCCGCACGCGAGCGACACGGCGAAGAAGCCGGCCGTCTCGCTCGCCAAGACGATGATGCTCGGCGGCGAGGCCCCGCCGGCCCCGGCCCCGACGCCCGAGGCGAGCCCGCTGTCGAAGAGCGTGCTCGCGCCGGCGAGCGTCCCGCCGCCGCCGCAAGCGCAAGCCCAAGCGCAACCGACCGGCGCGGCGAACGAGAACCGTACGATGCTCGGCATGCCCGCCCGCGATCTCCCCGCGCCGCCGTCGGCCCAGCCTGCGGCTCCTGCAGGCGCGGCGGGTCTGCCGCCGGCGATGAAGACGATGCTCGGCGTCGCGATGCCCGGCATCGCGCCCACACACGACCCGCGCGGGACCGGCGCGGCGGGCGCGATGGGCGCGACTGCGCCGCTCGGGGCCGAGGCCCCGAACGTGAACCGCCCGCAGGGGACGCTGCTCGGCGTCGCCATCCCCGGGATCGCGCCCACGCACGGCGCCGGTGCCGGCGCGCCGCCTCCGGCCGCGGGCGTGCTGCGTACGAACGTCGGCTTCCCCGCCGCGCCGATGCCCCCGCCGCCGATCGTCCCGCCGCCCGCGCCGCTCGTCGACGAGCCGCTGCCGCAGGCGCCGAGGCTGCCGTCGAAGCGCGGCGTGCCCGCGGTCGCCGTGGTGCTCATCGTCATCGCCCTCGTCGCGCTGGCCGGCGGCGCGGCCGCGTTCTTCGTGCTCCGCTCGGGCGCGCCGCTCGCGGCGTCGCCGCAGCTCGACGAGACCGGGCGCGAGTCGCTCAAGATCACCTGCGAGAGCTGCCCGGACGGCACGACGGTGGCGCTCGGCGCGTCGTCGGCGCAGATCGCGGGCAAGGCCGCGGTGCTCCCCCTCCCCGCGCCGCTGATGATCGGCGATAACGATCTCGACGTGACGATCGATCGTCCGGGCGCGGGCCGCGACGAGACGGTGAAGGTGCACGTTCCGGTCGCCTATCGCGTGCGCGCGGACATGGCGACGCTCGCGGCGAAGCCGCCGGCGATCACGGTGCGCGTGGAGACGACGCCGGGCAGCGAGGTCACGGTCGACGGCAAGCCCGTCACGCTCGATGCGACGGGACGCGGCGCGTACCCCATCGATCTCGCGAGCGACGTCGAGGGCACGAGCGACGAGTCGAAGACGATCGAGAAGCAGATCGCGTTCACCATCACCCCCAAGGGCGGCAAGGCCGAGAGCGGATCGCTGACCGCACGCGCGGCGATCGTCCCGCTGCACCTCGATGCGCCGGGCGCCGTGCTCTACACCGATCGGCCGACCGCGGCGGTGTCGGGACAGACGAAGACCGGCGGCACGCTGGCGATCGACGGGCAGGTGGCGCCGGTCGACGCGCAGGGTCGCTTCGGCGTGCGCGTCGAGCTGAAGGCGCCCGGGGAGAAGGCGCTCGAGATCGTCGCGTCCGCCCCTCCGCTCGCGCCCCGCATCGTGCACGCGAAGGTCGTGCGCGTCACGTCGCTCGAGGACGCGGCGAAGGAGCTCGAGTCGAAGGGCCCGCTCGCGTTCGACGCGTTCGCGTCCGATCCCGCGAGCAAGGTGGGCCAGGCGGTCGCGATCGACGGCGAGGTCGTCGAGACGCGCGCGCAGCAGGGCTACACGGTGATGCTCGTCGACGCGAAGAAGGGCTGCGCCGCCGGAAAGGGCGCGTGCCTCGTCCGCGTGGTCCACGGCGAGGAGCTCAAGGCCGCGCGCGGCGACTCGGTGCGCGCCTACGGCGCCGTCGAGGGCGCGGTGACGTCCGGCGGCAGGAGCGTGCCCGACGTCGAGGCGTCCCTCGTGATCGTCAAGGCCGGGAGCGCGAAGTGAGCCGCGCGAAGGGGCTGGCCCTCGCGGGCGTCGCCGCGGCCGCGCTCGCCGCCTGGGCGGCGTCGGCGCAGCGGATCGATCCCCGCCGGCCGGCCACCTTCGTGGTGGGCGCGCCCGCGGGCGCCTCGCCCATGCAGCGTGTGGATGCGCGGCGGAGCGGGATGGCGAAGCAGGCGCTCCCCGGCTCGCCGCTGCGCGTCGCGTGGCGCAAGACGATCGGGCTCAGCATCGATCAGGCGGCGCTCGCGGCGACGGACGGCACGCTCGCGGTGGTGACCGCGCGCGGCGACGTGATGTTCCTCGACGAGGCGGGCGACGAGCGCTCGCACGTGACCGTCGGCGCGGGCACCGTCGGCCCGGCGGTGATGACGTCGGACGGAACGGTCGTGTTCGCGACGAACGGCGGCGACGTGATCGGCGTGAAGCGCACCGCCGCGCAGAACCAGCGTCCGCGCTTCGTGACGCGCATCGGCGGAGAGCGCGCGGCGCGCGCGGCCCCGCTCGCGCTCGACGACGGAGGCGTGGTCGTCGCGTCCTCGTACGAGCTCGTCGTCCTCGACGCCGAGGGCAACGTCCGCGCGCGCGCGGCGGTGCCCGAGCCGATCACCTCGCCGCTCCTCGCGACCGGTGACAAGGTCGTCGCCATCGGCGCGACCGGCACGGTGTTCGGCTGGACGCCCGGCCGGGAGCCGTCCCGGATCGGATCGTTCGGCGCGCCGGTCGACGGCGGCGCGGCGTTCGCCGACGCCACGACGCTCCTCGCGGTGATCGAGACGAACCACCTCGTCGAGCTCGACATCGCGCGCGGCGTGCGCTCGACCCGTGCGGTCGCCGCGCAGGGCCTCTACCTCGGGCCGCCGAGCGTGCGCGCCGGTGCCCGCGGCGCGTCGATCGCGACGGTCCTCGCGATGACCCCGAGCCGCGGCTTCGTCGTGTCCGTCGATCCCGCGGGACAGGAGACGCTGCGCGCGCCCATCGCGACGTTCACCCCGCAGATCCTGCCCGATGGCGGCACCGCGCCCCTCGTCGCGCCTCCGCACGTGGGTCCGCTCGTCGACGCCCGCGGCGCGATCGCCTTCGCGGCGACCGACGGCCACGTCGGCGTCGTCACGCCGGAGGGCGCGGTCGAGACGATCGGCGAACAGCTCTGCTCGAGGTCGGGACGCACGTCGGGCTCCGTCGCCGGGCTGACGCCGTTCGGACGCGGGAGCTTCGCGGTCACCTGCGTCGACGGCGTGGTCGTGCGGATCGCGGGCCCCGAGGCCGAGCCGCCGCGGCCGAGCTCGGGAGCGCCGAGGCCACGGGCGAGCGCCGCACCCCGTCCGGCCGAGCCTCCGCCGGGCGAGCCCGACGACGGCGACGAGGCCGACCGGCCCTGAGGCCAGCCCCGGAGAGAGAGCGCGAGGGGCGCCCTGGAAAGTGACCCGGTTCGGGCCTATAGTGCGCGCATGATCACGATCACGGACCGCGCCGCCGCCAAGGTGAAGGAGATCGCCGACGCCGAGGACCTGAACAGCCAGGGGCTTCGTCTTCGCGTGGTCGGCGGCGGATGCGCCGGCTTCACGTACGACCTCTACTTCGAGGACCAGATCACCGACATGGACGAGGAGTTCGAGTCGAACGGCGTGAAGCTGTACGTCGACCCGCTGAGCTTCCAGTACCTCGAGAACACCGAGATCGACTACGTCGAGGGCGTGCACGGGTCGGGCTTCAAGTTCAACAACCCGAACACGTCCGGCAGCTGCGGCTGCGGCTCTTCCGTCAAGTTCTGATGCAGGGCGGCGGGCACGGAGGCTGGGGTCCGCCTCCGCCCGGCGGCTTCGGACAGCCGCCGCCGCATCCGCACCCGCCGCAGCCTCCCGGGTACGGCTACCCGCCTGCGCCGCATCCGATGCAGCCCCATGCGGGCGGCCCGTACGCCATCGCGAACCCGTACGGGCTCGTGTGCCCCCGGTGCCAGGGCCAGGACATCGACAAGCCCACGTTCACGTGGTGGGGCGGTCTGCTCGGCCCGAAGATCCTCGATCACGCGGTCTGCCGTCGATGCGGGTTCGGCTTCAACGGGCGAACCGGCAAGTCGAACACGAAGGGCATCGTCATCTACTACGGCGTGATCTTCGGCATCGTGATCCTGCTGATGATCGCCGGCGCCGTGTCGCGCTGATCGCCGTCTGCATCCGATCCTCGATCGGACGTGATCGCTTCTCCCACGCAGGAACCATCCCGCGCGGGATCCGACCCTCGTTCGAGGGGAGGTCCCTGCAGGCGGAGCACGCGCGACCCGCGGAAAACCCTGCCCCAGCCCGGATCGGGCGTGCGAGCACGTGTCTTGCGAAACCGCACGGCGGAGGTCGCCCGTGCGTAACATCACCCTCACCGCCCTGCTCGTCACCGTGCTCGCCGCCGCCGGCGGTTGCAGCGCCGCCGCCAGCGACGCCGAGCGAGATCCGGTCGCGCGCTCGAGCGAACAGCTCATCGGACTCTCCGGCACCTACTCGACGGAGGGCGGCGTCGATCCGAACAACCCGTTCTTCCAGCCGCTCGGTGCGAACGGACGTTCGTGCGGCGACTGCCACAAGGTCGATCAGGGCTGGACGATCACGCCGTGGGCGATCCGCGCGCGCTTCGAGGCGAGCGGAGGCACCGACGTGCTGTTCAAGCCGCACGACACCGCAGTCGCGCCGAACGTCGACGTCTCGACGCTCGAGGCGCGGCGGAAGGCGTATGCGCTCGTCCTCGCGCGCGGCATCGTCCGCATCGGCCTCGGCGTGCCCGCCACCGCGGAGTTCGAGGTCTCGGAGATCGACGATCCGTACGCGTTCGCGACGCCGGCGACCCTCTCGGTCTACCGCCGGCCCCTGCCCGTCTCGAACCTCGCGTACGCCTCGACGGTGTCGTGGGACGCCCGCCTCACCATCGCGGGCAAGACGATCCCCGAGGACCTCGCCGAGCAGGCGAACAAGGCGAACAAGGGTCACGGCCAGGCGACGACCGATCTGCCGATGGAGACGCGCGAGGCGATCGTGCGCTTCGAGACCACGACCTTCGCCGCGGCGAACAGCATGCTGTTCGTCGGCGCGCTCGACGCGGCGGGCGCGCGGGGCGGAGCCTTCGCCCTCGCGACCGAGCAGCACGACGTGGCCACGATCTACGACGCGTGGCGCAAGCCCCAGCCCGACAGCCTGCTCGCATGGGCCCGCGACATCGTCGCGCGCGGCGGCGAGATCTTCCGCGAGCCGCGCCTGAAGCGGGCCGACGGGAGCCGCGGCTCGTGCGCCGGCTGCCACGCGGGCGCCAACACCGGCGGCAGCGCGGTAGCCGCGCTCACGTTCGACGTCGGCGTCGCCGACGCGTCGCGCCGTGCGAGCGACGTCCCGCTCTACACGCTGCGCAACAAGACGACCGGCGAGACGCGCAAGGTCACCGATCCCGGCCGCGGCCTCATCACCGGCAAGTGGGCCGACGTCGGCAAGTTCAAGGCGCCCTCGCTCCGCGATCTGTCCGCGCGCGCGCCGTACTTCCACGACGGCTCGGCGCCGACGCTCTTCCACGTCGTCGACCACTACAAGAAGCACTTCGACGCCGATCTCGACGACGCGGACGTCTTCGCCCTCGTCGCGTTCCTCAGCGCGCTGTAGCGCGCGGGATACCCGCGTGAACGCGGGGTCACGGCGCCGTTCGAACCGCGTCGCGAAAGCGCGAGGAAATCCTGGAGGCATGGCCCTTGCTCATCGGGGGGCCATGCGCTTCCTCCTTCCTTGCTCCCTGGTCCTCCTCGCCGCTGGCGGCGCCGTCGCCTGCGCCGCGAAGATCGACGAACCCTCGGAACGGCCGACCGGGGAGCCGGCGGCCACCCCCGCCCCGCTGTGTATCGCGACCTCCGCGGCCAGGTGCGCCGCCGCGCTCGATCCGACGGCGGACGAGCCGCCGCGCGACGGCGCGATCCTCTGGGCGAAGGCTCCGCCCGACACCGCGGGAGCGACGCTGGCCGCAGCGAGGCTCGCGGTCTACCCGGACGGGACGCTCCGCCGGACGCCCGTGATCCGCAACCTGGACGCGCTCGTCATGCCGCCCCGCGGCCTCGTACGCGCGCGCATCGCCTCCGCTTCGCTCGCGCAGCTGCGCGCCGACGTCGAAGCGGCCGCGTCCGATCCCCGGACGAACATGCACGCGTTCTTCGCGCCGGACGCGCCGCCCCACGAGATCGCCGGCGCGAACGTCCTCGATCTCGGTGTCGGCTCGGCGTGCTTCCTCCGGCCCGACCATCCGTCGTCTTCGTGCGTGCCTGCCGCCCTCGGGCGGGTCCACGCCGACGTGGCGGCGTTGCTCGATGCGAGCGAGCGGCTCTGGCGCGACGCGCGGAGCGGCACCGTCTCGCTCGCGGCGGAGGTGACGCCGCAAGGCCGCTGGCCGCTCGCGCAGGACGTCACGGACGGCACGCTGGATCTCACGCGAGAGGAGTGGTCGCGCGTCGGACGAACCGGTCTGTTTCGACTCGACGGCGGCGATCTCCTGTACGTGAATCTCGCGACGGCCAAGGCCGATGGCGGCGAGCTCGTGTACGTGAGCCGCGTGAGCGCGATCACGCTCGACGACGCGCAGGCGGACGTCCGCGACGATCTGCTCGCGAACGTCGGGCGCTACGAGGCGTCGAAGGGCACGTGGCTCGGCGTGCCGCTCGGCGCCGACCGCTTCCCCGCGTTCAAGAACCGCGAGATCGCGATCGTGCCCGCGACGGATACCGAACCGGAGCGGCTCTATTCGCTGAAGGCGATCGAGACGTTCGATCTGGAAGGCGAAGCGCCGATCGCGCTGCCGTGATCAGTACCCGAGGTTCGACGAGAGACGGCGCTCGATCTCCTCGGGCGTCGTGCCCGAGCGGCGCGCGTACTCCTCGACCTGATCGCGGCCGATCTTGCCGATGTTGAAGTAGCGCGCGTCCGGGTGCGCGAGGTAGAGGCCGCTCACGCTGGCGCCCGGCGTCATCGCCAGCGTCTCGGTGAGCGCCATCCCCGCGCGCTCCGCCTGGAGCAGGCGGAAGAGCGTGGTCTTCGGCGCGTGATCCGGGCACGCCGGATAGCCGAGCGCCGGGCGGATGCCGCGGTACTTCTCGGCGATCAGCTCCTCGCTCGTGAGCTTCTCGTCCGGGGCGTACCAGGCGCGGCGCACCTTCGCGTGCAGCATCTCGGCGAACGCCTCGGCGAGCCGGTCGGCGAGCACCTTGATCATGATCGCGTGGTAGTCGTCGTGCTCCTTCTTGAAGCGGAGGACGACGTCCTCGACTCCGAGCCCCGCGGTCACCGCGAAGCCCCCGACGTGATCGCCCTCGGGGGCGACGAAGTCCGCGAGCGAGTAGAACGCCGCGCCTTCACCGGCGTCGGGTCCCTTCTGCTGCTGCTGGCGGAGCATCGGCATGCGGACGTCCTTGCCGTCCACGCCGAGCACGATGTCGTCGCCCTCGCGCCGCGCCTTCCAGAAGCCGTACACGCCCTTCGCGGTGACGAGCTTCTCCCTGATCATGCGGTCGAGGAGCTTCTTGCCCTCGTCGAAGAGCTCGCGCGCGGCCTTGCCCTGCTCGGGGTGCTCGAGGATCTGCGGGTAACGGCCGCGCAGCTCCCACGCGGTGAAGAAGAACGTCCAGTCGATGTACGAGGCGATCTCGGTCAGATCGCCCTCGACCTCGCGCGTCCCCTCGAAGGGCGGCGGCGGGAGCGCGCCGAACGAGAGCTTCGGCGCCTTCTCGCGGACCTCGGCGAGCGGCAGCACCGGGCGCACGCGCTTCTGCCCGTGCAGCTCGCGCAGGCGCGCCTGGTCCTTCGCGTTCTCCGCGTCGAGCACCTTGCGCTTCTCCGGATCGAGCAGCGACGACACCGTCCCGACCGCGCGCGACGCGTCGAGCACGTGCACCGTCGTGCCGTCGTACTCCGGCGCGATCTTGACCGCCGTGTGCTGCCGGCTCGTCGTCGCGCCGCCGATGAGCAGGGGCAAGGTCATCTTGCGCCGCTTCATCTCCTTCGCGACGTAGACCATCTCGTCGAGCGAGGGGGTGATGAGGCCGGAGAGGCCGACGAAGTCCGCCTTCTCCTTCACCGCCGCGTCGAGGATCTTGTCCGCGGGCACCATCACGCCGAGGTCGACGACGCGGTAGCCGTTGCAGGCGAGCACCACGCCGACGATGTTCTTGCCGATGTCGTGGACGTCGCCCTTCACCGTCGCCATGAGCGCGGTGCCCTGGTCCTTCGCGCCGGTCTTCTGCTTCTCGGCCTCCATGTACGGCTCGAGGTAGGCGACGCCGCGCTTCATCACGCGCGCGCTCTTCACGACCTGCGGCAGGAACATCTTCCCCGCCCCGAACAGGTCGCCGACGATCTTCATGCCGTCCATCATCGGCCCCTCGATGACGTCGAGCGGCTTGGCCGAGGCGGCGCGGCACTCCTCCACGTCGGCCTCGATGAAGTCGACGAGGCCGTGCACCAGCGCATGCGCGATGCGCTCCTTCACCGGCGCGCTGCGCCACGCAAGGTCGTCCGTCTTCTTCTTCCCCTTCTCGCCCTTCACCTTGTCGGCGAACTCGACGAGACGCTCGGTGGCGTCCGGGCGGCGGTTGAAGATGACGTCCTCGACGCGCTCGAGCAGCTCCTTCTCGATGTCCTCGTAGACGACGATCTGGCCCGCGTTGACGATGCCCATGTCGAGGCCCGCCTTGATCGCGTGGAAGAGGAACGCCGAGTTCATCGCCTCGCGCACCACGTTGTTGCCGCGGAACGAGAACGAGAGGTTCGAGATGCCGCCGCTCGTCTTCACGCCGGGGCAGGCGTCCTTGATGATGCGGACCGACTCGATGAAGCTCTTCGCGTAGTCGTTGTGCTCCTCGATGCCGGTGGCGATCGCGAGCACGTTCGGGTCGAAGACGATGTCGCTCGGATCGAAGCCGGCCTTCTCCGTCAGCAGCTCGTACGCACGGCGGCAGATGGCGACGCGGCGGGGCGTGTTGTCCGCCTGGCCCTGCTCGTCGAACGCCATCACGACGACGCCGGCGCCGAAGCGGCGCACGGTCTCCGCCTTCGCGAGGAAGTCGGCCTCGCCCTCCTTCAGGCTGATCGAGTTGACGATCGCCTTGCCCTGCACGCACTTGAGGCCCGCCTCGAGCACGCTCCACTTCGAGCTGTCGATCATCACCGGGACGCGCGCGATGTCCGGCTCGGTAGCGATGATGTTGAGGAACTTCGTCATCGCGGCGGGGCCGTCGAGCATGCCCTCGTCCATGTTCACGTCGACGACGTTCGCGCCGTTCTTGACCTGATCCATCGCGACCTGGGTCGCGGTCTGGAAGTCGCCCTTCTTCACGAGCTCCATGAACCGGGCGCTGCCGGTCACGTTCGTGCGCTCGCCGATCATGATGAAGTTCGACTCGGGGGTGATCTCGAGCACCTCGAGCCCACTGAAGCGCGAGTTGCGCGGCCTCGGCGGCGTCGGGCGCTGGCGCGGCCGCACGCCGTCCACCGCCCGGACGATCGCCTTCACGTGATCCGGCGTCGTCCCGCAGCAGCCGCCGACCATGTTCACCAGGCCGTCGTCGGCGAACTCGCGGAGCAGGCGGGCGGTGATCTCGGGCGTCTCGTCGAACTCGCCGAGCGCGTTCGGCAGGCCGGCGTTCGGGTAGCAGGTGACGTACTCGCTCGACTGCTTCGCGAGCTCCGCCACGTAGGGACGCATCTCGTGCGCGCCGAGCGAGCAGTTCACACCGACCGACAGCGGATGCCCGTGCTCGACGCTCGTGTACCAGGCGTCGACCGTCTGGCCCGACAGGGTGCGGCCGCTCTTGTCGACGATGGTGACGCTCAGCATCACCGGCAGGCGCACGCCCTTCTCGACGAACACCTCCTCGATCGCGACGAGGCACGCCTTCATGTTGAGCGTGTCGAACGCCGTCTCCGGCAGGAGGATGTCGACCCCGCCGTCGATGAGGCCGCGGACCTGCTCGGCGTACGCCGTCTTCACCTCGTCGAACGTGACCGCGCGGAAGGACGCGTCGTCGACCTTCGGCGAGAACGAGAGCGAGCGGTTGAGCGGTCCGATCGATCCGGCGACGAAGCGCGGCTTCTTCGCGTCCTGGAACTTGTCGCGTGCCGCGCCGGCGAGCTTCGCCGCCGCCACGTTGATCTCGTAGGCGAGCTTCTCGAGGCCGTACTCGGCCTGCGCGATCGAGGTCGCGGTGAAGGTGTTCGTCTCGACGATGTCCGCGCCGGCCGCGAAGTACTCCTCGTGGATTCCCTGCACGATGGCGGGGCGCGTCAGGACGAGGATGTCGCTGTTGCCCTTGAGGTCGCTCGGGTGCTTCTCGAAGCGGTCGCCGCGGAAGTCGGCCTCGCCGAGCTTGTGGCGCTGGAGCATGGTGCCCATCGCGCCGTCGAGCAC
>JBDHVD010000103.1:0-21541 GCA_039809525.1 Labilithrix sp. | reverse complement strand
GAAGTCGGCGTACGTGCCCGCCAAGAAGAAGGCATGAACGGCCGCCGCCTCGCGCTGCTGGCGGTGGTCGGGGGGGCCACGCTCGCGTGCGGAGGCCTCCTCGGCCTCGACGACGAGGACCCGGCGCCGTCCCCCGTCGGACCCGACGCCGCGACCTCCGCGAGCACCGACGGCGCAGGCGGCGCGGACGACGCGACGACGACGCCGGTCGATCCGGAGGACGCCGGAGGCGATGCCGCGGACGCGACGCCTCGGAAGCGGGTCGTGTTCGTCACGAACCGGGAGGTGCTCGGCGACTTCGGCGGGCTCGCGGCGGGCGACACGATCTGCAACACGGAGGCGATGGACGCCGGGCTCCCGCCGGGCTTCGTCGCGTGGCTCTCGATCGGCAGCGGCAACACGCCGATCGACGCGAAGGCGCGGCTGACCGGCGACGCGGGCTGGTCGCTGGTCGACGGCGGCGAGGTGTTCGCCGGGCCGTCGGCGATCGCCGCGGGGAGCTATCCGAAGGTCGGCATCACGACCGACGCACGCGGCCGCGCGGTCGACGGCGGCACGGTGTGGACCGGCACGCGCGAGACCGGCGAGCGCTACGACCAGTCCGACTGCGACGCGTGGAAGGACCCCGCCGCCGCCGGCGTGCGCGGCAACGTCGGCGCCACCGATCCGAGCTGGACCGCAGCGGCGAGCGACTACTGCAACCAGCCGCGGCGTCTCATCTGCTTCGAGAAGTGATATGGAACGCGCGCCATGACGGTGCTCCAGGTCGCGGACCTGCGGTTCGGCTATGCCGGCGACACGCTGTTCGAGGGCGTGACGTTCAGCGTCGCGCTCGGCGAGCGCGCGGCGATCGTCGCGCCGAACGGCGCCGGCAAGTCCACCCTGCTCCGCCTCGTGGCGAAGGAGATCGAGCCCGACGGCGGCGCGGTGGTGATCAAGAAGGACGTCTCGTTCGGTTACTACCGGCAGTCGCACGAGCTCGATGCGCGCGGCGACGTGCTCTCGGCGTTCCTCTCGGGCTTCCAGGAGATCGTCGACCTGCGCGACGAGCTGGTGAAGGCGCAGCACGACGCGGCCAGCGGCGACGCCCGTGCGCTCGAGCACCTCGCCCTCGTGACCGAGCGCTATCACGTCGCGCGTGGCGACGAGCTCGAGCACAAGGTCGCGGCCATCGCCGCGAAGCTCGGCTTCTCGGACGCCGACCTCGCGCGGCCCGTCGCGTCGCTCTCCGGCGGCGAGCGAGGGCGCCTGCACCTCGGCGTCGTGCTCGCGCGCGAGCCCGACCTGCTCGTGCTCGACGAGCCGACCAACCACCTCGACCTCGACACCATCGCGTGGCTCGAGAGCTGGCTCCGCGGCTACCGCGGCGCGGTCCTCGTCGTCTCGCACGATCGCGCGTTCCTCGACAACGTGTGCCCCGCGACGATGGAGCTCGGACGGCGCGGCCTGCGCGTCTACCCGCTGAAGTACAGCGACTACGCCGTCGCGCGCGAGGACGACCTCGAGCGCGAGCGCGCGCTCGCCGAGCGGCAGCAGGCGTTCATCGACAAGACGCAGGACTTCATCCGGCGGAACATCGCCGGGCAGAAGACGAAGCAGGCGCAGAGCCGGCGCAAGATGCTCGACAAGCTCGAACGCGTCGATCGGCCGGAGGACGTGTGGGCCGTCGCCGAGCGCGTCAGCTTCCGCTTCGTCGACGCCGCGCGCTCGGGCGACATCGTGCTCGACGCGAAGGAGCTCTCGGCGCGACGCGGCGGGCGCGTCCTCTTCCAGGGCTTCGACCTGCTCGTCCGGCGCGGCGAGCGCATCGGCGTCGTCGGGCCGAACGGCGCCGGCAAGTCGACGCTCCTCAAGCTCCTCGCCGGCCGGGGCGATCCCGCGCTCGACACCGGGAGCGTGCGTCGCGGCACGAACCTCCAGGAAGGCTACTTCGATCAGCACCTCGGCGCGGTGAACCCCTCGAACAGCGCGGTCGAAGAGGTCCGCACCGTGCGCGGCGACTTCACCGTGGAGGCCGCGCGCCAGTACCTCGCGCGGTTCCGCTTCTGGGGCGACGATCCGCTGCGCGTCGTCGGCGGCTTCTCCGGAGGCGAGCGCGCGCGTCTCGCGCTCGCGAAGCTCCTGCTCGAGCCGCGCAACCTGCTCTTCCTCGACGAGCCGACGAACCATCTCGACATCCCGGCGGCCGAGATCCTCGAGGAGGCGCTCGTCTCGTTCGACGGCACCGTGCTCCTCGTCTCGCACGACCGCCGGTTCCTCGAGACCGTGGCCACGCGGATCGTCAGCGTGCGCGACGGCAAGGTCGACGTGTTCCCCGGCGGCTTCGCCGACTTCGCCGCGTCCACCGCGCCGCGCGTCGAGGCGCCGAAGAAGGAGCCGCCGAAGAAGGAGAAGGCGGCGCCGAAGCAGGATCACGCCGCGCAGAAGCAGGCGGCGCGCGAGCGTGAGCGCCGCGAGCGGCGGGCGAAGGAGCTCGAGCAGCTCATCGCGTCCGCCGAGAAGCAGCTCGGCGATCTGCGGGCGAAGCTGAAGGCCGCGCCGGGCGACGACTGGGAGAAGCTCGCGAAGATGGCCTCCGAGGAGCAGGCGCTGGCGAAGCGCGTGGATGCGATGCTGATGGAGTGGGCGCAGATCAGCGAGTGAGCGCGGGCCCGCGCGGCTGAGCTTGTGCGCGGGCGCGGTTCGAAGCATCCTGCCTCGCGGTGTCCCGTCGTCTCTTCGCGCTCTTCCTCTTCTTCTTCGCTGCGCTCGTGCCTGCGCTCGTCGCGTGCCGGAAGCCGCCGACGCAGGATGCGTCGCCGACGCCGCCCGTGGTCACCGAGGCGAGCACGGACTTCCTCTTCACGTGGATCGACGAGAAGGGCGGGGGCCACGTGGAGCAGCACGTCGCCGACGTGCCCGTGAGCGCGCGGGACGCGGTGCGCGTCGCCGATCCGAACCGCGACCCTCCGGCCGATCAGGTGTGGGTCGCCGATCTCCGCAACGCGGGGCCGGGCGGCGTCTATCCGGTGCGCACGATGAAGCGCGCCGAGTGGGAGGCGATCGCCGTGGCGCGGCGAGGCGGCGGCGCCCTCGTCGCGCGTCCGGCGCCGAGCGCCGCGCCGAGCGCGAACCCGCAGGTGATCATCTACGGCGCGTCGTGGTGCGGGCCCTGCCACCAGGCGGCCGCGTATCTCAAGCAGCGCGGCGTCGCGTTCGTGGAGAAGGACATCGAGGAGGACGGAGGCGCCGCCCGCGAGATGCGCGCGAAGCTCGCGAAGGCGGGCAAGCGCGGCGGCTCGATCCCGGTGCTCGACGTGCGCGGGCACATCCTCATCGGCTTCGATGCGCGCGCGGTCGATCAGGCGCTGAACGAAGCCATGTGATCGCCTGCCGGGCGGTGGCCTGGTTTTCGCTTCGGCTGGGGCAGGAGCTCACCCGTGCGAAGCAAGACCCTCCGCGACCTCGCCGCCCTTCCGAACATCATCAGCGCTGCGCGCATCCCGCTCGCGCTCGCGTTCCCGCTCGTCCGCGAGAGGGACAGCGCCCTCGCGTTGATCGGTGCGGCAGGGATCACCGACTTGCTCGACGGATGGTCCGCCCGCAAGCTCGGCCAGGTGACGCCCGCGGGCGCGGCGCTCGACGGCTTCGCCGACAAGACGTTCGCGGTCAGCATGCTCGCCACACTCGTGATGCGTCACGTCCTCACGCCCGTGTCCGCGCTCTTGCTCGCCACGCGTGAGCTCTTCGAGCTCCCTCTCGCGATCCGTGTGCTCGTCACGCCGAAGGCGCGGAGCGTCGCGGTCGATCGCTCGGCGAACCGCCTCGGGAAGGTCGCGACCGCGCTCGAGCTCGGCGCGGTGGTCGCCTGCATCGCGCGCTCGAAGCTCGCCAAGCCGCTCGTCGTCGCCGCCGGCGTCGCGGGCGCCGTCGCGGGCATCTCGTACTGGATGCGCGAGCTGCGCGCCGAGCGGGCATGGGACGCGGCGGGCAAGCCGGCCGACCGCGCCGTCCCGTACCTGCTCGCCGGCGGCGATCCGGAGAGGCTCGCCGCGCTCGCGGCCGCCTGATCAGCGCCGCTTGCGCGCGACGACCCGCTCGTAGACGTCGCGCTTCGACCGTCCGCTCCACGCGGCGAGGCGCTCGGCGACCGTCTTCGCGTGGCCGCCGGCCGCGAGCTCCGCGTCGATGCGCGCGTCGAGGGCCGCGTCGTCGATCGCCTCCTCTCGCGCGGACGGCGCATGCGGGCCGAGGACGATCACGATCTCGCCGCGCCACCCGTCCTCGCGCGCGGCGAGCTCGCGGAGCGTGCCGCGCACGACCTCCTCGTGCAGCTTGGTGAGCTCGCGCGCGACGCAGGCGGGGCGATCCGGCGTGGCGTCGGCGAGCTCGGCGAGCGTCGCCGTCGTCCGCTCGGGCGACTCGTAGAGGATCGTCGTCTCCGCGGTCGCGCACGCCTTGGCGATCGCCTCGCGCCGCGCGGTGCCGTCGCGCGGGAGGAAGCCCATGAAGCGGAACCCGCCGCCGCCCGCGAGCCCGCTCGCGACGAGCGCGGCGAGCACCGCGCTCGCGCCCGGGATCGGGACGACGGGGACCCCCGCGGCGATGGCGGCGCGCACGAGCGCGTCGCCCGGATCGCTGACCACCGGCGTGCCCGCGTCGCTCACCAGCGCGATCGACTCGCCGGCGAGCAGCCGCTCGACCAGGCGCGCGACGTCGCGCTCGCTCGAGTGCTCGTGGAGCGCATCGAGCGGCTTGCCCGCGATCGCGAGGTGCGCGAGGAGCTTGCGGGTGTGCCGCGTGTCCTCGGCCGCGATGCGGTCGCACGCCTTCAGCGTCTCGACGGCGCGGATCGTCACGTCGCCGAGGTTGCCGATCGGCGTCGCGACGACGTAGAGCGGCACGGCGCGCTCAGAGCGACTCGGTCGCGTCGCCCATCTCGCGCTTGAGATAGTCGCGGAGGCGCGCGAGCAGGCGCTGCTCGAGCTGGCGGACGCGCTCGCGCGAGATCCCGAAGCGATCGCCGAGGTCCTGGAGGGTGAGCGG
This sequence comes from Labilithrix sp., assembly GCA_039809525.1. Taxonomy (GTDB): domain Bacteria; phylum Myxococcota_A; class Polyangia; order Polyangiales; family Polyangiaceae; genus Labilithrix. The sequence goes on along the minus strand of JBDHVD010000103.1, from coordinate 16,516 downwards.
ATCGTCGGCGACGAGGCGGAGATCGAAGATCGCGAGGTCCTTGTCCTTGCCCGCGAGCGTCTTGCGGAACTCGCCGAGCTTCTCCTTGAGGAGCTGCTGCAGCTCCTCGTCGGCCATCGCCGTCTCCGGGCCCGCGCCCGCGGCCGGCATCATGTCGACCTTCGTGATCGCGCGCCCGTCGGCGTCGCCCACCGGCGCGTCGAGGGACTTCTCGCTCTGCGCGAGGCGCACGTCCATCTCCGCGACGTCCGACTCGGGGACGTTGAGCTGCTTCGCGATCTCGGCGTTCGTGGGATCGATCCCCATCGCCTGCAGCTCGGCGCGCTTCTTCCGCAGGTTGAAGAACAGCTTGCGCTGCGCCTGCGTGGTGCCGAGCTTCACGAGGCGCCAGTTGTTCAGGATGAACCGCAGGATGTACGCGCGGATCCACCAGGCCGCATACGACGAGAGCTTCACGCCGCGGTAGGGGTCGTAGCGCTTGACCGCCTGCATGAGGCCGATGTTGCCCTCCTGCACGAGGTCCATGATGTTCTTGTACGCGCGCCGGTACTCGTAGGCGATCTTCACCACGAGGCGGAGGTTCGCGGTGACGAGACGCGCGGCGATGGCCGGGTCCTGCGTCTCGACGAACTTCACCGCGAGCGCGTGCGTCTCCTCCGGCGTGAGCAGCGGATGGCGCTGCACCTCGCGGAGGTACGCGGCCATCGGGTCGAGGCGCTCCATCGACGCCGAGGACATCGGCTTCGAGAGAGGCGCGGACTGCGGCTCGGCTTCCTCGCTGCCGATCTCGGCCTCGGCGAAGGCGTCCTCGTCGTCGACCACCTCACCCTCGAGCGCAGGGCCGGAGCCGCTGGCGGGCGCGGCCTCTTCGTCGCCCTCGCCGGCCTCGGCCTCCTCGACCTCGTGCTCGCTCTTCGGCTCTTCGGTGGTGACGTCCTTCTTCGCGGAGGCGCGCTTCTTCGACGTCGTCTTCGGCGATCGAGGCACGATGGCCGGTCTACCACGGTTTCTTTCGGAGAGCATCGCCGTCACCGGCAGCTCCAGATCCAGATGGTCGTTCCGACCAGCGTGAGCGCGATCCCCATCGTCACGGCGATCAACACGTCATGGCCGAGATCCGTTCCCGGCGGCTGGGACGAGCGCTCCAGGAGCTTCATCGGGATAGAACCTAAGGTCGGTGACGCGATGCGTCAATGGTGGCAAGAACCGTCGGAAAACCCTAGAGTGCCGCGATCGTGAGGCCGGGCGCTCCCGACTCCCCCGACGTGCGCACGCTCCGGCTGACGGGCGCGGACTTCGACGCGTTCCTCGAGCGGACGTCGCCTCCTTCGCGCGGCGCCGGCGCGGCGTCGCCGAGCCCTGCGGCGCAGCGGCGCGTGCTGCGCGAGCGCATCGCGGCGTGGGCGCGCGCGTTGCTGCCGCGCCTCTCGCAGCTCGGGATCCCGGCGGAGGTCGTCGTGCCCGACGAGGTCGAGCAGCACCTCTCGTCGCGCGCCCCGCGCGCCATCGCGCAGCGCGTGCTCTTCGTCCGCGACGCCTTCGCGCGCGGAGCGGTCCCGCGCACCGAGCCCGAGGACGATCCGCTCCGCTCGCACGCGTACCTCGCGCTCACCATCGACAGCGTCCACGTCGCGGTCAGCCTCGAGTTCTGCCCCGAGGCCGAGGCCGACGTGAAGAACCTCCGCGCGCGTATCCTCGATCCGACCGCGCTCCTCGAGCTCACGTCGCTCCTCGAGGCGATGCCGGACGAGTTCGCGATCGGCCTCACCGGCGTGCCGAGCTTCCCGCGCGCCTCGGGCGCGACGGCAGAGGACATCCGCGCGCTGCTCGACGACAGCCAGCGCAACCGCCGTCCGCTGTGGATCGGCTGGAGCATCAAGCGCGAGGTCGCGCTCGCGCACGCGAGCGACGTCGAAGAGCACCTCGCCGACGCGCTCGTGGCGCTCGCGCACGTCTACAAGCTGGTCGCCTGGGCGCCGGACAACGATCTCATCGCCGCGTCCCGCCGGGGCGCGTGGCGGGCCGGGCGAGCGCGCGCCGAGGAGCGCCGCGAGCGCGGGCGCGAGGAGCGCAGGAAGCGGCGCGACCGCAAGGGCGTGCGCAAGGGACCGGTGCGCGCGGAGGGCTCGCGCCGCGAGCGCGAGGACGCGCGCCGGCTCGTGAAGCTGGTCGAGGAAGGCCCGATGTCCCAGAAGGGCGCGCCGCGGGGGCGTGGCGAGGAGAAGGCGCCCGAGCCCGACGCCCGCCGCGAGTCGTCGCCCGTCCGCGCGGCGCCGCCGCGTCGCCCCATCCTCCCGACGTCGCTGCGCGCGCGCGGCGCCCCGGCGGCGGTGACCGACGTCGATCCGAGGCAGCCGATCGAGAAGGGCACGCGCGTCCGCGTCCTCGGCGGTCCGTTCGCGAACAAGGTCGGCGTGGTCGAGGAGCTCGACGCGAAGGGACGCGCCCGCGTCCGCCTCGGGCTGCTCGCGGCGATGCTCGACCTGAAGGACCTCGTCGCGAGCGCCGAGGGCAGCCGTCCGCTCCTCGCGTCGTCGCACCGCCGCCCGCGCGGCGGCCGCAAGGGCTGAGCGATCAGGACGCGGCCGCGAGCTCGACCAGGTCGTCGTGCAGGAGCACGCGCTTGCCCGCGGTGCCCTCGGCGATCGCGGTGATCATCGCCCTCGCGACCACGCGCGCCTCGATCGGCCGGTACTTCGCGAGGCCGCCGATCATGGCGAACGACACGGCGCGTCCGACGGCGATGCCGATCTTCTCGCCCGGACGCGACTCGTGCCGCGTGCCGACCAGCACGCTCGGCCGCGCGACGATCAGCGTGGAGAAGCCGATCGCCTCGACGTCGCGCTCGGTCTCGCCCTTCGTGCGGAGGTAGAAGTTGCGCGAGCCCGCATCGGCGCCGACCGACGACACGAGCGCGAAGCGCGTCGCGCCGGCGGCCTTCGCGAGCTCCGCCACCTTCACCGTGTAGTCGTGGTCGACCTTGCGGAACGCCTCCTGCGAGCCCGCGACCTTGATGGTGGTGCCGAGGCAGGCGAACACGTCGTCGATCCCCTCGAAGTCCGCGCGGTCGAGCCGGTCGAAGTCGACCACCTTCTCGTCGACGTCGGCCTTCCCGGTGAACGCCCCGCCCGACGGCCTGCGGACGAGCACGACGATGCGGTCGTGCTCCGAGCCAGGCGGACCAGAGGGATGCGCCAGCTCCTGAACGACGTGCCCGCCGACGAGGCCCGTCGCTCCCACGACGAGAGCGCAACGATTGCCCATGGCCGAGCATCTTAGTCGCCTGCAGCCCTTCGTCTGCTATCTACGTCGACTCCACCGTGGCCGCGTCCTCCCGCCCCATCGATCCCGGCAGCCTGCCGACGTCGCTCGGGGGTCAGTTCCGGCGCCATCTCCCAGCCTACGTCGGTGGTGCGGTGGTGCTCGGCATCTTTCAGCTCTCGCTCAACCGCATCGACTGGCTGTCGAAGGCCGCGATCGACGACGTGTTCGGCGGCGCGCCCGAGAAGGTGACCGAGCCGGCGATGTTCATCTTCGCGCTCGCGATCGTGGCGTTCGTGGCGCGCGTCGCCAGCCGCTGGTTCATCTTCAACGCGGGCCGCGACGCCGAGTACGAGCTTCGCGCGATGCTGCTCCACCGGCTGCACCGGCTCGGCACCGCGTTCTACCGGACGATGTCCGCCGGCGAGATCATGAGCCGGTCGACCGGCGACCTCCAGCAGGTCCGCCTCCTCCTCGGCTTCGGCATCCTCAACATCGTGAACGTCGTGTTCGCCTTCGCGAGCGCGCTGCAGGTCATGGTGCGCATCAGCGTGAAGCTCACGCTCGTGTCGTTCGTGATGCTGCCCCTCCTGTTCGTGCTCACGCGCTCGTTCTCGAAGCAGATGTTCACCCGCACGCGCTCGAACCAGGACGCGATGGGCAAGCTCTCGGAGGTCCTGCAGACGAACCTCGCAGGCGTCCGCGTGGTGCGCAGCTTCGCGCTCGAGCGGCGCGAGCGCCGCCGCTTCGACGCAGCGAACGTCGGCTACCTCGAGGCGAGCCTCGGCCTCGCGCGCCTCCGCGGCGTGATGATGCCGATGGTCGGCGCGGTGAGCTCGCTCGGCGTGCTCGCGTTCTTCTGGTACGGCGCGTCGCTCCTCCTCCGGGGGCCGGCCGACGGCGGGATCACGCGCGGCGACTTCTTCGCGTTCTGGCTCGCATACGGCCGCATGACCTGGCCGATGATCGCGGTCGGCTTCTCGATCGCGATCATCCAGCGCGGACGCGCGGGCTACGCGCGCCTGCTCGAGGTGTTCGACGCCGTCCCCGAGGTGACCGACGGCCCGCTGCCGGCGCCCGAGCGCGTCGACGGCGCGCTGCGGGTGAAGGGCCTCTCGTTCGCGTACGGCGATCACAAGGTGGTCGACGACGTGTCGTTCGAGGTGCCGTCGGGCAAGTCGATCGCCATCGTCGGCCGGACGGGCTCGGGCAAGAGCACCATCGCGCAGCTCCTCGCGCGGCTCCTCCCCACGCCGCGCGGCACCGTGTTCATCGACGGCAAGGACGTGTGCGACCTGCCGCTCTCGGCGGTGCGCGAGGCGATCGGCTACGCGCAGCAGGACGCGTTCCTCTTCTCCACCACCGTCTCGCGCAACATCGGCTTCTGCCTCGACGAGTGCGAGTCGGAGGAGGCGATGCAGCGCATCCGCGACGCGTCGCGCGAGGCGCAGGTCCTCGAGGAGGCGCTCTCGCTCCCCGAGCAGTTCGACACCGTGGTCGGCGAGCGAGGCGTGCAGCTCTCGGGCGGTCAGAAGCAGCGCATCGCCCTCGCGCGCGCGCTCGTCCGCGAGCCGAAGGTGCTGGTGCTCGACGATCCGCTCTCCGCCGTCGACGCGAAGACCGAGGCGGCGATCCTCGAGGCGATCGAGCGCCAGGCCGCGAACCGCACGGTGGTCCTGATCACCCACCGCATCGCGGCGGCCTCGCGCTGCGACCAGATCGTGGTGCTCGACGCGGGACGCATCGTCGACCAGGGCACGCACGAGGAGCTCGTGAAGCGCGAGGGGCTCTACTCCGCGTTCGCCGAGGAGCAGTCCGCGGAGCGCGAGCTCGAGGCGATGGAGGTGGAGGCATGACCGCGGCGGCGACGGGCAAGAACCCGAAGCAGGCGCGCACGCTCCGCGACTTCCACGAGGAAGAGAAGCTCGATCGCGCGTACGACACGCGGCTGCTCGGACGGCTCTGGCCGTTCATGCGGCCGCACGCGTCGCTCGTCGCCGTCTCGATCGGCATGCTCCTGCTCGCCGCCGCGCTGAACCTCGCGCGGCCGGTGGTGATGGGCGAGCTCGTGGCGAAGGCGCAGGCCGCCGAGCCGGGCGGGCTCCTCCGCCAGGGCATCCTGCTCTCGCTCGTCGTCGTCGGCATGCAGGCGCTGTCGTTCGTGCAGATGTACGTGATGCAGATCGCCGGCGCGCGCGCGATGGCCGATCTCCGCGCGCACCTGTTCGACTTCATGCAGCGGCTCGAGCTCCGCTACTACGACAAGACGCCGGTGGGGCGGCTCGTGACGCGCGCCACCAACGACGTCGATGCGGTCGGCGAGCTCTTCGCGTCCGGCGTGATGAACGCGCTCGGGGATCTCGTCGCGCTGGTCGGCATCGTCGTCATGATGCTCCTGCTCGACGTGCGCATGTCGCTCATCGCGTTCGCCGCGCTGCCGGTCGTCGGGCTCATCGTCTGGTACGTCCGCGGGCGGGCGCGCGAGGCGTTCCGTGACATCCGGACGAAGACCGCGCGCCTCAACGCGTTCCTCAACGAGCAGGTCTCGGGGATGAGCGTGGTGCAGGCGTACGCCCGCGAGAAGGAGATGGCCGCCGAGTTCGACGGCATCAACGAGGAGTACCGCGACGCGAACAAGCGCTCGATCTTCTACGAGGCGGTGCTCGACGCCTCGATCGAGATGGTGGGCACGGTCTGCATCGCCAGCGTCCTCTGGTGGGCGGGGCTCAAGCGCGTGAGCGACAGCACGATCACGTTCCCGCTGGTCGTCACGTTCACCCAGTACATCAAGCAGTTCTTCGAGCCGGTGAGCCTGCTCGCGCAGCGCTACACCATCCTCCAGTCCGCGATGAGCGGCGCCGAGCGCATCTTCAAGCTGCTCGACGAGGACGCGCTCGAGCGGCCGGCGGCGAAGGAAGAGGACACGAAGCCCGGGCCCGAAGGGGAGGCGATCGCGCTCGAGAACGTCACCTTCGGCTACAAGCCGGGCGTCGCCGTGCTCAAGGACGTCTCGCTGAGCGTCCGCCGCGGCGAGAAGCTCGCGCTGGTCGGCGCGACGGGCGCGGGCAAGACGACGGTGACGTCGCTGCTCCTCCGCCTCTACGACTTCAGCGAGGGCACCGCGCGCGTGCTCGGCAAGGACGTGCGCGCGTACGACCGGCGCGATCTGCGCGACCTCTTCTCGGTCGTCCCGCAGGACGTGTTCCTCTTCGCCGGGACCGTGGCGTCGAACGTGGCGATGAGCGACGAGTCGCCCGACATGAAGAGGGTCGAGCAGGCGCTCGCGCGGATCGGCGCGCTCGACGTCTTCCTCAAGCGTCCGGGCGGTCTCGCCGCGCGGGTGGACGAGCGCGGCTCGAACTTCTCCGCCGGCGAGCGGCAGCTCCTCGCGTTCGCGCGCGCGCTCTACAAGGACACGCCGCTGCTCATCCTCGACGAGGCGACCGCCAGCATCGACTCGGACACCGAGGCGCGGCTGCAGAAGGCGCTCGAGGCGGTGATGGAGGGCCGGACCGCGCTCGTCATCGCGCACCGCCTCTCGACCATCCGCGCCGTCGACCGCATCGTCGTCTTCCATCGCGGCAAGGTGGTGGAGATCGGCACGCACGACGAGCTCATGGCGCTCGGCGGCGTGTACGCACGGCTCTACCGGCTCCAGTACGCCCTCGAGGCGCAGGAGAAGATCGAGGAGCAGCTCGAGGAGAAGGCCGCCGGCTGACGGCCTGTCACCCGATCGGAGACTGTATCGGGGTGTATCGCGCGGGCCGTATCGGCGTATCGCCCCCGCGCGCTCCCGATACGGGTACGAAACCTCGTAAAAATGGGCCGATCGGGCCTGGCATCGTCCTCGCAATCCCTCCTCCACGAAAGGTTGGTGGGAAACATCATGAGGACTCTCTCGAAGGTCGCCGCGCTCTCCACGCTGTTCTTGCTCGTTGCCTGCGGGGGCAGCGGGGCCGATGCCCAGGGCACGGCGGCGGCGGATCCGGCGCCGGGCGCGGCGCCGGGGGCTCCGGCGGACCCGGAGGCGGCGGACGGCGACGAGGCTTCGCGCATCAACGCGCTGATCGCCGCGGCGGGCCACATGTCCACGGACAAGAAGGCCGACCCCGCTCCGGTGGAGACGTCGGCGCCGGCGACGACGAAGGTGCCGGGCGAGGGCGGCACCAACTATCAGTGCACGTACACCGACTACAGCCTCACCAAGGTGCCCGAGAAGTTCGTGGCGCTGAACCCGAACGCGGACGTGCTCTGGCCCGGCTCGCTGGTGCAGGGCAAGTCGATGGGCGGCGGCATCCTCGACCCCATCCCGGTCAAGCGCGCGCCCGGCACCATCACGATGACCCTCGCCTCGGGCGGCGGCGGTCCGTTCTTCAAGAAGATGGAGTCGCCCTCGCTGTCGGCGGCCATCCAGGCGCAGAACGAGATCCTCGACAGCTACACGGGCGCGACGCCGGCGAAGTTCTCGTACAGCTTCCAGTCGATCTACTCGTCGGAGCAGCTCGCGGTGGCGGTCGACGCGAACGTCGAGGGCACGAACTGGGCGGCGTCGGCGGCGCTCTCGGTCGACAAGAAGGACGAGAAGAGCCGGTTCCTCGTCCAGTTCTCGCAGGAGTACTTCACGATGGCGTTCGATCCGCCGGAGGGCGCGGCGGGCGTCTTCGCCCCGGGCGTCACGTCGAAGGACCTCGAGCCCTACGCGGCGGCGGGCAACCCGCCGGTCTACGTCGCGAGCGTCACCTACGGCCGCATCTTCTACATCCTGTTCGAGTCGTCGGCCTCGCAGCTCGACCTCGAGGTCGCGGTGAAGGGCTCGTACAGCGGCCCGTCGATCAACGCGAGCGGCAGCGCGAGCGCGGCGTGGCAGAAGATCATCAACGAGTCGACGGTGAAGGCCTACGGCCTCGGCGGCAACGCGGAGATGGCGATCGGCGCGGTCACGGGCGCCTCGCAGTTCGAGAAGATCGCCACCTTCCTCACGAAGGGCGCGAACTTCGACAAGAACAACCCGGGCGTCCCGATCTCGTACACCATCCGGCACCTCACCGACTCTTCGCAGGTCCGTCTCGCGCTCACGACCGAGTACACGGCGAAGAACTGCACGCCGCTCACGAAGGGCTGCGACGGCGTCGAGGGCTCGGGCAAGGTGGTCGACAAGTGCGGGGTCTGCGGCGGTGACGGCACGACCTGCGACTCGTGCGGGGCCGGCAGCCTCCAGTACCGCGCGGGCAACGGCGCGTACGTGACCTTCAACGCCGGCGCGGCGAGCCACGGCACGCGCGTCACGTTCCCCGACGGCAACTACTACAAGTACGGCGACTACAAGTGCAACCGCGTGCTCTGGGGCAACGTCGCGCTGGTGTGCAAGGACGGGGGCTGGACGTGGGGCGGCACCCAGAGCTTCGGCAGCGACGCCTGGTGCACCAAGGACTCGAACGCGAGCTGGTCGGACAGCGGCAACTCGATCTCGACCGGCTGGAACCCCTGACCTGAAGCCTGAAGACCTGAAGACCTGAAGACCTGAAGGCGGCTCGGCGCGATGACCTCGTGCCGGGCCGCTCGTCCTGTGCCGGACCTGTTACGCTTGGCGAAACCTGGGGTGGTCCATGTCGATGCTCGTTCGCGCGCTTCTGGTGTCGTCGCTGGCGGTGGTCCCGATCGTCGCGTGCGGAGGGGGAGGGGGCCTGTCCGTCGATCCCGGCCTGGACGGCGGTGACGGCGGGAGCCCCGAGGCGGGGCTGCTCGGCAAGAGCGTCGGCGAGGCATGCGACGAGGGCGACAGGCGCTGCCGGCCCGGCCTCGCGTGCGTGAACGGCACGTGCGCGCCGGGGCGGTCGTCGGACAGCGGGACGCCCTGCACGATCAGTGCAGAATGCAAGGATGGGCTGTACTGCGGGCCGGAGCGCACGTGCACGCCCGCGGGCACCGGCGGAGCGGCGGCGTCGTGCGCGAGCGACGCGGACTGCAAGTCCGGCCTCCGCTGCAACATCGTCGGCTTCGGCGCGCAGTGTCAGCCGGAGGGCACGATCGACGTCGGCGGCGCGTGCAAGACGAGCGGCGACTGCTTCGGCGGGCTCGGGTGCGCGGGCGGCACGTGCACGCCGCTGCCACCGGGCGCGCCCATCGCCATCCCCACGTGGAAGGGCGTGGAGTGCACGGACGATCCGCCGCCGGTGGTCGCGTACTTCCGCGTGCCGCGCGGATCGAACGACGGCGACTTCTTCCGCCTGCCGTTTCCCAACGACGTCCGCCGCGACGGCAACGGCCGACCGGCGCTGTTCGGCTTCCCCACGCCGGGCCCGGAGATCCTCGGCTTCGACGTGGTCGATCGCTACGTGAAGGACGTCGAGCAGAACGCCGACGGCTTCAGCGCGTATGCGACGATCACCATGCGCTTCAGCGGCGAGGTCGACTTCGACTCGCTGAAGGCGCAGGGCGCCGTGCGCCTCGTCGACGTCACCGCCGACGGTCCGATGAACGATCTCGGCCTGTCGTGGATCGCGACCACCGGGCGATCGGCGTACGTGTGCAACAACTCGATCGGCATCCGCCCGCGCGACGGCGAGCCGTTCCTCCCCGGCCACACCTATGCGGCGATCGTCACGAACGCGGCGAAGACGCCGGGCGGAGGCGCGGTCGGCCGCTCGGCCGATCTCTCGGCGCTGCTCGCGCCGAGCGCGCGCGCCGACGCCGTGCTCGCGCCCGCGTACGCGAGGTACGCGCCGCTCCGCGCGTGGGCCGCGGCCAAGTCGTTCGACCTCGGCACGGTGCTGAACGCCGCCGTCTTCACCGTCGCGCACACCACGCGCCCGGCGGAGAAGCTCGCCGAGGTGATCGCCGCGGCGCCGGCGCCGGCCGCGAGCGCATGGGTGAAGTGCGGGAGCGCGCCCTCGCCCTGTCCCGACGTGACCGGCGAGCGCGCGTGCGGCGCCGCCGATCCGGCGTTCGACGAGCTCCACGCGCTGGTCGCGCTGCCGATTTTCCAGAAGGGCACCGCGCCGTACGCGGAGCCGAAGGACGGGGGCGATCTCGCGTACGACGGCGCGGGCAAGCCGCTGGTGCAGCGCACCGAGCAGGTCTGCATGGCGCTCACCGTACCGAAGGGCTCGGCGATGCCCGCGTCGGGGTGGCCGCTCGTCGTCTACGCGCACGGCACCGGCGGCAGCTACCGCAGCCACGTCACCGAGGGCGTCGCGAAGTCGCTCGCGGCGTCGGGCATCGCGGTGCTCGGCATCGATCAGGTCGCGCACGGCCCGCGCCGCAACGGGTCGACCTCGTCGCCGAACGATCTGTTCTTCGCCTTCGCCAACCCCGCCGCTGCGCGCGGCAACCCGCTCCAGGGCGCCGCCGATCAGCTGTCGCTCGTGCGCTTCGCGCGCGCCTCGACCGAGGTCACGTTCGACCGCATCGCGTTCTGGGGGCACTCGCAGGGCGCGACCGAGGGCGCGATCGCGATGCCGCGCGCCGCGGACGTCTCGGGCGTCGTGCTGAGCGGCGTCGGCGCGAGCCTGATCGACGCGCTCCTCACGAAGACGAGCCCGGTGAACATCAAGGCGGCGGTGCCGTTCGTCCTCGTCGATCCCGCCGGCGTGAACGAGGCGCATCCGGTGCTCGGTCTCCTGCAGAACGCGATCGATCCGGCCGATCCGCTCTCGCACGCGCGGGCGCTCGACAAGCACGTGTTCGTGCCCTTCGGCCTCTCGGACACGTACACGCCGAGCGCGGTGCAGGCGACGTACGTGCTCGCGGCGGGCCTCGGCCTCGCCGCGCCGCCCGCATCGGTCGCGCAGCCCGAGGCGATCGGCGGTCTCCAGCCCGCCGGCGTCCCGGTGTCGGGTAACCTCGCGAGCGGCGCGCGCACCGGCGTCGCGCGCGAGTACGCGCCGGCGGGGTACGACGGGCACTTCGTCGTGTTCCGCGATCCCGACGGGAGGAAGGACGCGGCGACCTTCCTCGCCGGCGCGCTCGCCGGGACCGTGCCGCAGGTCGGTCCGTGAGCGTCAGTGAGTGACCGTGCCGAGCCGCCGCTCGATCGCCGCGGCCGCCGCGAGGCACACGTCCTCGCGATGCATCGCGGCGATCACCTGGACGCCTCGCGGTAGCCCGCCGGAGACGCCGGTGGGGACCGCGACGGCGGGAAGACCGACGAAGCTCGTCGCCGTGCAGAGGCGCAGCGCGATCGTCACGCGCGCGTGCTCCTCGGGGCCCGCGATGTCGAAGTCGACGGGCGGCGGCGGCTCGGTGAACACCGGGCCGAGCACGACGGGGATCCGCGCGAGGAGCTCGGCCCAGTCGCGCTGCAGGCTCATGCGCACGGCGGTCAGGCGCACGTACTCGGCGAGATCGACCGGCGCCTCCACGCGCGCGGTCGCCAGCTCGATGTAGCGGCGGCCGTCGTCGCCGAGGAGGCGCTCGAGCATCGGACGCACGAGGTGAAACTCGGTCATGATCATCCGGCCGTACGCGGAGAGCGTCTCGTCGAGCCGCGGGACGTCGATCGCCTCGATCGCGTAGCCCGCGTCGGAGAGCGCCGCCGCGGCCGCGTCGATCGCGAGCGAGGTCTCGCGGTCGACGCCGAGCCCGCCCGGATCGCGCGCCACACCGACGCGGATCGGCGCGGCGAGCGCCCGGCCCTCGAGCGGCGCGTCGACCGCGCGCGGATCGCGCGGATCGGATCCGGCGAGCACGCGGAAGGCGAGCGCGAGATCGGCGACCGTGCGCGCGAGCACGCCGTCGACCGGCACGAGCTGCGAGGCGAGCGTGAGGTCGCGGCCGATGGTGCGATCGCCGGGGAAGCGGCCGTAGCTCGGCTTGAGCGCGGCGACGCCGGAGAACAGGGCGGGGACGCGCACCGATCCGCCGGCGTCGTTGCCCAGGCCGAGCGCGGACATCCCCGTCGCGATGGCGACGCCCTCGCCGCCGCTCGAGCCGCCGGGCGACAGCCGCGCATCCCACGGGTTCACCGTCGCGCCGAACAGCGTGCTGTTCGTGTGGAAGCGGAGCGACATGTCCGGGAGGTTCGTGCGCGCGATCGGGATCGCGCCCGCCCGCCGGAGCCGCTCGACGATCGGCGCGTCTCCGCGCGGCATCGCCTCGCGCAGCGCAGGGACGCCGTGCGTCGTCGCCGAGCCCGCGACGTCGATGTTCTCCTTCACCGTGATCGGCACCCCCGCGAGCGGTCCGAGCGCGGCGCCCGACGCGCGCGCCCGATCGATCCTCTCCGCGTCCGCGCGGGCGGCGTCGTCGAGCGTGCGCGTCACCGCGCGGAGGCGCGGGTTCGTCTCGGCGATGCGCGCGAGGTGCGCCTCGACCACGTCGCGCGCCGAGGCCTCGCCGCGTGCGATCGCCGCAGCCGTGTCCATGGCGGAGCGCATCAGAACGACGGCCCCGCGAGCCTGGTCGCGTGCTCGCGCACGTCGGCGGGCCAGCGCTTGATCCGGCGCTCGAACCCCTCGCGGTCCTTCGCGTACAGCGCGCGCAGCGCCTCCTCGTAGCCGGGCCGATCGCCGCCCATGGTGGTCATGAAGCGGTGCGCCGCCTCGCGCGCGTTGCGCTTCACCTCCTCGTCGGGCTCGCGCTTGCGCGCCTCGTCGACGAGACGGCGGAGGGTCGCCGAGATCCCGTGCGGCTGCCGCTCGAGCCACTCCCAGTGACGCGGCAGGAGCGTGACCTCGCGCGCCGTCACGCCGAGCTTGGGCCGGCCGCGTCCCTGGGGCGGCGGCTCGGGGATCGCGCGCGCGAGCACCTCCTCGGGCGTGCCCTCGAGGCTCACGTCGAGCTGCCGGCCGGTCGCGTCCTCGAACAGGAGGACGCCGTCGGCCTTCCCCCGATCGGCGCGCTCCTTGAGATGGAGGACGACGGTGCGCAGGTCTCCGGACGCGACGAGCTTGTCGCCGGCGAAGGCCGCGTACGTCTGCGGGCGATCGGTCTCGGTCGCCCCCGTGTTCGTGGGCACGTTCATGCCCGTGAATATTGGCCGGGTAATATTGCTTGTCAATAATACCCGGGCGAAAATCGTACGGGCCCGCCGCCGGGCGTCCGCTCACTTGAACGTGTAGACCGCGCCGGATCCTCCGGCGGCCGTGTCGTTCTTCGTGCCGTCGACGCCCGTGTCGCTGCTCGGGTTCGACGAGGCGCCGACCGCGACGGTGAAGGTGCCGTTCGAGGTCGTGATCGCGCTGGCGATCCCGACGTTGTTCGCGCGCGCGACGGTCGACGCCTTCAGGTAGCCGGTCTGGCCCCAGGCGCCGTTCACGAGCGCAAAGGTGTAGGCCGCGCCCGCGTACATGAGGGACGTGTCGTCCTGGCCCGGAGCCGTGCCGTTCACGCCGAGCGCGGCGCTCGACTCGGACGGGCTACCCACGACGAGGGCCTTTCCGTCCGCCGACAGACGAACGCTGCGACCGAAGGTCGAGCCCGGGCGCGCATTGGAGGCCTTGATGTACGTCTGCGTCCAGCCCGCGCCGCCCTTCTTGAACACGTACGCCGCGCCGGCGTTGTTCGCGCTGACGTCCTCGGGCCCGGGGTTCGTGGGGTTCACCCCCTTCGCCGCGCTGGTCTCGAAGTCACTTCCGACGGCGAGCGTCGTGCCGTCGTCCGAGAGCGAGACGCTCTGCCCGAACCTCGCGCTCGCGCGCGCGTTGGACGCCTTGAAGTAGGTCGTCTGCGTCCAGTTGCCCGTGTTCTTCTCGAACAAGAAGACGGCGCCCGAGAACCCCGCCGACGTATCGGTGGATGCCGACGCGCTCACGCCCGTCGCGTTGCTCGCGTCGCCGATGCCGCCGACCGCGAGGACCGAGCCGTTCTTCGACAGCGCGACGCTCCACCCGAAGCGGCCGCCGCTCTGGTTGTTCGACGGCTTGATGTAATGGGTCTGTTCCCACTTCGACGCCCCGGCGTTGTACCGGAGGACGTAGACCGCGCCCGCAAACGTGTAGCTTGCATTCGACGCGCCGCCGGCGCCGGTGCTGATCGTGTTGTCGGCGCTGCTCTCGGCGAACGCGCCGACCGCGAGCGACTGGCCGTCGCCGGAGAGCGCGACGCTCGATCCGAACTGGCCCTCGCCCATCGGGTTCGACGGCTTGAGCGGCGCGTTGCCCATCTGCGACCAGCTCGATCCGCTCGCGTTGTTCCGCGAGAAGACATACACCGCGCCGGAGTTCGTTGCGGTGCCGTCGTGGCCCATCGCGCCGACCGCGAGCCGGTACCCATCGGCCGACAGCGAGATGCTCTTGCCGAAGGTCAGATAGGCCGTGGGCGCGTCCGAGGGCTTGAGGTACGCGACCTGCGCCCACGCTCCACCCGCCGAGCGCGTGAACACGTAGACGGCACCGGCGGACGCGACGCTCGTGTCCGCCTCCGACGTGCCGAGCACCCCGGTGCCGGCGCTGTTGTCGCCCGGCGCTCCGATGACCAGCGTGTTGCCGTCCGCCGAGAGCTCGACCGCGCCGCCGAACCCGGCGCTCCCCTTGGCGACCGCCGCCTTCAGGAAGTTTCCGACCGTCGGGATGTGAGGGGGCGGATCGCCCGCGTCGGCATCGCCGCCGCCGTCGGTGATCGTCCCGCTGCTGCCGCCGCTGCTGCTGCTGCTGTTGCCGCTGCTGCTGCTCGCGTTGCCGCTGCTGCTGCTGGCCTGGCCACTCGACGACCCGCCTCCGTCACCGTCGCCGCCGGAAGACGACGACGAACCGGGGTCGTCACCCACGCAGCTCGTGACCACGGCGACGATGCTGCACGCGACAACGACCGAACCGACGACCGACGACCTCTCCATCCGGCGCTCCTCCCGTAGAGTCACAAATCTGTAACATGCCGAGCGCGGCCGCAGCGGACGGAAATCCGGCGAGAATCGGCGCCGCTTTCTTTGGTTCTTGACGCCGTTCTGGCAAACGAGAATAGCCCTGGCATTCCCGGGCGTTGGGATGGACGCATGACGATGAAGGACCCGCTGCTCCCCTCGAGGCGCAAGACCGATGCTCCGGACAGCGTCCGCGTCCTCAAGCCGCGACGCGCCGCTCCGGCCGACGCGGTCCGCCCGACGCGCGCCGAGGTGAACCTCGAGGCGCTCCGGCACAACCTCCGCGTCGTCGCCCGTCACGCCGGCACCGCCAGCGTGTGGCCGGTGCTCAAGGCGGACGGCTACGGCCACGGCGCCCCCGCGGTCGCGCGGACGCTCGAGCGGGCGGGCGCGCAGGGCTTCTGCGTGGCGCTGCTCGAGGAGGCGGTCGAGCTCCGCGATGCCGGCATCCGCACGCCGGTCCTCGTGATGGGCGGCTACTACGGCGGCGCGTACGAGGAGATCGTCGAGCGCGGCGTCGTCCCGGTGATCTACGACGGCTCGCATCTCGAGGGCCTCGCCCGCGCGGCGAGGCAGATCGGCCGCTCGGTCGAGGCGCACCTCAAGATCGACACCGGCATGGCGCGCCTCGGCGTGCGCATGGGCGATCTCGAGTCGTTCGCGGCGAAGCTCGCCGCGTGCCCGGAGGTCCGCATCACCGGGCTCATGACCCACCTCGCCTCGGCCGACGAGCCGACCGACGGCACGATGACCGTCGATCAGATCGCGCGCTTCGAGGAGGCCACGGTCCGCCTCGCGAAGCAGGGCGTCGCTCCGGGCGTGCGCCACGCCGCGAACAGCGCCGCGGTGCTGCGCAAGCACGCGCTCTACGACGTCGTCCGTCCGGGCATCGCGCTCTTCGGCATCTCGCCGCTCGGCGCCTCCGAGCTCCGTCCGGCGATGCGCGTCCGCTCCGAGATCGTCGACCTCCGCACGATCGCCACCGGCGAGCCGGTCGGCTACGGCGGGCTCTTCCGCGCGTCGCGCCCCACGCGCATCGCGACGATCCCGGTGGGCTACGCGGACGGCCTCTCGCGGCACCTGTCGAACCGCGGCCACGTGCTCGTGCACGGCGTGCGCGCGCCGATCGTCGGCGCGGTCTCGATGGACATGTCGATGATCGACGTCACCGACGTGCCGGGCATCACGCTCCGCGACGAGGTCGTCGTGCTCGGCTCGCAGGAGAAGGACGCGATCTCCGCCGACGAGGTCGCGGCCCAGGCCGGCACCATCGCCTGGGAGGTCCTCACCTCCATCTCGCGCCGCGTGCCGCGCTTCTACCGCGAGCCCTGAGCGAACAGCTTCGCCCCCTCCGCGCGAGCGCTCGTCGTCGTCACACGGCCGCCCCAGGCCGGCACCAGCCACTGTGGATCCAGGCGCACGACCGCCTCGCCGCCGGAGATCCACACGTGCTCGCCG